>JBCDIK010000345.1:0-1534 GCA_038749065.1 Pseudomonadota bacterium | reverse complement strand
TGGCCACATGGACGCCGACCAACAGCAGGTTACAGGCCAGCAAGGCGACGACCAGCAGTCGGATCATGGCAGCGAATTTCAGATTGGCAGGGGTGACCTCATTATAGCCACGGGGCGGCGGCGCCCGCTGGGCAAATTTTTACCAACTGACCAAAAAATTGGCGGCGGAGGCGTGTCGGAGAAGGACCCGGAACCGCGATGCTGACGTCGTCAGCGACCGGGTCGGAGCCGAGCCTCACCCGCGAGGCGCTCGATGGTCTGACCATCCCGTTCGAGCAGCAGCCCACCGCGCGAACCCAGCCCCAAGCAGCGCCCGCGCTCCAGCGCGCCTTCGCCAGGGCCTTCAACGATCAGCTCGACCTCCCGACCGGCGAGCGTGTCAAAACGCCTCCATTCTTCAGCAAAGGTCCAGTCACTTCCCGGGACCGGCGCATCAAAACCGTGAACCTCAAAGCGGTGCACGCACCGGAGCAGCTCATGCAGCAGCGTCGCCGCCAGCACATTGCGGGAAATGTCGGGGATGATAGTGGCGAGCTGATCCCAGGACTGGTCGATGGCTGAGGTACCCGGTGCCCCCGCAAGCCGGACATTGAGGCCGACACCGAGCACGGCATCGCAGGGCCCGCCGAGATCCCCGCGCACCTCTACGAGGCAGCCGCCCAACTTGCCGCGGGGCGTCACGATGTCGTTGGGCCATTTCAGACCATGGTCAGCCAGCCCGACCCGCTCGACGGCCCGGGCCACCGCCACGGCCACCACGAGCGGCAGCAGGCCGAGGGCCCCCAGGCCGGCTTCAAAACGCCAGCCGAGGCTCAGGTACAGGTTGCGCGCAAAGGGAGACACCCACTGCCGTCCCCGCCGCCCCCGACCGCTGGTCTGGCGCTCGGCGAGTAGTGCCACCCGGTGCGCCGCGCCTTCGGGGCGCGCCAGCAGATCGGCGTTCGTGCTGCCCGTGACCTCAACGACTTCCAGGGCTTCCAGCAGGTGCTCGGGCCCTTGTGGCTCGGACACAGTCGGTGCTGCTTCGTCACGTTCCCGGTCCGAAGCGAAGGCCGCCAGCGCATCGAGAATCGTCGAATCCGACAGCAGCTCCAGCGGCTCAGCGAGCTGGTAGCCCTGCCCGGCCTGGGCCTCGACGGCGACACCCAGTTCGCGCAGCGCTGCCACGTGCTTCCATACGGCCGCCCGGCTGCAGCCGAGTGCCTCGGCCAGCGCCTCGCCGGAGATTGGTTGTTCGTGACTGAGTCGGCGCGCCAGCGCCAGCGTGGTGTCGCTCACGTGCCCTTGGAGCGGCCGAGCCAGTGGGCAATGCGAATCTTGTCGAAGCGGTGCTCGGTCCCTGCCCGCAGATTGCGAAAGTTGCTGCGGTGCGTGAAGGCCATAAAGAGGGCGACACACACAGAGTAGGCAACCAGCGCCGAGGAGCCGCCGATCCAGCTGGCGCCCGGCACCGTGGTCTCCGGTTTCGCCCTGGTGCCGGGCGCCAGCTGGATCGGCGGCTCATCGGCGCTGGTCGCCTACTGCGTGTGCGTCG
>JBCDIK010000344.1:0-1551 GCA_038749065.1 Pseudomonadota bacterium | reverse complement strand
TGGCTGGCTGGGCCTGGCCGTGACCGACAGCCAGGGCGGGCCGGCGATCGGCGTACAGGCGACCCTGCGCCTGGGCGACCGTCAGCTCGTTCGCCGCTCCCGCACCGACGGCAGCTACCTGTCGGCCCACGACCCCCGGATACTGTTTGGTCTCGGGGGGCTGGCCAGCGACGCCGGCACCTTTGAAGTCGAGCTGCGCTGGCCCGACGGCAAGGTCACCCGCCACGCTGGGCTTGAGCCCGGTCGCTATCACGTGATCGTCCAGCCGACCGGATGACCTGGGCCGTGCTGGTGCGGGGGATACCACACTCGCTGCTGCTCATGGCACTGCTGGTGCCGGTGGCGGCGGCGCAGCAGCCCTCGGATCCGTTGGGTGAGCTGATCGCCCAGCAAGCCGCCGCGCCGCGCGATCCGGGCGCCGCAGGCCGACTCGGCATGTACTACCACGCGCATGAGCAGTACGCCGAGGCGTTGCCTTGGTATGAGCACGCTCAGGCGCTGGCCCCCGACCGCTGGCGCTGGCCGTACCTCGCCGGGCTGTCGCTCATGGAGGCAGCCCGCCCGGAGGACGCGTTGGCGCTGCTGGCGGAGGCTTTAGCGCTGGCGCCCGAGCAGGAGGCGGTTGCCGTTCTCAATGCTCAGGTGCTGCTGGGTCTAGGGCGCCTCGAGGCAGCGGACGAGATGCTGGCCCAAGTGATGGCGCAGCACCAAAATTCGGCGGCGCTGCTCGCCGAGGAGGGGCTGCTGCGGCTGGCGCAGGGGCGCTATGGTGACTCGGTGAGCCTGCTGCGCCGCGCGCTCGCGCTGCAGCCGGACGCCAGCCGTCTGCGGCACCCGCTGGCCAGCGCGCTTCGCGCGAGTGGCGATCGTGAGGGTGCGCGCGAAGCGCTGGCCGCCGCTGGCAAACAGTCCCCGCGGTTTGACGACCCCGCGGGGGACGAGATGCGAAGCCTGTCCCAAAGCTACGCCTTTTATATGAGTCAGGGGCTGCTGGCCGCGGCCAACGGCGACCTGCCCGCCGCTCGTGAGCTGCTCGAACGGGCGCTCGCCGCCAGCCCGGACAACCCGACGGTGGGGGTGAACTATGCGCGGGTGCTCGAAAGCGGCGGCGAAGTGGCGGGCGCCCGGGCAGCGCTGCAGCGTGTGCTCCAGGCAAACCCCGGCCATGCACCAGCCTGGCGAAACCTCGGGGTGCTGGCGGAGCTGCAGGCGCAGGACGCCCAGGCGCTCGAGAGCTACCGGACCGCGGTTGAGCTGGACCCCGAAGATTTTCGTTCGCGTTTGCTGGCCGGATCCGCGGCGCTGCGGCTCCGGGAGATGTCTCAGGCGGCCGAGCATTTCGCCGCCGCATCCCGGCTAAAGCCCGAGCGCGACGAGCTGCTGATGAGCCAGGCGGTCGCCCAGTGGGCGGTCAGTTGTACGAATGCCATCGACACCGCGCTGCAGCTGGTGCAGCGTCGGCCGGAAGATCCCGCGGCGCTGCTGCTCTACATCCGGCTGGCCAGCACCTGCGCTGATGCGCCAACGCAGGCCCGTGCCAACGCCCTCAAC
>JBCDIK010000343.1:0-1626 GCA_038749065.1 Pseudomonadota bacterium | reverse complement strand
TGCGATGGCGTCGCGGACTTCCATCCAGGTCAGCTCTTCGATCCAGTAGCTGTCGCCGGCCGCAATCGGGCTCGGCGCGGAGAGCCGGTCGGCGAGTTCCTGATCTGCCACCGGCGCTGGCGTGGTGGGTGCGGCAGGCGGAGTGCTGGTGCAGGCCGCCCCGGAAAGAAGGGTCAGCGGCATCAGTAGGGCCAACAGCGCGGCCCGGCATCCGCGGCTCTCGGAGCGACGACGTTCTGGTTCGATCAACGGTTTATCCTGCCTTGCGGTATCGTGCGGATACTAAGCCTTTTCTCCTGTTCTGCTATCGGGTTGCGAGACTGAATTGTCGATTCTGGTGCGCGGTGCTGCGCTTCTGATTGCTGCCGGAGCCGTGCTGGCTCTTTTCATCGTGCTCCGCAGTGGCACGCCGGGTGATGACCAGCCTCTGCCGCCGGTTGCGCTGGACGCCGCCGCGACCATCGAGCAGGGCCGCTACCTGGCGATTGCCGGCAACTGCGCGAGCTGTCACACGCGACCGGGTGGAGCGCCCATGGCCGGGGGGCTTTCGTTCGAGACGCCGTTTGGTCGCATTCATGCCACCAACATCACGCCGGATCCGGACACCGGGCTCGGGGCCTGGTCGGAGCGGGACTTTCTGAACGCCATGCGCCACGGTGTTCGGCCCAGTGGGGCGCATCTGTACCCCGTGTTTCCCTTCACCGCCTACACGCGGCTGACCGACGAGGACATTCTGGCGATCTTCGCCTACCTGCGGAGCCTGCCGCCGATCGCCAGCGCGACACCGACCAACGAGCTGCGTTTTCCCTTCGATCAGCGCTGGCTGATGGCGTTCTGGAAAACCCTGTTCTTCGAGCCGGGTGCCATGGCCGTGGATGAGACGCAGCCGGAGGAGTGGAACCGTGGGGCCTACCTGGTCGAAGCGCTTGGCCATTGCAGCGCCTGCCACTCGCCCCGCAACGGGCTTGGGGTCGAGCGCGCGGCGCTTGCCATGAGCGGCGGCGAGTATCTGGATCGCGTCCCCGAGGGTGGGCACCGGCCCTGGTCGGCGCCGAACCTGACCTCGTCGCAGCGCGGGCTCGGGCTCTGGCCGCAGGCGGAGCTGGTGGCGTACCTGCATCGTGCCCGCAATTCCTTCCTCGAGTCCTTTGGGCCGATGAACGAGGTCATCCTGAACAGCACGCAGCATCTCCGCGTTGCCGATGTCGAAGCGATGGCGGCGTATCTGAAAAGCCTGCCGGCTATCGACGCCCAGAGCGCGAGCGCGGCCGCGCCGGATCCGCAGGTCCTCGGACGCGGGCGCACGGTCTATAACCTGCATTGTGGGACCTGCCACCTGCCGACCGGCGAGGGTGATCCGGAGATGGCACCGCGGCTGAACGCCGGCAGCCTGGTCGTCCAGTCAGCCAATCCGGCAGCCATGATTAACGTGATCCTTTACGGCCCGGAGCCGCCGGAATCACGGCCCGGTGAGGCTGGAGCCCCCTGGCGCAATCCCATGGAGGCCTATCAGTACCAGCTTGACGACGAGGAGGTTGCCGCGGTGGCGACCTTCGTGCGCCACTCCTGGGATAACAGTGCCGGCATCGTCACGCCGGAACAGGTCCTGCGACAGCGATGAAGGGC
>JBCDIK010000342.1:0-1632 GCA_038749065.1 Pseudomonadota bacterium | reverse complement strand
CGGCGGCACCGATGCCACGCGCGTTGCCTCCTACAACCCCTGGGTGTCGCTCTACTGGATGATCACAGGTCGGACGATTGGCGGCCTGCGGCTCTATCCCGAACACAACACGCTGGATCGGGAGACCGCCCTGCGCCTCTGGACCCAGGGATCGGCCTGGTTCTCCGGTGAAGCAGACCGCAAGGGCGCCCTCACAGCCGGGCAGTACGCGGACCTGGCGGTGCTGTCGGAGGATCTCATGAGCGTGCCAGAAGCCGACATCCAGCGCATCGAGTCGGTGCTGACGGTAGTAGGCGGACGCATCGTCTACGGGGCAGGCGACTTCAGCGATCAATCCCCGGAGCTGCCGCCGGCCATGCCGGACTGGTCCCCGGTCGATCGCTATCAGGGAGCCTACAACCCCGCCCGACCCAGTGCGGCTCCGAACGCTGCCGCCGCCACCCAGCGCGGCTGCCACGAGGGCTGTCGGAACCACTGCTCGCTGCACGGACATGATCACGGCATCGCCTGGAACACACCGATTCCGACCCGCGACCTCACGGCCTTCTGGGGCGCCCTCGGCTGCTCCTGTTTCGCATTCTGAGGGCTGCAGGCATGGCACTTACCAGCAACACGTCCGACGGCCAGAGCTCTGGAGCCGAGGCCAACGTCTCGCCCTGGGCACCCTTTCGCCACGGCGCGTTTACCCTGCTCTGGTCAGCAACGCTGCTGTCGAACATCGGCACCTGGATGCACGATGTCGGCGCTGGCTGGCTGATGACCGAGCTCGATCCGTCACCGGCCACGGTCACGCTCGTACAGGCCGCAACCATGGCGCCGATCTTCTGCTTTGCGCTGCTTGCCGGCGCGGTCGCCGACCGCTTCGACAAGCGGCGCATACTGCTGCGGGTCAACCTTTTCCTGTGCCTGATCATTGCGCTCATGACCGGCCTGGTAAGCGCAGGCGTCATGACCCCGGGCCTGCTCGTGCTGTTCACCTTTGCGATCGGCTCCCTGACCGCCTTCGCGGCTCCGGCGTGGCAGGCGGTGGTCCCGCGCCTGGTGCCGAAGCCCGTCCTGTCGGAAGCACTGGCGCTGAACTCGCTCGGTATCAACTTGAGCCGCGCCATCGGACCTGCGATCGCCGGGCTGCTGATCACCGCCGTCGGCACCGCCGCTCCGTTCGGGGTCAATGCGCTGAGCTGCCTGATCGCCGCGGTCGCCATCTTCTGCTGGCGGCCGCAGGCCACTGCGGTATCTACGCTGCCCCCGGAACCGCTCGTAGGATCTATCGCCACCGGGTTGCGGCATGCCGCCAACAACCGTGCGCTGAAAGCAACGCTGCTGCGCGCTATGGCTTTCTTCCTCTGCGCCAGCGCCTTCTGGTCCCTGCTGCCCCTCATCGCCCGCAGCTTTCCGGGCAGCGATTCGCGGCTCTATGGCCTGCTGCTGGCTTCAGTGGGGATCGGCGCCGTAGGCGGCGCGCTGCTGCTGCCGGGCCTGCGCAAACGCTATGGCAGCAATCGGCTGGCGCTGGCCGCAAGCGGACTGCTGGCGTTGGTCCTGCTGACACTCGCCGTATCCCCGAATCGCTACGCCGCCATCGCCGCGAGCCTGGCCGGCGGCCTGGCCTGGATAACGACCATGGTCAAT
>JBCDIK010000341.1:0-1659 GCA_038749065.1 Pseudomonadota bacterium | reverse complement strand
GTGTCATCGCGCTCGGCTGAAAAATAGAGGCTGCCGTCAGCGACCAGCACAGGATAGAGCTCATGACCGGGCCCGTTGAGGTGGGACCCCAGCGGTTCCGGGGTCAGCAGCCCGTGACGCGTTACCCGGCTGCGCCAGATGTTGTACCGATCCAGCGAGTAGCCGGCCAATGGCCGATCGGAAATGAAATACACCCAGCCGCCGTCGGGCGAGAAAGCCATGTCCGCGTCTCGATGGGCAGGGTAGGTTTTTGACGGCGGGGCCATCTGCGGCTCGCGCCAGGAGCCGTCCTCCTGCTGAGAGCTATAGAACATCTTGAAGGTGCCATCGATCGTCCGGGTAAACATGAAGATCCGACCGTTAGGCGAAAAGACCGCGTTGAGCTCCCGCTCTCCCTCGAGAGAAATCAAGCCCGGCGCAAAGACCACCGGGGTCGTGCCCGGCGGCTGCTGGCCCAGATACGGACCGGACAGCTCGGGCCAAGAATCCTGGGCAGAAGCGGCGAAGGACAGCAGAACAGCGAGAGAAAAAAGGTGGCGCACGGTAGTTACTCCAATAAAAAATTAAGGCTAGGCAACCCTGATAAAGGTTGAAAGCACCAAAAGTCAGGCCTGTCGTGGAGCTAGCCGCCTTCGGCGCAGCCGGGATAGGCGCCCACGCGCTCCGTCAGGGCATCACAGAGCGATTTTGCCTTGGCAATGTCACCCGCTGCGGCCAGCAGCTGCGCCAGGCGAGACGTTGCTTCCGGCTCAAAGGGTGCCAGCGTCAGCACCCGCCGATACCAGAGTTCCGCGTCGGCAGTTTGGCCGAGCTCCTGGTAGCGCTCACCGATCACCACGCCCAACGCCGCTTGCCATGGCCCGACCCGCTGCGGTTCATACTCATACGCTCGCATCATGGCCGACCACGCCTGCTCAAAATACTCGATTGCTGCAGCCGGTTCTCCGCGCAACGAGGCGATTTCACCGAGATTGGCCATCGCGCCCCAGGCGTCTGCATCAAGCTGGAGCACCTGTTGATAGAGCTCGGCCGCGCGATCGAACTCCCCTCTGGCGGACACCGTAAACGCCAGCGCCTTGAGTGCGTCCGGGTCGTTCGGGGCTTGCCGCACGGCTCGCTCCGCCATTCCCTCTGCCCGCGCCAGGATAGCCGCGGCCTCAGGCCCACGAGTCAGACCCCGACCCAGCGCCTCGCCGAGCGAGCTGGCGCCTTCCACCGTGGCGCTGCGCGGCCAGCGCACCACACGCTGCACCAGGGCGTTGGCGAGTCCCGCCTGGGCCCCGCTGTGGTCGGGCTGCTCGGCGAGCACGCGCTCGTATAACCCAATGGCGGCTTCATTGTCAGCCCGGGTAAACCGCATATAGAGATCGTCAGCACGGGCAATTTGCTGATCAAAACCTGCTGCGGAATCCGGCTCCAGCCCGTAAAAGTTCCAAAGGACCCAAAGCAGCCCGAGCGCGAGCAGTCCACCGGCCGCTGCCACGCGCCAACGGGACGTGCCCTGCATTGACGGTATGTCGTTTTCCGGCGCGAGCGCCTCAACCGTCTCAATCAGCCGATAACCTCGCTTGGGCAACGTCTCAATAAAGCGCGGCGCCTGCGCCGAATCGCCCAAGGCGCGGCGCAGCCGGGAGACCGCACGAGCGACCGTGTCTTCTC
>JBCDIK010000340.1:0-1672 GCA_038749065.1 Pseudomonadota bacterium | reverse complement strand
GGCGCAGCAGTGCAGGTCCTTTCCTGACAGGCCGCACTATAGCTGTGCGGCCCGCGCGGGCAAAGCACCTAACGCGCCTCATGATGGTGCAAAAAAGAGCCTAGGTGCTGTGGGTGGCGAGGATCTTGCGCTGAATATGGGCACCGGCGGTGGTGTCTGCGTAGCGCGCCGGGCGGTCCAGGATCATCTCCGGCAGGCACCGCACCATCACGTCCGAGTCTGGGTCCATGAAGAACGCGATAGAGTAGCGGTCTTTGAGCCCCTGGACCGGTAGCACCCGATGCTCCGTTGAGGGATAACGATCGTTGCTCCAGTGCGCCATCAGGTCCCCGGTGTTCACCAGCACCTGGCCGGCCTGCGGCACGCAGTCCCACCAGCTCCCGTCCGCGTTGCGCAGCTGCAGCCCGGGCACCCCCTCCTGGATCAGCAGGGTCAGCGACCCGTAGTCCGTGTGCGCGCCAGCGCCCAGCGCTTGCGCATGCTCGGGCTGGCCCCCGGGGTAGCGCAGGAAGCGCAGGGTCATGTTCTCGCCCGTGTGCTTATCGTCAAACCAATCTGGCGCCTGGCCCAGCGCCCGCGCGAAGACCCGCAGAAGCAGCATGGCGGCCTCGGTGCAGGCCAGATACAGCGCCTGGCTCACGGCGCGGAAGGCCTCGCTCGGCCAGAGGGCGGGATCAGCGTCCGTCACGGCGGCACGCATGGTGAAGGTTTCTTTCAGGTCCCCTGGCTGCGCAGGATCCAGGGCTTCCACCCCCGGGCCCTGGTAGCCGAAGTTGGCGCTGGCATCCCGGTAAGCGAAGGGCGCTTTGGCCACCTCCGGCTGCTCAAAGAACGCCCGCGCGGCGGCGAAGGCCCGCTGCTGCAGCGCCACCGGCACCGGCGGATTGGTCAGCGCCACAAAGCCATGCGCCTGCAGAGCACGATCCAGCTCGAGCGCGAGCGTCGCCTGACGCTCGGGCCGGGCACCGTTTGCAAAATCGATGATGGAGAGAGCCATGGACGACGCCGCCAGCCGCTGCCAATGCGTTTAGGATGCGCCCTGGCCCCCGTTAAAACCAGCAAGCGAATGTCCGACCCCTACCCCCGCAACCTGATCGGCTACGGCGCCCAGCCACCGCACCCGCGCTGGCCGGACAACGCCCGGATCGCGCTGCAGTTCGTGATTAATTTCGAGGAAGGCGCCGAGAATTCCGTGCTGCACGGAGACCTGCAGTCGGAGACCTTTCTATCGGACATCATCGGCGCGCGGCCCTACGCCGATCGGCACATGAGCATGGAGACGCTGTACGAGTACGGCACGCGCGCGGGCTTCTGGCGCCTGCACCGGCTGTTCACCGGTTACGGCATGCCCGTGACGGTCTTCGGCGTTGCCATGGCGCTGGAGCGACACCCGCAAGCGGTCGCGGCCATGCTCGATGCGGACTGGGAGATCGCCAGTCACGCCTATCGCTGGATCGATCACCAGTTCATGAGCGAGGCCGAGGAACGGGCGCAGATTCGCAAGGCGATCGAGGTGCACACGGCGGTGACCGGTAGCCGACCTCTGGGCTGGTATACGGGGCGCGACAGCCCGAACACCCGGCGCTTGATCCTGGAAGCCGGCGGCTTCGCCTACGACGCCGACATCTATGCCGACGATCTGCCCTACTGGCACCGGGAGCAGGAAGATGCG
>JBCDIK010000339.1:0-1698 GCA_038749065.1 Pseudomonadota bacterium | reverse complement strand
GTTCGAGACGCTCCTGAAGGACGATGGCACCCCGCAGACGGCGCTCGCCATTCTCGCAGTGGCCAGCGTGGTGGTTCTGATCGCGGTTTCCATCGTCTCGTTCCTGCGCTGGCGCACAGGGCGCTCTGGCGGCGCCGAGCCGCGCTCTGCAAAGGCGACCCGGGCCGGGTAAGGTCGGCGCTGGCGCCCTGCGTCAGCACAGCTACCCTTAAGCGATGAACCTTCTGTCAGCGCTCCGTGCGCGCGGGGCCCTGCTGTTGCTGTGCAGCCTTGCGCTCCTGCTGTCGCCCTCCGCCTGGGCGGCGCCGGCCACTGACGTACGGGTGCTGGTCGACATTTCCGGCAGCATGAAAGAGACCGACCCGAACCGGCTGCTGATCCCGGCGGTCGAAGCACTCATCGAGCTGTTGCCGGACGCTCAGCCGGCGAGCATTTGGAGCTTCGGCGAGCAGGTCAATCGACTGATGGACCACGAGCCCGTCACCGACCTGTGGCGGACCCAGGCGCAGATCAAGGCTCGGGCGCTGCCGGCGGTCGGGTTACGCACGGCGCTGCCTGCGGCGTTGACCGCAGCAACCTGGGACCGATCGCGGCCCGGGCCGCCCCGTGACCTCGTCCTGCTGACCGATGGTCGCCTGGATCTGGGGCCTGAGGCGGAGGAGAACACGGCCGCGCGCCGCGCGCTGTTACAGACACAGTTGCCTGAGCTGGCTCGGGCCGGCTATCGCATACACGCGCTGGTGTTGTCGCAGCTCGGCGATCTGTCGCTCCTGCGAGCGCTGACCGATGGCAGTGACGGCCAGTTCGTGACGGTCACCGACCTGGCGGCGCTCCCGGAGCAGCTGGCCGATCTCGTAGGACGGCTGCGCGGTTTGGACGAGTTGCCTCGTCCCAGTCAGCCGCAGGCGCTGTCTGCTGCCCTGCCGGCCCTTGCCAGCGCTCGCCCTGAGCGCCAACCCGCCGCGGCAGCGGGGGCTGCCAAGCCACCTGCAGCGACCCGAGCCGCGCCGCCAGAGCCGGATGCCGATCTGCCCGAAGTCCGCTTTCGGGTCGATCCTGGCCTTGCGGAGCTGACGTTGTTCATCGCCGGAGCCGCGCGGAGCAACCCGGCAGTGGATGACCCCGGGCAGCCCGTCGCCACCCTGATCGCGCCAGACGGCGCCCAGTACGATCAGTACCGCACTCCACCGAACGCTCGTTGGCATGTGGCTGGGCCCCGCGAAGTGGTCACCCTGAAAACACCGCAGCCCGGCCAGTGGCAACTGGTCCACGCGGCTGCCAAGCGGCTGTTCAGTTACGGAGATCTGCGCCTGACGCTGCTAGATCGGCCTCGCCAGGTGGCGCCTGGGCTGGTCCAGACCCTCGGGTTCGCGCTCGAGGATGCGCGCACGGGTGTGGCGGTAGCGCCGGGGCTGTCCGCGCTCGCGCGATACGAAGCGGAGATCATCAGCGAAGAGGGGCTGCCCAAGGCCTCGGTCGAACGTTCTGTGGACGGTCTGCAGCAGATTGTGCTCGCGCAGCTGCAGGGGGTCGGGCAGGCGGAGGTGATCTTGCGCGCGTTCGGGCCGACCTTCGAGCGGGAACTGCGCCATCAGTTCCGGGTCGCGCACCCGTTACGGATGGAGCTGCAACCGCCTCCGCCGAGCGTCTCGGCCCCGGCTGCCGGTGCGCCAGGGCAGCTTTGGGCGGCGGTTAACC
>JBCDIK010000338.1:0-1701 GCA_038749065.1 Pseudomonadota bacterium | reverse complement strand
GCGGTCCTCAAGACCCGCGACACACTCTTCGAGCATCGTCATGGCGTGCTCCGTAGCCTCTACGTCTGGGTCGGGGCGTTGGGGGAGATCGATCAGCATGGTCCTGCCTGTTCCGGGTCGCGCTCGATCGCTCGAGCTTGATCTTAACTACTTAATGATTATGATTCTCATTATTGTTCCAGCTAGAGTCAACCGTTGTCCGTCACAGATTCCAGCCCTTGCAGCCGCGGCGAATGCAAAACACTTGCGCAGACCACACTCGACCAACTCTCCCAAGGAGGCCAGCTCGCGGTCTGGAGCCTGCGCCGCTGGGCCGCCGCCACGCGCGCGAGGGTGAATATGGATGAGGCTCTGCGCCCCCTCTACACCCAGCTTGGCTGCGGGGAAGCCAGTGCCTATCTCGATGAAACGCTCTGCGTGCTCGCCGCCGGCGCCAAGCGCAACCTGCAGGTGCGATGTACCTGCAGCGAAACGCTCAGTGACGATGAACAAGTCGTCCTCCAGGCCCTGCGGCTGGCGCAGACCGAGCAGGTGCAGGCAGCCCGCGCGCAAATCGAGCGATTGATGATCAAGCGTCTGGCGCCGGTCTTTGTCCGTTGTTCGTGTCTCTACGGAGACGAGCTGACGCGCGCGCACATGCCAATCGAGGTTGAGCCACACCTGCGACTTGTCGGCGCACCCTGATCCCGCCAAAGGCCATTGACGGTCTTTGTTCAGGCGCCAGGCACTGATCTCAGGCCAGGCTGGCCGACGGATCAACCAGTGCCCGAGCACCATCCTCGAGCACGAAGCACGTTTCGGCTAGCCGCCTCGCTGTAGCGCAAGCGCGTCGAGCTCGACGCGAGCCGCCGCGCCGTAAATTCGCTCCGCTGTAAACGGCACAGCGCCTTCAGGCGCAAGGCTCGGCCACTGGTCGAGAAGTCGATCCGTCAGATCCTGAATCTTGGCAGCCACCGCAACCGCCTGCTCGGGCTTCGCAAAGGCAGGGCTCGCCGCCCACTGTCGGGCGATCTGCGTGAAGCCCAGCGCATCCTGGTACTCGTGCACGTTCGCGACCTGACCGTCGACGATGCCAATGGCGTACTCTTCGCCGGCCGTTCGCAGCAACGTCACAATCACCCCAGCGGCGACCGCCGGCGACGAGACATCGGCGCCGTTACGCTCGTTCATCTCGATCTTGCCGACCAGCGCGTCGTAGCTCGCCTGCACCGCTTCGGTGCCGGCGTCGCCAGTGACAGTCTCGGCAAGGGCCGTCAGCTCGTCGGCAAAACCCGGTACATCGCGCGCGGCAAAGGCATCCAGCAGCGTGCTGTAGATCTCCGCCTGCGGGTGCTTCATGTGCGTTGCCGCCATGTCCACTTCACCGGCCAGATAAAGCTGGTGCCCGACCCAGAGGTGTCCCCGCATCAAGCCGATCTGGGCGAGAAAAGCCGCATCGTCGGTGAGCAGCGAAGCGGTGTCGCTGGTGCCCTCACCTTCGCCTTCCCCGCCTTCCCCGCCTTCGCCCTCGGCGGCGACCGCCATGCTGGCGCCGGGATCCATGGCTGCCATATCGTGCGCCAAACCAGACTTGGCCTCGGCTGCAGTTTCTGCGGAATCTGCAGGGGTGCTGTTGTCACAGCCGGCGGCCAGCGACGCCGCTGCCAGCACGCTCGTTGACTCCAGCGTTTTCCAGAGCGTTCGTTTCATCGGTTGGTCCTT
>JBCDIK010000337.1:0-1728 GCA_038749065.1 Pseudomonadota bacterium | reverse complement strand
TCCGGGAGTCGATCTTGGACGATACCTGAAATCCCATGCGCGTCGGGATGTTGGCCTTGATGAGGCCGGTGATCACATCGACGGAGGGTCGCTGCGTCGCGAGCACCAGGTGAATGCCAGCGGCCCGCGCCTTCTGCGCGATCCGGGCGATGAGGGTTTCCACTTTTTTGCCGACGATCATCATCATGTCGGCAAACTCGTCGATCACGACGACGATCTGCGGCAGTCGCGTCAGCTCCGGTGCGCTCTCCGCCATGTCCTCGGGCCACAGCGGATCGAGCTTCGGCTCGCCACTGGCCGCGGCATCGTGAATGACCTTGTTGAAGCCGGCGATGTTGCGCACGCCCATCGCAGCCATGAGCTTGTAGCGCCGCTCCATTTCGCCAACACACCAGTTCAGCGCGTGTGCGGCCTCCTTCATGTCCGTCACGACCGGCGTGAGCAGGTGCGGTATGCCTTCGTAGACCGACAGTTCCAGCATCTTCGGATCGACCAGAATGAGACGCACATCTTCCGGGCCGGACTTGTAGAGCATGCTCAGCAGCATGGCATTCACACCGACGGACTTACCGGAGCCCGTGGTGCCCGCCACCAGCAGGTGCGGCATCTTGGCGATATCGGCCACCACCGGTGCCCCGGCGATATCACTACCCAGCGCCAGCGTTAGTGGCGAGGCGCTGTTCGCAAACGCGTCGCTCGCCAGGACTTCCTTGAGCCGTACCATCTCCCGGTGCTCATTGGGGATCTCGATACCGATCACCGACTTGCCCGGGATGATCTCGACGATGCGCACACTGATCACCGCCAGTGAACGGGCCAGGTCCTTCGCCAGGGCGGTGATACGCTGGACCTTGATCCCGGCCGCAGGCTGCAGTTCGAAGCGCGTGACCACCGGCCCGGGCTGCACGCTCACCACCTCGGCCGCGATGTTGAAGTCAGCGAGTTTCAGTTCGAGCAACCGGGACATGGCTTCCAGAGACTCGCGGGAGAACCCTTTGTCCGGCTCAACGGTCTTCGCATCGAGCAGTTCCAGCGACGGCAAGGGGCCGTCGGGCCCGGCAAACAGCGGCGACTGGGCCTTCGGGGCCGGCGCCTGTCGGGCTCTCGGCTTGAGCAAGGGTGCTGGCCGATCTTCGGGCTCGGGCGCTGCCCCTGCGGTTGTTGCCGCGCCCACCGATCCGGTTTCTATGATCGGGGCCGTACGCAGCGAGCGGCTCGCCTGCTCAACCTGAGCCTGGGCCGCCTCGCGCCGCTCCTGAACGCGTTCGCGCCGCTCCCGCCGTTCCTGTCGCCGTAGTGCCAGGGCATCCCGCCGGTGATCAAACCAGTCGCGCAGACCCGCCGCGCGCGCGTGCAGCCAGGCACCGATGCGCTCGGCGACGGCGAGCCAGGACAGACCGCTGGCGGCCTGGGTACCGATCAGCACCGCGGTCAACGCCAGCAGCGTGAGGCCGACCAGCCCGAACACCGGCACCCCGAGACTGACCAGTGCGCTGCCGAGCACACCACCGACCCCGGCCGGTAAGGTCGCAACGGGTTTGAAGTGCATGGCGCTGAGCACGCACAGCCCGAGCAGCACCGCGAGCAGGCCCAGGGCGCGCACTGCCGCGACGCCGCCGGTCAGCACCGCCCGCTCGGCCCGGAAGAGCCAGACACCGATGGCGACCAGCACCAGCGGCAAGGCGAGCGCGACGCGGCCGAGCAGGAAGAAGCTGAGATCCGCAAACC
>JBCDIK010000336.1:0-1738 GCA_038749065.1 Pseudomonadota bacterium | reverse complement strand
CTCGAGTTTCTGACGTATCTGCCGGACGATCTGCTGGTCAAGGTCGATCGCGTCACCATGGCCCTCGGGCTCGAAGCGCGCGTACCGCTGCTCGACCAGGCGCTGGTAGAACTGGTGTTCTCCCGCCCGGCAACGCAGATCGGTACCGGCAAGGCCTGGCTGCGACGGGTTGCCGGGCAACGACTTCCGGAGGCGCTCCTCACAGCGCCCAAGCAGGGTTTCAGCATTCCGCGGGCGCTCTGGTCGGGTGGCCTGTTTGCGGCATCGGACACAGCGGCAGGCCGCCGTGCCGGGAATCGGCAGGAGCAGGTGTTGCGCTGCGCGTTTCCGGAAATGCCCATGCCGGCGGCGGCGGAGTCCCGATGAAGTTGCTGTACCTGGCGGGCTCTGTGCTGGGTTCCGACAGCGCCAACAGCGTGCACGTCATGCAGATGTGCGCGGCCCTGGGGCAGGCGGGCCATGCGGTCACGCTGCTCGCCCGGGAAGGGACTCTGGCGACAACAGCGCTCTATGATCACTACGGCGTAGAACCTGCGTTTGCGATCGAGCGCGTCCCTTTTACGCGCCGTTGGCACTTGCTGGCGTATCTGCGACGGGCCCGATCCCTCGGCTGCTTCGATCTGCTGCTGGGACGCTATCTGTACGGTCTGCTGGCGCTGCGCGAATGCGCGCCGCGCTTCTGCTACGAGGTCCACGATGCGCCGAGTGCGCCCCGTGCGCTGCTGGAGCAACGCCTGCTGCGCGATCCGCGTTGCGCAGCGCTGGTCACGATCACCGGCGCGCTGGCGGAGCACTACCGCTCGCGCTTCGCCGTGCTGCCTGAGCCCCTGATACTGCCCGATGCCGCCCAGGCGGCAGCCACCATCAAGGCGCCGCGGCGCAGCGGTCGACTGGTCGCCGGCTATGCCGGCGCGTTCTACCGCGGCCGTGGGCTGCCGTTGCTGCTGGCGCTGGCGCGCACGCTGCCTGCAGTCGAATTCCGCCTGGCCGGAGGCAGCGCGGCGGATCTCGCGCGCGAGCTGCCGGCAGACAGCATGCTGCCGCCCAACCTGCATTGTGTCGGACGCCTCGCGCCAGCGACCGTCGCCGAATTCCTCGGCGAGTGCGATCTGCTGCTCGCGCCCTACGAAGATCGTGTGGCGGTGGCCGGCAATCGCGGCGATACCGCCGCCTGGTGCTCGCCGCTGAAGATTTTCGAGTACATGGCTCAGGGCAAGGCGGTGCTGGCCTCGGCGCTGCCGGGGCTGAGTGAAGTCCTCGAGCACGAACGCAACGCGTTGTTGCTCCCACCGCAGCAGCTGCAACCCTGGGTCGATGCCGTGACGCGGCTCGATGCCGATCGCGACGAGGCGGTGCGACTGGGCGCCGCGGCCCTGGCACAGTTCCAGGCGCAGCACAGTTGGCGGCAGCGGGCGCAGCGGCTGCTGGATCATGTCGGCTAGCTTCAGCTACCGCCGCGACATCGAGGGCCTGCGTGCTGTGGCCGTACTCGCCGTGGTCCTCTATCACCTGCCCATCGGCGGCGTGACACTGGCCGGTGGCTTCCTCGGCGTCGACCTGTTTTTTGTGCTGTCGGGCTACCTGATTACCGGTCTCCTCGCAGCGCAGCTCACCGGGCCGCAGCAGCCGGCCCTGGGTCCCTGGCTGAAGGCGTTCTTCCTGCGCCGCTGTAAACGTCTGCTGCCCGCGCTCATCGCGGTGATCGCGGTAACGCTTGCGCTCGGTTTTCTCATCATGG
>JBCDIK010000335.1:0-1741 GCA_038749065.1 Pseudomonadota bacterium | reverse complement strand
GCGCCGCTTCGACGGCGTCGTAAACCACCGACGCGCTGTCGCTGCCCTGCGCCTGGGCGATGACCGGCACATCGTTGCGGTCGCCCCAGCCCTTGAGCTGCTCGACCGCGGCGGCGCGGAAGGTATCTCCCGCGGCGAGCGTGACGCTGTGCCCGTCGAGTTTCAGCCGTTTGGCCAGCTTGCCCAGGGTGGTGGTCTTGCCCGCCCCGTTCACGCCTACGAAAAACACCACGAAGGGCCGCTGCTCGGACACCGCGAACGGGACCTGCAGGGGCTCGAGCACTTCCTTTAAAAACGTCGCCAGCGCCTCGTGGAGCGCGCGGGTGTTGTTGAGCTCCTTGCGCGAAACGCGCTCGCGGAGCTGATCCATGATCTCCATGGTGGTCTCGATGCCGACATCGGTCTGCAGCAGCGCCGTTTCCAGCTCCTCCAGGACCGCTTCGTCGATTTCCCGCTCGCCCAGAATCAGATTGCCGACGCCGGTGGCCAGCTGGGTCCGGGTCTTGTTCAGGCCGCGCCGGAAGCGGCGCCAAAGTCCGCCCTCTTCCGGGGCGTCGCGCTCTGCCATAGCTCACTTGCTCTTGAGGAGTGATCGCCGCTGCTTTACCGCACAGGGTTGCCGTAGCAGCATGCACCGCTGTTGCCAGCATCGGTTGCACTGCCATGGGCGAACGCCCTCGTGCCTAGACAACGCAGGACGCGCTCGACCAGCTCCGACAGCGCGGTGCGCATTATCGGGGGTAAGTATCGCGGGCGAAAGCTCAACTTCCCGGCCCGCCCCGGGCTGCGACCGACCCTCGGCCGCACGCGCGAGACCCTCTTCAACTGGGTGCTGCCGATGCTGCCGGGCGCCCGCTGCCTGGACCTGTTCGCGGGGAGCGGCGCACTCGGCCTGGAGGCCCTGTCCCGCGGCGCCGCGCAGGTGCTGTTCGTCGAGCAGGACCGCGCGGTGGCGGATGCCCTGGCGCAAAACCTTGAGCGACTCGACGTGCCGCAGGCGCAGTGGGCGCTGCATCGGGGGGACGCGGAAACCCTGGCTCCCGGAGCGCCTGAGCGCTTTGATCTGATCTTTCTCGATCCGCCCTTCGCCGCGACGGGCCTTACACCCTGGCTGACACTGATCGACGAGCAGGGCTGGCTGGCGCCCGATGGCCTGATCTACTTCGAGCAGGCGCGCAGCGCACCGCCGCCGGCCGCGCCCTTCGAAACGCAACGGCTCAAGCATGCGGGCACCTACCAGTATGGTTTGCTGCGCGCGAGCGAGGACCAAACTCCACCCGCGCCGTAACCGGCCGAGGTTGCCCCACACAGGCTCTCTGCCTAGTATCGCGAGCCGGGGAGGGCGCTATGACAACCGTTGTTTACCCAGGATCTTTCAATCCGATCACCAATGGTCACACCGACCTGGTGCGCCGGGCACTGAGCCTGTTCGATCACGTGGTGCTGGCCATCGGCACCAGCGCGCAGAAAGATCCGGCGACCTATCTCGCGAGCCGCATTGCGCTGTGCGAGGAAGTGCTGGCGGAGTACGGTGATCAGGTCACCGTGGAGGGGTTCAATTCCCTGCTCGTGGACTACGTCAAAAGCAAGGGCACGCGGTTCATCCTGCGCGGGCTGCGCACAGTGACGGACTTCGACTACGAGTTTCAGATGGCGGAGATGAACCAGTCACTGGATCCGGAGATCGAGTACGTGTTCCTGCCCACGTCCAAGGAGTGTTCCTACCTCTCCTCGACGCTGG
>JBCDIK010000334.1:0-1811 GCA_038749065.1 Pseudomonadota bacterium | reverse complement strand
GCGCGGTGGATTTCGACAAGGGCTGCTACCTGGGCCAGGAAGTGGTTGCCCGCGCCCAGCACCGCGGCGCCGTCAAGCGCGCCCTGTGTCACCTGCGCCTGGCCGCGGCCACCGCGCCCGCCTCAGGCCCTGGTCACGCACCGGTAAACGCCGCGCCGGCGGCGCCCGCTGGCGAGCCCGGCGCACGCCTCGGGCAGCTGGTGCAACGCGCTGGCGCCCATGCGCTCGCGGTCCTGAAAGCCCCCTTTCCCGCCGCGCAGACGCCCGTCGAAATCGGCCTGAGTACTGAAACTGTGACGGCGTTCGTGCTGTCCTGAGGCGCGCCTGCAGCCCGCGGGACGCTGTCTATACTCGTGGTAAGTCCCGCGCCCGAGCCCAGCATGTCCGAACTCGCCGAGCAGATTCACGATGCCGTCAACAGCGCCCTGCGCGAGGACGAGCTGGAGCTGCCGGTGCTGCCGGAGGTTGCGCTCAACATCCGCGAGGCCGCGGAAAAGCCCTCCGTCTCCGTGCAGTCCCTCGCCGATGTCATCGCCGTCGATGCCGGCCTCGTGGCGCGGCTACTGAAGGTGGTCAACTCACCGATGTTCCGGGCCAGCCGGGTGATCGACGAGTTGCCCGCGGCCATCAGCCGCCTGGGTCTGGAATACGCCGCGAATCTCGCGACCGGCGTCGCCATGCGACAGATGTTTCAGGCCACGTCGGAACACGTCGACCGCGTGCTGCGCAGCACCTGGAGCCACTCGTCGGCGGTCGCCGCGTTGGCCGGCACCCTCGCGAAGGAGCGGACGGACCTGCGTATGGACCAGGCCATGCTCGCCGGGCTCACACACACCATTGGCGCCCTGCCCATCCTGTCCTGGGCCGAGGAGCACAGCCACCTGATCAGCGACAGCATTACCCTCGAGCGCGTGATCGCACGCATTCATGGCAGCATCGGCACCATGATCCTGCAACGCTGGGACTTTCCCGAAGAGATCGCGATGGTGCCCAGCCAGTACCAGGATGTGCATCGCAAGAGTGATGGCGCCGACTACACGAGCGTGGTCACGGTAGCCGACATGCTGGTCAAGGGGCTCGAGAACTACGACAACGCGCAGCTTCACGTTGACGACATAAACGCGTTCGAGACCCTGCGGCTGGACCCGCAGAACGAAGACCTCATCGAGCACCTGATGGAGATCGCGGCCGCCGGCCGTTCTGCGTTCTCCTAGCGCGCAATTTTGCGCTCAGGCGCTGCTGGCGCTCCGCCGCTCCGACCTAGCCCTTCTTGAGGTCCGGCTTGAAGAGCTGCTGGATACTCGAGAAGTCCAGGCGCCCGGCATCATTTTCGCCGCGGTGCAGCGCGTAAAGCTGGCGCGACAGCGCCCCCAGCAGCACCGTGCTTCCGGATTGCTCTGCGGCCTGCATGGCCAGACCCAGGTCCTTGGCCATCAGGTCGACCAGGAACCCCCCTTCGTAACCCCGGCTTGCCGGCGCGCCGTCCATCACCCCCGGATAGGGGTTGTACACATTCAGGGACCAGTTTCCGCCGGACGACTCCTTCATGATCTCAGACAGCACCGCAGGGTCGAGCCCGCTGTTGACGCCGAGAGCGAGGGCTTCCGCCGTGCCCGCCATGTGGATGGCGAGCAGCATATTGTTGCAGATCTTAGCCGTTTGCCCAGCGCCGCTGCCGCCGGCGTGGTAAATCTTGCTTCCCATGATCTCGAGAAACGGTCGCGCCCGTTCCAGGGCCTCGGCCTCACCGCCGACGATGAACGTCAGCGTGCCACCCTCGGCACCGGCCGTACCGCCGGAAACCGGCGCGT
>JBCDIK010000333.1:0-1842 GCA_038749065.1 Pseudomonadota bacterium | reverse complement strand
GGTCATCGCGGCGGCCACAGCGCTCGCGGCGCTGACCTACCCCCTGAACCGGGCCCGCTATCAGGAACTCCTCGAGGCGATCGCCGATCAGGAGTCCGACGCCGCCCTCAGCCCCGGGACTGGCTGATCTCCGAGTAGATTCCGTTGGGATCGAACATGGACATGGCGTAAAGCTCGATGCGGTCGGTGCCGTTGGGCGCGGGCACGGTCCAGCGGGTCGGCGGATTCACGATGCGCGCGCCAGCCGCCGTGGCCCGAGCGAAGGTCGCATCCAGATGCTCCGCCTCCATCACCAGCACCGCATCGCCCAGCCGTAACTTGGGGCGGTCAGCGAACCCCGGGGTGGCCTCCGGAGTGAAGTCTTTATAGGCCAGGAAGCCGACCATCCCGATCTTCGGATCGTGCGCCTGCAGCATTATGAGCCGCGAGGGCTGCCCATCAGGCGCACAGGGCGGAAAGCCCTCGGCCACGTCGACCTGGTTGTCATACCACACACTCCAGCCGAACACGTCGCGGTAGAACTGGCTGGCGGCCACCGCGTCAGCGACGATGAAGGTGGTGCGCTTGGTAAAGGCGGTGGTCATGGCGAGGTTCCGAACGGCACGTAGGTGATAGGCGCCAGTCTACCCCGCTGGGCCGTGCACCTCGCGGCGAGCGAGGCGAGGGTATGCTAGCTTTCCGTCATGGTAGGGAAGCTTGAGCCCGACGCAGCCGCGCTTGAGGACACGATCAGTGGGATCTCGCCGTCCGCACTGCGGGCGCGGGTCGAGCAGGGCTATCGGGAAGATGCGCTGCAGATGACGCGCATCGGGCTCCTCCTCGCGGCCGTCGCGATGGCGCTCGAGTGGATCATGCACCTGGTTGAAGGTCCGTCGGATCTTGCGGCTGCCCATGGCGCATTGACGTTGGTAACGCTGGGCACAGCCTGGCGCCTGCGCCGTGACCCGGAGTGCTTTGCTGTGATCGCGACGGCCCTGCTGTGGACGGTGCTGCTGGCAACAGTGACGTTTCATGCCTTCAGCATCGGCACCGGCGATCAGGAGATGACGCGGCTCATCGCCTGTGGCGTGATGATCGGTGTGGGCGCACTCGTCATGCCGTCCTGGGTGAGTCACGTGTTGCTGGTGGTCAGCGCGCTTGGCCTACTGCTGCTGTTCTGGTTGACGCTGCCGGGGAGTTTTCTCCTGTCCGTGACCGTGCCCCTGGGTGTGATCGCCATTGCCGGGCTGATCCACCATGCGCGAAGGGTCACCATCTGGCGCCGGGTGTCGAGCCTGTTGCTGATGGACGCATTGCGGGAAGAGCAGAGCGACCGGCTGGCGGCGGATGCCGTGGTCGAGATGGCTACGCGCCTGGGTGCGGGCTTTGCGCATCACTTCAACAACCAGCTCCAGCAGGTGCAGCTGAGCGCCGACGTGCTCGATGAGACCTTGGCGCCGGACCATGAAGGTCGCAAGTATCTCGATACGATCCGCGCCTCCTCCAACCAAGCCGCGGGCATGACCGCTGCGCTGCTGCGCTACTCGCGACGGACGCGACCGAAGAAGCAGTGGCTGCGCTGGTCCGACTTTGCACAGCGCCTGGTCGAGCACATCGATGACGCCGCGCTGCGGGTCGAAGCAACGGAGCTGTGGCTCGAGGCCGACCCGGAGCAGTTGCTGCTCAGCCTTGCGGAGATCATCCGCAACTCGCAGCAGGCGTTGGCGCCGCGGGAGGGGGTGATTCAGGTGCTGGCGCGGGCGGACGAGGACTGGGTGACCCTGACGGTGATGGACGATGGGCCCGGCATTGAGCCCGGGATGATGAAGCGGGCGGCGGATCCCTTCGTCACCGGCAACCCGG
>JBCDIK010000332.1:0-1847 GCA_038749065.1 Pseudomonadota bacterium | reverse complement strand
GCTTCCGCATCCAGGAAATCTAATGCAGGACTTCGCTGCTGACTGGGGTGCGCTGAACTTCTCGCGCAACCGAGAGCGTCGCTTTGTCATCGTCGTCAGCTTTGAGGACGATGGCAGCCAGGACGTCTACATTCCCTCCCACTCGGACGTGCTCGGCATCACGGGCCCCACGCTCGAGGCCCGCCTGGATACCATCTCCTCCGTCTCCCAGCAGCTCTACGTCGACGAAGGCCGCGCCACCATCGGCCAATTCAACTTCTCCGCCGTCGATCGCAATCTCAGCCTCACCAACGAACAGCGCACGCAGCTGCAGTCGCACGGCCGCGGCCTGCGGAACAAGCGCGTGCGGTACTACGTGGGCTTCGCCCAGCTGCCTTTCGAGCGCTATCTGCTACGCACCACGCAGATCATCAAGGACGTGGTGTACGGCAAGAGTGTGTACCAGTTCAGCTGCGCCGACATCCAGCGCATCGCGCGCGAGAAGATCATGGCGCCGCGCAAGCTGTTCCTGGCGGCGCCGCTCGGTCGCGACGACACGACGATCCAGGTCGTCACGCCCCCGGGCGAGACCCTCATCGCCGTTGAGCACGGCACCAGCTACACCGATGCGCCTGGTGAGACCGTCGCCTATGTGAAGATCGACGATGAGCGGATCCGCGTGCCGGCGGGTGGCATCTCCCCCACGCAGCTGACCGGTGTGACGCGAGGCGTGCTGGGCACGCGTGCCGCGGAGCACGCGGTCGACGAGAACGAGGCGGGCAGCGAGAACGGCAAGGCGGTGGAGGAGGTGGCCTACCTCGAGATGCCAGCGCCTAAGATGATCCACGCACTGCTCACTGGCGTGCTGTTCGGGCAGTCCACCACGCTGCCCGATCACTGGCAGGCCGGCATCGCGCCGCAGTGGGTGCGCTCGAGCGCGTTCCTGAACGCCGATCCTGACCTCTACGATTCGACCGATGACACGGCCGGGACCATCCTGCGCTTTGTCGACCCGGGCGAAGTGACGGCCAAGCGCTTCATCGAGCAGCAGATCTGCCGGGTGATCGGGGCGTTCATGCCGGTGCACGCCGACGGCGCGCTGGGCTTCAAGCGCATGTCCCAGGTCCTGAGCGGGTCGGCGTCCGTGTTCCGGATTGAGAAGAAGCACATCCTCCGGAACAGCGCGCTGCGCATGCGGTACCGCTATGACCGGATCCGCAACCGCATCGCGGTGCGCTGGAATGAGGTCAACGGCGAGACCAGCCGGCGCAACGTGATCGCGGATCTGGGGTCGCAGCAAACCTGGGGCGACACTGACCTGCTCGAGTTCTCCGCGCTGGGCCTGCACGGCTCGAGACACAGCGCGTCCCTGGTGCGGTCGATCTTTGACTATCAGCGCGATCGCTACAGTGGCCCGCCCCTGGATTTGCCCTTGGATCTGCAGGCCTCGCTGGCGTTTCTCGAGGTGGGCGACGTCGTGCGGGTTGATCTGCCCCATGTCCAGGACGTCACCAACGCCGCCAGCGTAGCGCTCGATCGTTCCTTCGAGATCCAGGCCTTCCGCGAGGACTGGGTGCGCGGGAAGATGGCGGTGCAGCTGTTCGGCTCCTCTCAGCCGCGCGGCCCGCTGCCGCCGCTCGAGTCGCAGACCGCGATCGCCGACCCCTGGTTCTCGAGCATCGGCACCAACCTTGCGACCCTGTCTGGCGTGATTGACACCGGCAGCGAGCTGCAGCTGCCCGATGGTCTCTCGCTCGCCGGCGGATCCACATTTGCAGCCGGCGTCTACTACGCGACCAAGGACGTGCGCCTGCCCTCGAGCGCCACCATGCAGATCAGACAGAACGTCTGGCTGCGATCGCCCGGGG
>JBCDIK010000331.1:0-1854 GCA_038749065.1 Pseudomonadota bacterium | reverse complement strand
CGTGAACCACCGGTAGCGCGGCGCGCCGTCCACCATCTCCTGCGCCACGGTCGGGGTCGGCAGGTGGGGCAGCAGGCGCTCGGAAACGCCGACCGGGCCCGCCCCGGGACCACCGCCACCGTGCGGGGTGGCGAAGGTTTTGTGCAGGTTCATGTGCAGCACATCGAACCCCATGTCTCCTGGCCGTGCCTGGCCCAGGATCGCATTGAGGTTGGCGCCGTCGTAATAGAGCAGGCCACCGGCGTCGTGCACGGTGCGCGCAATCTCTTCAACCTGCCGCTCAAAGACGCCGCAGGTACTCGGGTTGGTCATCATGAGACCGGCCGTCTGCGGGCCGACCGCTTCCTTCAGCGCCGCCAGGTCGACATCGCCACTGGCATCGACGGGCACTTCGCGCACCTGGTAACCGCACATGACCGCTGTCGCCGGGTTGGTCCCGTGCGCGGCGTTGGGCACCAGAATCTCGCGACGCTCGTGATCGCCGCGCGCATCGTGATAGGCGCGGATCATGGCGACGCCGGCGAACTCGCCCTGGGCGCCGGCCATCGGTGTCAGGGACACGCCCTGCATGCCCGTTACGTCCTTAAGCAGTTCCTGCAGGTCGTAGAGGCAGGACAGGTAGCCTTGGCTCACGGACTCCGGCGCCAGCGGGTGCCGGCCGAGGAAGCCGGGCAGCATGGCCGCCTTGTGCGCGCCGCGCGGGTTGTACTTCATGGTGCAGGAACCCAGCGGGTAGAACTGCGTGTCGATGCTGAAGTTGCGCTGGGACAGGTTGGTGAAGTGCCGGACGACCTGCAGCTCGGAGACTTCCGGCAGCACCGGGGCCGCGCGCCGCAGCACGTGTGCGGGCAGATCGGACAGTTCGGCAGCGTCGCTCACCGGCGCGCCCACATGCTGCGCCTGCGCGCCGCGACCAGCCATGCTCTGTTCGTAAAGGGTCTTCATGCGGCCTCCTCCGTGAGGGCAGCCCCTAAGGCTGCGGCAAACGCCTCGATCTCCGCCGCGGTGCGTTTCTCGGTGGCGCAGACCAGCAGGCAGTGCGCCATGTCGTCGTGGTACGCCCCCAGATCCACCCCGGGTAGCAGACCGGCATCGAGCAGCGCCGGCATGACCTGCGCCACCGGCACCGGCAGCTCGATCACACACTCATGAAAGTAGCCCCCGGCGAAGCGTCGCTCGACACCGTCGATCGCCGTGAGCGCCGCTACCAGCGCGCGCGTGTTGGCGGCGCTGGCGAGGGCCGCCTGCTTCAGTCCTTCAGCGCCCAGCAGGCTCAAATGAATGGTTGCCGCCGTCACCAGCAGGCCCTGGTTGGTGCAGATGTTCGAGGTCGCCTTGTTGCGGCGGATGTGCTGCTCGCGCGCCTGCAGGGTCAGCGCGTAGCCGACCTCCCCTTCCGTATCTTCGGTGCGCCCGATGATGCGACCGGGCATCTGCCGT
Organism: Pseudomonadota bacterium; assembly: GCA_038749065.1. GTDB lineage: Bacteria > Pseudomonadota > Gammaproteobacteria > Pseudomonadales > Azotimanducaceae > CALHVX01. The sequence continues at coordinate 414 of JBCDIK010000331.1, read as the reverse complement.
ACGAGCGCCTTGCGGCAGCAGATGAAGCCGAAGGAGGGCCCGCCGCTGGCCATGGGAATGCCGAAGGGCTGCCCATCGCCACAGGCGATGTCCGCGCCGTTCGTGCCCCAATCGCCCGGAGGCGCCAGCACCGACAGGGTCAGCGGATTGACCACGGCGATCACCAGCGCGCCACGCTCGGCGGCCCAGTCGGTGATGGCATCGACATCTTCGAAGCCGCCGAAAAAGTTCGGCTGCTGCACGACGATGGCGGCGGGCGTCTCTTCGACCGCGCGCAGCGCGTCGAGATCGAGGGTGCCGGCATCGCTCATGGGCAGGGTATCGAGCGCGATGCCCTGGTTACGCACGATGTTGCCGGCCGCTTCGAGATAGAGCGGATTCACCGTCGGCGCAGCGAGCACGCGTCCGGTCTTG
>JBCDIK010000330.1:0-1886 GCA_038749065.1 Pseudomonadota bacterium | reverse complement strand
TTAATGCGCAGCAGGAACTCTTCGCTGGTTTCGACCTGACCATTCTCAACACGGCGAACATTCTTGACGTGGCCGGCGCGCTGGCCGTCCAGAAACACGGCCATCCACTGTGCGTCTTCTTCCTCCGCGGAGGCTGTATCGTCGATGAGGGCGTCAGCGGCGGGCGCGGCGGGCGGTGCCGGAACCGTGGGCGGGTTTTCGGCGGACGGGCTCTGAGCCAGCGAGAGCTGCGACGCAGCCACCAGAGCCAGCAGCAGCATCGAGCGGCAAATCAGTTGGGTAACGCGATTCATGGACGGATGGTGTTGGATAATGTGGGGAAGATTATACCTTTTGACCAGCGAGGCGCCGATGGGTTTCGGGTGGCAAAAAATCATAAAGACACTGAGCCGATGAGCGGGGTACCACTCAAGGGACTCGTCCTCTGCGGCGGCGCGAGCCGGCGAATGGGCCAAGACAAAGCGCTGTTGTCATTAGGCGGCGTTACGCTGCTGGACCGTGCAGCGGGTGTGCTGGGTGAGGTCTGCGACGAGGTGTGGATATCCGGTACCCGCGACGGGGAGACCGCCTGGTCGTATATCGTCGACCTGCAGCCTGGACTCGGGCCGATGGGCGGTCTCTATGCCGCGCAGCGCTTCGACCCGGAGGCTGCCTGGCTCCTGCTGGCTGTCGACATGCCGGCGGTTCAGCGGGCCACTGTGACGCGGCTGATCGACGCCCGCGACATCACTTGTGAAGCCGTCGCGTATCGTCGGAAATCTGATAGCGGCGAGCTCCTGGAGCCATGCTGTGCCCTCTACGAGCCGGGTTCCGCCCCCGCGGTTGCCGAGCGGGTTGCGTCGAGTGATCTGAGCTTGACGGATCTGCTGGCGAGCCTGCGGGTTAAACGACTGGCACCCAACCCTGCTGAGCTGGTCAACGTCAACACGCCGGAAGCCTGGGCAGCGTTTCAGTCGGGCGGTGGGCCCCACAGCGCGTAGTCGGCATCGCTTTCCCAGTCGAAGTACTTTTGCGGTACCCGATTGCGCTTGAGCAGCACGCCCTCGTCGAGCAGCAGCGCTCTCTGCCGCTCGAAGTCGTCGGACCCAGGGGGGAAGGCAAGCGAGCGATCCGCCCGCATGACTCGATACCAGGGCAGCTTGAGCCCCTCGGGCAGTTCCCGCAGCGCGCGACCGACCAGCCTGGCGCGCCCCGGCAGGCCGGCCAACCGCGCGACGTCGCCGTACGCGCAGGTGCGGCCGCGGGGAATCGATCGGACCGCGTCGTAGATGGCTTTGCGGTACTCGGGGTTCAATCGGTGGACTCCGGGCTTGCTTCGTGCGGCGAGTCCAGCATAAACGCCACCATCTCCTCGCAGCGCTCCGGCGGCAGGATATGACCCATGCCGGCGATCAGCTTGAGGCGTGCGCCGGGGATGAGCCGCGCCAGCGTCTTGCCGCCGCGGGGGATGATCAGCGGGTCGTCCCTGCCGTGCACCACCGCGGTGGGAATGCGCACCTCCCGGAGCCAGGGGCTGCGATCGAGCGCTGCAATGATCGCCGCCATCTGCCGATAGCGCCCGTGGGGTTCGCGGCTTCGCCGGCAATTGGCGTCAGTCAGCCGACGAATCTCGGATTCCGGCGGATGGCAGTCGGGCCCGCAAACCAGGTTCCAGAACTTGATATTGAACTGAAGCTGGCTGTCATAGCTTTCCCCCGGCTGATCCAGCAGCAGGCTGGCCAGCTTGGGTGACGGAATGGAATATGTGACCGCGCCGGGATGGGTCATCACGAGTCCCAGGCCGGTCAGGCGTTCGGCGTGATGGATTGCGAGCACCTGCGCGATCATGCCGCCCATGGACACGCCGATGACGTGTGCTGCCGGCACCTTCAGCCAGTCGAGCACGC
>JBCDIK010000329.1:0-1918 GCA_038749065.1 Pseudomonadota bacterium | reverse complement strand
TTCCAGATCGCACCGAGCACGCCATTGGAGCCCGCCGCGTGAAACAGCGGCGCGATGACCAGCTCGCAGTCCTCCGGCTCGTGTGGCTCCGACAGCAGCCAGTGAAAGGTGTTGGCGATCAGGTTGCGGTGCGAGAGCATGACGCCCTTGCTCTTGCCGGTGGTACCGCCGGTGTAGAACAACCCAGCAAGATCGTTCTCGTCGATGCCCTCGCCGAGGGCAGCCGGTGCACCGCCGGTCACCAGCGCCTCGTACGCGTCCAGACCCAGCACGTGTTCGACGGTGCCGGCGATCGCGCTGACATCGGCGCGATCGGTGATCAGCACCCGGGCGCCGGCATCCTCCAGCGCATAGCGCAGCTCCGGATCCGCATGCCGGGTATTCAGCGGCACCACGACCAGGCCACCTGCCGGCACCCCGGTGTAGGTCTCGATGTACTGGTGACAGTTGTTCGCGAGGATCGCGATGCGGTCACCGCGTTCCATCCCCAGCGCCTGCAGCCCACCGACGAGCTGAGCACAGCGCTGTGCCAGCTCGCCAAAGGTCACCTGGCGCTCGCCATCAATTACGCCAACCTTGTCGGCCGCCAGTTGCCGCGCGCGGCGCAGCGGATCTGCGAATGTGTGCATCTGTGGGCTCCCTCTTCCCGTTACGAATCTGTCGCTGCGGCTCGCACAGCCGTGCGATAGCCGCTGTAGCGGGGCTGATCGATCCCCGCCTGGTTGACCACCGCAAACCGCAGGTAGTCGATGAGGGCCTCAGACTCCAAGGCCTGGGACCCGTCGCGCAACGCCTCGACCAGGGCCCAGCGGCGCCGGGTCCGCTCGGCCTCCTCGTCCGCGGCATCGGGCATCACCAGCGCTGGCTGCAGCGCCCGCAGGCGGCGGAGCTCCCCGGCGCGCAGCGTCGCGCCGGCAGCCCACTCACGACGCGCGATCTCCAGCGAATTACCGGCCACCCGCGCCATGAAATTGAGTCGGCCGTCGGTCGCGCCCATGACGTCGTCGTGCAGAAAATCTTTGACGCTCTGCAGCAGTTCATCAATCGTAGGCATGTCGACGGTCGTCCCCGGTAGACGCTCGGCGTACGCAATGGGCTCCGCCCGGATCAGTTCCGTCGGCCCGCTGATCAGCAGATTTACACAGTCCACCTGGCACTCGCTGCTGCGTCGGCCGATAGCGGGCCGCTCGACGGTCTGGTCCGGCCCGGAGCGATAGTGCTCAGCCATGCCCAGGCAACCCACGGCCCACCAGAACGATCCGAAGACCTCCCAGAAATGCACAGCGGCCGGATCGACCGGAACACCACAGGCATCTTCGTAGCCGCGGAAGAGATCTTCTTTGCGGCCGAACCCCCCAACGGGCAGTTCGGTGACGCCGAAGCGCCAGGAATTGGTGCAGATCCAGCCCAGATCGCGCATCGGATCCCCAATGTGAGCGAGCTCCCAGTCCAGAACCGCAACGATCTCCCGCTCGTTGACCATGAAGTTGCCGTTGCGGAAATCGTTATGGACCAGCGCGCGCCGCGGCGCCTCCGGGAGATTCGCTGCCAACCAGCGCCCGGCATAGTCGATCATGGGCTGCGGGCTGTCGTAAGCGCGATAGCGGTCCCAGGTCTGCTGCAGGAAAGTCTCCGGAGCGGTTTCCGTCAGCCGTTCGCGCAGGCCGCTGCGATCCAGATCGATGTGGTGGATCTGGCCCATGAACCGGCCGCAATCGTAGGCCAGATGCTCACGCAACGCCGCGAAGCGGTCACCGCGTGCGATGCGGGCCCCAAGCGCTTCTCCCTCGAGCCACTCCATGATGAACCCGGCACCCAACCCATCATCCGGCTGCAGCACGTAGTGCACCTGCGGCTCCGGGACGCCTGCAGCCCGAGCTGCCTGGAACAGCAGGGCCTCAGTTTCCAGGCCCGGAGG
>JBCDIK010000328.1:0-2006 GCA_038749065.1 Pseudomonadota bacterium | reverse complement strand
TGGACGGCGGCGCGCCCCTGACGCTCGATGAGCTGCTCGCGTCGGAGTCCGCATCGTGAACCGCAGTGATCGCACGGTCATGACCACCGCCGGGCCAGGCAACGCGCTCGCGCATGAGTCGGCCGCCGCACATGTGACTGGCACAGCGCCCTATATCGATGACCTGCCGCTCCCGGCGGATGCGCTGCATATCGCCACCGGCTACGTGCAGGACGCGGTTGGCACGATCACCAGCCTGGACCTGACCGCCGTGCGAGCGGCACCCGCGGTCGTCGACGTCATCGTGGCGCAGGACGTGCCTGGGCAGCTCGACGTTGGCGCCGTGTACCCGGGCGATCTGCTGCTGGCCGACGGCGCGGTGACCTACGCGGCACAGCCGCTGTTCGCGGTCGTGGCGACCTCCTTACGCGCAGCGCAACAGGCGACGCGTCTGGCGACCGTGGAACTGGACCGGCAGTCGCCCCGGGTGACGACCGCCAGCGCTCGGGAAGCGGAGGACTACGTGCTGCCAACGCGACGCTGGCAGCGGGGCACGGCGCCGGCTGCAGCGTCCGCACACCAGATCAGCGGCGCGCTGGCGATCAGCGGCCAGGAGCACTTCTATCTGGAAGGCCAGGCGGCGCTCGCGATCCCCGAAGAGGCCGATACGCTCCGCGTGCACTCGTCGACGCAGCATCCCGACGAAGTGCAGCACCTGGTGGCCGCGGTGCTCGGGATCGGCATGCACAAGGTGCGCGTGATCTGCCGCCGGATGGGCGGCGGCTTTGGCGGCAAGGAAAGTCAGGCCGCGCCACTGGCCTGCCTGGCAGCACTGGCCGCCCGGCGCAACGGGCGCGCGGTCAGCTATCGCATGCCGCGCCAGGACGACATGCTGCAGACCGGCAAGCGGCACGCGTTCGATGCCCGCTACACGCTCGCCTGCGATGCGCAGGGTCTCATCGAGAGCGCATCGATCGAGCTTGCCGGCCAGTGCGGTCATTCTCCGGACCTGTCCGAGGGCGTCGTCGACCGGGCCATGTTTCACGCCTGCAATGCCTACTATCTGCCGCACGCGGAGATCACGGGCTATCGCTGCCGAACGCACACCGTATCTGCCACGGCTTTTCGCGGCTTCGGCGGCCCTCAGGGCATGCTGGCCATCGAAGCCGCCATGGATGACCTGGCGCATGCGAGCGGGATCGACCCGCTGACCCTGCGCCAGCGCAATCTGTTTGCGCCGGGGCGGGACGTCACGCCCTACGGCCAGCAGATCGATCAGTTTCTGCTGGCGGATCTGCTGGAGACGCTCGAGACGCGCTGTGACTATCGGACGCGACAGGTGCGTGCACGCGCCTTTAACGAGCGCAGCACGCAGTTCAAGCGCGGCCTGGCGCTCACGCCCGTGCAGTTCGGGATCTCCTTTACGGCAACGCATCTGAACCAGGCCGGCGCGCTGGTCAACATCTACACCGACGGCACCATCGAGGTGAATCACGCAGGCACGGAGATGGGACAGGGGCTGTTCACCAAGATGCAGCAGGTCGCGGCCCGCGCCTTCGGTGTCGCCCCGGATCGCATCAGCCTCGGCGCGACGCAGACGGACAAAGTGCCCAACGGCTCACCGACCGCGGCGTCGTCCGGCTCCGACCTGAACGGCATGGCGGTGCGCGATGCCTGCGAACAGCTCAAGGCGCGCTTTGCGACCTTTGCTAAAGACACGCTCGGCTGGGGGGATGCACCCCTGGCGTTTGTCCAGGACACCATTCGCTGCGGTTCCCACAGCCTGCCCTTCGACGAGTTTGTTCACGCGGCCTATATGGCACGCGTTTCGCTAAGTGCGGCGGGGTTTTACAAGACGCCGGACATTCACTTCGACAAGGAAGCCGGGCACGGCCACCCCTTCTTCTACTACGCCCATGGCGCTGCAGCGAGCGAGGTGCTGATCGATTGCCTGACCGGGGAGTACCGCTTGCTGCAGGTCGATATCCTGCACGACGCCGGGGAGTCCCTGAATCCGGCCGTCGACC
>JBCDIK010000327.1:0-2011 GCA_038749065.1 Pseudomonadota bacterium | reverse complement strand
CTCTCCGGCGAGACCGCCGTTGGCGCTTACCCCGTGGAAACGGTCAAGGCCATGGTGCGCGTCATTCGCGGCGCCGAGGCGAGTGCCCAGTTCTCGAGCGGCGCCGTCGAGCTCGAGCGCTGCGAGGCCGTGGACGAAGCGATCGCCATGGCGGTCATGACCGTGGCCGCCCGGCTGGAGCGGGTCCGTGCGATCGTCTGTTTCACCGCCAGTGGCAACACGCCCAAACTCATGTCTCGATACCTAAGCCGCCTGCCCATCTACGCGCTGGTGGAAGATCCCAAGACCCTGGCGCGTATCGCGCTCTATCGGGGCGTGAATCCGGTGCTCTATGAGCCGGAGGTGGTGGACTACGAGGCTATGAATCGCGACGCCATCGCGTGGCTCGTCGAGCGCCGCTTTGTTACCGACGGGGACCGGGTGATTCTCGCCAAGGGCGATCTGAAAGAAGAACGTCAGCCCGGGGGCACCAACACGCTCAAAGTCATTCGGATCGGCGAGGACGCGTGAGTCGCAAGCGCCCAATCCGCCGCTCTGTGCGCGGTCGCTGGCTGCTGCTCCTGGCACTCCTGGCGGCGGCGCTCGGCTGTCAGGGTCTCGAGCCACGTTGGCTGATCGATCGCTTTCCAGGCACCTATCCGGACGTCGTCTACTATTTCCCGACCTCGGAGCGGGTGATTGCCATGACCATCGACGATGGCCCGGATCCGGACACGACGCCAGACATTCTGGCGGCGCTGGCGCGGCACGAGGCGCGCGCGACGTTCTTCCTCATTGGCGAGCGCATGCAGGCCTATCCGGAACTGGTGCAGCTGATCCTGGATCAGGGCCATGAGCTCGGCAATCACATGATGCACGACCAGGTCAGCGCCCGGCTCAGCATCGAAACCTTCGACGCCAATCTTGCCGAAGCTCACGAACTGCTGGCCGGCTACGGCGGCTCGCCCTGGTTCCGACCGGGCTCCGGCTGGTACAACGACGGCATGCTCGAAGCGCTGGCGCCCTACGACTACCGCATTGCCCTGGCCTCCAGCCTGCCCATCGATCCGCGACTGGGCTGGCCGCCGTTCATGAGCACCTACCTGCGCGCCAGCGTGCAGCCGGGGTCCATCGTGGTCCTGCACAGCGTGGGCAAGCGTGGCGCGCGCACCGTCCGCACTCTCGATCGCACCCTGCCGGCGCTGGGCAGGCGCGGGTATCGCGTGGACACCCTGACTGCCGTTGCAAGGATCGCTGAGGGGTAAGCCGCGCGCCCGGCCGGTGCCACCGCCTAGAAGCGGTGGCTGACGTCCATATAGAAGTACCGACCGCGATTCGAGTGCAGGCTGCCGAAATAACCCAGCTGCTCATCGGTGGTTGGCGCATCTTCGTCGAACAGATTGCGAATCCCCAGGCGCACCCGTGTGCCATCCAGCGCGCCGCTTTGAACGCGGTAGTCCACGTGGGTATTCACCGTGATGAACTCGTCCACGGGCAGACGCCGGCCGGGATCCGCGGTATCGCCATCGGCAGTCGTGCTGGTATCCACGACATCGCCCACGTAGTTCACAAACAATCCCGCCGCCCACTGCTCCCGCGACCACAGCGCTGAGGCGGTGCCCCGCCAGCGCGGTCGACCATTTTCTTTGATCAGGCTACCCGCACCGTTCGGCGCAAGGCCCGCATCAATGATGATCTGCTGCTCCGCGCCCGGGCTCTGATCAAACTTCGCCAGGTAAGCGCCGTTCACCTTGAAGTCAAAGCTGCCGAGATCGGAGTCCATGCTGTAGAGAATGCCGATGTCGAAGCCTTCGACTTCCCGTACTTCCTGATTCTGGAAGGTGTCGTTGAAGACGACCGGCTCGTTGGTAATGGGGTCGCGAATCAGACGATCGAAGGAGCTGCCCTGATCACGCAGAATCGAGTCCAGCAGCACCGCGTTGTCGGCGTTCAGCAGGCCAATGACGCCGTCCTGCTCGATCTCCCAGTAGTCAGCGGTAATGGTCAGCCCCGGCAGCGGCGTGATGACGAT
>JBCDIK010000326.1:0-2145 GCA_038749065.1 Pseudomonadota bacterium | reverse complement strand
GCGATCATGCGCGAGCGCATCAGCGCTGACCTGGCGATCGACACCCTCGGCTACGGCGAGCCGCGCGCTATCGGCGATGCCCGTGTCTCGCTGCACCCCGCCGGACACGTGATCGGCAGCGCCCAGGTACGCGTTGAGGTGGACGGCGCCGTCTGGGTGGTGACCGGGGATTTCAAGCGCGATCCGGATCCAACCTGCGCACCTTTCGAAGTCGTACCCTGCGACGTGCTGATTACCGAAGCAACCTTCGCCCTGCCGATCTATCGCTGGCGCAGCGGTGCTGAAGTCGCGGCGGAGATCGACGACTGGTGGCGCCACTGCGCTCAGCGCGGCCAGACCGCGGTGCTGTTCTGCTACGCCCTCGGCAAGGCGCAGCGCGTGCTCGCCGAGCTCGCTGCATTGCGAGGAGAACGACCCGGCGCCATCGCGCTGCATGGCGCCATGGAACGCCTCATCGCCCTGTACCGGGAACAGGGCGTCACCATGGCGGACACCATGCCGCTACGGGACTGGCCCGCGGATGCGGATCTGACCCAGGCGCTGGTGCTGGCGCCGCCATCGGCCGCGGGCTCGCCCTGGATGCGGCGCTTTCCGAAGCACAGCACGGGCTTCGTGTCCGGCTGGATGCGCGTCCGCGGGAACCGCCGGCGCCGCGGCTACGACCGGGGCTTCGTGCTGTCCGACCACGCCGACTGGCCGTCGCTGCTGCAGACCGTGCACGACAGCGGCGCACAGCGCGTGCTGGCCACGCACGGCAAGACCGATGTGCTGGTGCGCTATCTGCGCGAGCAGGGCATCGACGCCGCCGAGCTCGCCACGCGCTACGGCGAGGGCTTGGGCGACGCAGACGAGAGCAGCTGACCGTGCAGGACTTCACCGCCCTCTACGTGCGCCTGGATCAGAGCAACGCGACGAACGACAAACTGGCCGCCATGACCGACTTCCTGGCGGACGCCGATCCTGAGGACGCGGCCTGGGCCATGTGGTTCCTGTCCGGACGGCGCCTCAAGCGTCTGATCAAGCGCGCCGCTCTGAAGTCCTGGGTGCTCGAGGCCACCGGCTACCCTGAGTGGATACTCGATGAGACTTACAGCAGCGTCGGCGACATGGCCGAGACCATCGCGCTGCTGCTGCCGGAGCCGAGCGGCACTGAGCTTGCGCCCCTGCCCCTGCACCGCTGGGTCACCGAGCGGCTGATGCCACTTGGCGCGCTCGATGAGGCCACCCAGGGCGAACAGGTCCAGCGCTGGTGGCAGGCCATGACCGGCAACGACCGCTTTGTCCTGAACAAGCTGCTGACCGGCGCGCTCCGCGTCGGCGTGTCGCAGCGGCTGGTGACACGGGCATTGGCCACACACCTCGCCCTGGAGCCCGCGCTCATTGCGCACCGCATGATGGGCGACTGGCAGCCGAGCGCGGCGTTCTTAAGCTATCTCGCGACCGGCGAAGGTGACTTCGACGATCGCTCCCTACCCTACCCGTTCTTCCTGGCCGCGCCGCTGACCGACGGCCCCGACGCGCTCGGCGCGGCAACGGACTGGCTCGCGGAGTGGAAGTGGGATGGCATCCGTGCACAGATCATCCGCCGTGGCGGCGAGACCTTCATCTGGTCCCGGGGCGAGGAACGCATGGACGGCCGCTTCCCGGAACTGGAAGCCCGCGCCGCGGCCCTGCCGGAAGGCACGGTGCTGGACGGCGAGGTACTGGCGACGGACGCCGATGGGCGCGTGCGCTTTGCAGCGCTCCAGCGGCGCATCGGGCGCTTAAGGCCCGGGCCGAAGCTACTGAGGGAAGTGCCGGTGCACTTCATGGCCTACGACCTGCTCGAGCACGACGGCGCTGACTACCGCGCGCAGCCGCTGACGGCGCGGCGGGCACAGCTGTCCCAGCTGCTCGGCGACCCCGTGGACCATCTTGTCGAGGTTGCGCAGGACGCCTTCCGATTATCACCGCTGGCTACCGGCGACGACTGGGGCGCCCTCGCCGCGTTGCGGGAAGAAAGCCGCGAGCGCGACGTGGAAGGACTCATGCTGAAACGCCGCACGAGCCCCTACGGCACCGGACGCCAGCGCGGCAACTGGTGGAAGTGGAAGATCGATCCGCACACCATCGATGCGGTGCTGATCTACGCACAACCGGGCTCCG
>JBCDIK010000325.1:0-2159 GCA_038749065.1 Pseudomonadota bacterium | reverse complement strand
CGGTCATCAACCATCTCTTCAGCGGCCGGGTCGATCCCGTCTCCGGCCAGCCCGATAGCAAGCGCTGCGCGGTTACCGTGCGGCATCAGCCTGTACGCCGCTGGCTGCGGGCGCTGCTGCCGCCTGACGCCGCCGCCCCGGACCGGCTCGACAGCCCCTTCAAGGGCGATGTCGCCACGCCAGCGTTCTGGTGCCGCAGCGCACAGGAGGATGGGCAACGGGGCCTGGAATGGGCCTGCGCGATGAGCGTTCCACAGGCGGCGCCGGCACCGGGCATGCCGGAAGCCGACTGGGCAGCGATCTTCGCGGCCGTCGCGGCCGTCGACTACATCATCAAATCCTCCGAGCGCGCCGGGGCACGGCTGACGCAGGTGCTGCTACTGCGGGACGATCACGCGGTCGGAGCACTCGCGTGCGCCCCGGATCTTGAGCAACTCCCGGCCTGGGCGGAGCTGGGCCAGTGGCTGCAGGACACGTCGCAGGAGGCGGCAAGCTGGTCCGCCTTCGGGGGCGAGTGCGCGCCGGCAGATCGCTCGCCGATCATCTGCTCCTGTCACGAAGTCAGCCGCGCAGCGATCGAGGCAGCCATCGCCTGCGGCAACGACAGCGTCGAAGCGCTTGGGATGGCACTCCGCTGCGGCACCAATTGCGGCTCCTGTGTGCCGGAGCTGAACGCGATACTGCGCTCGACGGAAGCGCCGGTCGCGCTGGCGGCAACAGGCACGCGCTAGCGGCTGGCACCGACGCGGGGGGCCGGCTACCATCGCGCCCCCGCCTGCGAGACGCACCATGCCCACAGCCCCGACGGACCCCGCGGAATCCGCCGCCTCGCGGCCAACCGCACGGCTGGCCATCCTCGGCAGCGGCCAGCTCGCTTATTTCATGGCCGCTGCAGCGCGGCGGCTGGGCAGCGACTGCACCGTGATCGCGCCAGAAGCTCAGGCGCCGGCACAACACACCGCCAGCCACTATGAGCAGCATGCCTTAACCGATGCGGCCTGGCTCGGCGACCAGGCCGCGCGTGGTCAGACCCTCACCTTCGACTTCGAAGCCATTCCTGCACCCTCCCTCGATGCGCTCATTGCGCACGGTGACGCTGCGACCCGGCTCCAGGCGGCGGTTCTGCGCCGGCTGCAGAACAAGCTGCAGCAGAAACAGTGGCTGGCGGCAGAGGGGTTCCCAACACCGGCATTCGTGCCCCTGCAGATCGACGGGGCACCGACCGCGGCGCAGCTCGAGCAGGCCACCTCGCTGGGACTGCCGGTCGCGCAGAAACTCGCAACCGGCGGCTACGACGGCCGTGGGGTGCAGATCCTCAAGGACCCCACCGCGCTGACAACGCTGTGGCCGGGGGAGTCCTATCTCGAGGCCTTCGTGCCACGGATGCAGGAACTGACGGTCATCGCCGCCCGGGCGCTCGATGGCAGAGTTGCCGCCTATGATCCGGCCGCGACCTACTTCGACGCCGAGGGCCAGTGCCTCGATTACTGGATTGCACCGGCACCGGTGCCGGGCGCTCTGCTCAAGCGCGCCGCGCTGCTCGCAAAGGACATCGTCGCCGCGCTGGGCGGTGTCGGCGTGTACGCCATCGAGCTGTTCGCCGCCGAGGATGGCGCGCTGCTCGTGAACGAGATCTCCGCCCGCGTCCACAACGCCGGACATCACACCATCGAAGGCAATCGCTGCTCGCAGTTCGAGCAGCACGTTCGCGCCGTGCTCGGTCAGCCCTTCGGCGCCTTCGATACTGCAGCGCCGGTCACCGTCGCGCAGAACCTGCTGGCGGGTCGTCACGCGGTGGAAACCCTGCTCGGTGGCGCACCAGGCATCATCCGCCGGGGCGCTGCGACCCTGCATTGGTATGGCAAGACAACCGCGCCGCATTTGCGCAAGATGGGCCATGTCACGGCAACGGGCGATGACAGCAGCGCAGCGCAGGCCGCCATTGCCACCCTGCTGGCGTCACTAAGCGCTGGCCAGCTGACCGCCGAGGACCTTCAGCCGCTGACCACAGGAGCGCAGACATGAGTGCAAAGGTGAGCATCGTGATGGGCAGTACGTCCGACATGCCCGTCATGCAGGCCGCCCGTGACACGCTGGAACAGCTGGGCGTCGCTCACGAAGTGGGCATCGTCAGCGCTCACCGCACCCCGGAGCGACTG
>JBCDIK010000324.1:0-2196 GCA_038749065.1 Pseudomonadota bacterium | reverse complement strand
GGTGGACCGTTACAACGATGCCCTCAACGTGATTGTCGTTGAGCAGCGCGAGGCCGCCCTGGCGGCCGCCCAGGCGGCTGACCGCGCCCGGGCCAGCGGCGAGACCCTGGGGCCCCTGCACGGCGTGCCGATGACCATCAAGGAAAGCTACAACCTGACCGGCGCGGCGACCACCTGGGGCAATACGGACTGGCGCGACAACGTGGTCGATGACGATGCCGAGAGCGTCAAGCGGCTCAAGGAAGCCGGCGCGGTGGTGTTCGGCAAGACGAACGTGCTGCTGATGCTGGCGGACTTCCAGAGCTACAACGACATCTATGGCACCAGCAACAACCCCTATGATCTGACCCGAGGTCCGGGCGGTTCTTCCGGCGGCAGCGCCGCGGCGCTGGCGGCCGGATTAACCGGCCTCGAGATCGGCTCTGACATCGGCGGCTCGATCCGCAATCCCGCTCATTTCTGCGGCGTGTTCGGGCACAAGCCCACCTGGGACCTGCTGTGGATGCGCGGCCACAGCGGCCCCGGCGACATGCGCGCCATGCCGGATATCAGCGTCATCGGGCCGCTCGCGCGGAGCGCAACAGATCTGCGCACGGCACTCGATCTGATGGCCGGGCCGGACCCCATCGCCGCACGCGGCTATCGCCTGGAGCTCCCAACGCTGGGCAGCGGTGGCGTCAAGGGCCTCAAGGTCGCCGTCTGGATGGACGCAGAGCAATGCCCGGTCTCGGCGGAGGTCCGTAGCCGGGTCAAAAAGACCGCCGCCGCCCTCGAGGGGCTGGGCGCACACATCGACGTTGATGCGCGCCCGAACTTCAGCACCGCGCACAGCCACGAGACGTACCAGACGCTCCTGCAGGCAACGCTCGCGAGCCGCATGCCCGCAGCGGAGTACGAGGGACTGCGCAGCTACGTCGCAACGCTTGCGGAAGACGATCACAGCGCGAGCGCGCAGACACTGCGCGCCCAGGTGGCCAGCTTCCGGGACTGGTGCGCGGCCAACGAGGCTCGGCACCAGCTGCGCTGGCGCTGGCACGAGTTTTTCAACGACTACGATCTGGTGGTCATGCCGATCATGCCGACGGCCGCATTCCCGCACGATCATCGCCCCTTCGGCGAACGCACCATCGCTATCGACAACGCCGAGCGACCCTACTTCGACCAGGTGTTCTGGGCGGGCCTGACCGGCGTCAGCTTCCTGCCGTCAACCGTCATTCCGACCGGCCTCAACGATTCGGGGCTACCCATCGGCGTCCAGCTCGTCGGCCCGGAACTGGGGGATCGCATCACCATCGGCGTCGCCGAAGTACTGGAGCAGGAAGGCTTCCACTTCGAAGCGCCGCCCGCCTACGCGGACGCATGAGGTGACGGTCCGCGCGCAGGCGCACCCGAACATCGCCCTGGTGAAGTACTGGGGCAAGGCAGACGGGCCCGGCAATGTGCCGGCGACGCCGTCCCTGTCGCTGACCTTGAGCGGCTTCTGCACGCAGACCAGTGTGCGCACCAGCGACACCGGCGGCGATGTCATTCAGCTCAATGGCGCGGTGGTCCGCGACGCCAAGATCGAGCAGTGGCTCACGCGGCTGCGCGCGCACTTCAGGCTGCCCACGGTGCATATCGAGACCGGCAACAATTTTCCGACAGCCTCGGGCCTTGCATCTTCCGCCTCAGGGTTCGCTGCCCTCATCACGGCTCTGAACCGCGCCTTCGACCTCGGGCTGGATCGCGCCAGCTGTTCCGCCTGGGCAAGGCAGGGCTCCGCGTCCGCCGCGCGCTCGCTCTTCGGCGGCTATGTCACCCTGGCAGCACCCGACTGGCAGGCGCAGTCCCTGGCGCCGACCGAGCACTGGCCGCTGGAGGTGGTGGTCGCGGTCACTGCAACGGGCCCCAAGGGCATTTCTTCAACCGAGGGCATGCGAGCGTCAAAGGCGACCGCCCCCTACTTCGATGCCTGGACACAGCAAACCGCAGCGGACTTTCCCGCGGCCTGCGCCGCTGTTGCGCAGCGCGACTTCGATGCGCTGGCGCAGATTGTCGAGACCAGCTGCCTGCGTATGCACGCGCTGATGCTCGCCACCGACCCGCCGCTGCTGTACTGGCAGCCGGGAACGCTGGCCGCCATCCATGAACTGCGCGCCCTGCGCCGCGACGGCCTGCCTGTGTGCTACACCATCGACGCCGGCCCGCAGGTTAAAG
>JBCDIK010000323.1:0-2325 GCA_038749065.1 Pseudomonadota bacterium | reverse complement strand
GTGAGCCTGGATAAGTACACGATCCTGGATGCGACCGGTTGCCGAGAGGTCTACAACTGGCTGCAGTATTTTTCACCGGAATCGCTACAGCAGGAAGTGACGGCGGCCGGGCTGCAGATTGCCGAGCTGTATGGGGATGTTGCGGGAGGCGCCTACGACCCCGAATCGCCTGAATTCGCGGTTGTTTTGGAGCATGCCAGCTAGTCGATGCGCTTCGCCTCGGTCCGTTACCCCGCAGCCTTGCGCACCGCGGGCATCACGTCTGACAGATACCGATCGAGCGCCGCCTCATCCCAGGGCGCGCGCAGCGCGACGTTGATGTCCGTCGCGCCCGCCTCGACGTAGGCCATGAGCTGATCGACGGCCGCTTGGGAGCTGTCGGCGAGCAGCGCACCCTCGCGAATGCGCGCGGCGCCGCCACCCCAGTCCTGCTCGATCCGAGCTTCCTGCGCTGCCAGCCCGCCGGGCGCAGCGGCCAGGTGAAAGGCCAGGTTCACGCCTCGACGCAGACTCAACGGCGCCCGGCCGACCTGATCGCACCAGCCGTCGAGCACCCCATTGAGGCGCTTGAACTCGCTGGCGGGCAGATAGGCCGCGTTCCAGCCGTCGGCGCGCTCAGCGACGATCGCAAGCGTGCGTTTTTCACCGACACCGCCGATCCAGATGGGTAGGCGTTCCTGCACCGGGGCGGGCAGACAACTCGCATCATCCACCTGAAAGTGGCGCCCGGAGAAGGTCGTGCGCGGCTCCGTGAGCATGCGGCGCACGATCTGCGCCGCCTCGTCGAGCATATCCAACCGGGTGCCGATATCAGGGAACAGATAGCCGTAGGCCGAGGCCTCCCAGATGTGCCAGCCGGCGCCGAGGCCGATCTCGAAGCGGCCACCGCTGATGTGATCGAGCGTCGTGGCCGCCTTGGCGAGCAGGGCAGGGTTACGGTAGCCGACGTAGAACACGAGGCAGCCCAGTCGCGCGTGCTGCGTCTCCGCCGCCAGCGCGCCCAGGGTCGCCAGGGCCTCAAAGTGAGGCTCGGTGCCGTTCTTCGGAGGCGCTTCGTAGAAGTGATCCCAGGCAGAGATCCAGTCCACTTTGGCGTCATCGAGCCGGCGCCAGAGGCCGCGTAGTTCCGCCATGGGTAGGTTCTGCTGCCCCACATGGACGCCAAGCTTCAAAGCCATGGTTACTCTCCTGCCTCTCCTGCAGTGCCAGCCATACCGATCGCGGACCTACCGCGTATCATCTCCCACATCCGCGGGGGACAGATTCTCTGGCAGGCTGCCGGGGAGCTGCTATACCTATTAGTGAAGCCGGACGCTGCGCAAGCACGCTCGGCTCGCTCTGCCCCGGTGACCATCTCCCCCTCCCCAATCCCCGATGTCACCGGGGCTTTTTTCGGGGCCCTAAGCACCATCATCGCTGCCGCCCGCGCATTGCGCCAGTCAGCCAGGGTCAGCCTTCGTCCTGCTGTGGACTGTGGCCGAGACGGTTAGGGAGCGGTCGCTGCGCCCTCGCTGCGGCTGCGGTGCGGCAGGCGCTGGCGGACCTTCAGCTTAAGGAACCGCCCGAAGCTGCGGAGCTGGTGCGGCAGGGCGAGCATCGCGGGCGTTGCGACGAGTGTCAGCAGCGTCGCAAAAGTCAGCCCGGAGACGATGGCCTGGGACAGGGGTACCCAGAAGCTCGAGAGCTGTCCGCCGTAGATGATCTGGCGATTAATCAGATCGATGGACAGGTTACTCGCCAGCGGCAGCAGCCCGAAGATCGTGGTCACCGTCGTCAGCAGGACCGGGCGCAGCCGCTGGGCGCCGGTGCGCACGATCAGCGACAGGTAGTCGAGCTCCGGGTGCTCGCGGCGCAGATGGTTGTAGGTATCGATGAGCACGATATTGTTGTTCACGACGATGCCCGCCAGTGCCACCACGCCGGTGCCAGTCAGAATGGCGCTGAAAGGACTGTCGAGGATGATGAGCCCCAGCAGCACGCCAGCCGTGGACATCACGACCGCGAACAGGATCAGCCAGCTCTGATAGAGGCTGTTGAACTGCGTGACCAGCAGTACGAACATCAGCAGCATGCTCATGGTGAAGGCGACGGTGACAAACGCGACCGCTTCAGCCTGCTCTTCGTTCGCGCCACGGAAGGTGATTTTAAGGCGAGGGTCGAAGTCCTGCGTATCAAGCCAGGCCTGGATTTCCTTGACCTTCGTGTCGGCGAGCACGCCGTCCACCACGTTCGCACGGATGAACTCGACCCGCGTGCCGTCGATACGCTGAATGGTGTCCACATTCGGAGCGGGGACCCGATTGACAAAGTTGGAGATCGGCACCT
>JBCDIK010000322.1:0-2331 GCA_038749065.1 Pseudomonadota bacterium | reverse complement strand
GTTGAGTGCGGGCGCGCGCCCTCCCCGATCGCCGCGCGATCAATGATCGTCTGCAGCGGCGCGCCAGCCATCGCCAGCGTCCCCAGCTCATGGGCATAGCGCCCCCCGAGCCGCGATGCACAGAACCCATCGCTGACGGTCGCTTCCGATTGGCGCAGCAGCAGGCTCCCCTGCACCGCCAGGGCGATCATGGTCATGAGGCGGCGGGCATGCGGCAGCGGGTCAGCGGCGGCCTGATCAAGTTCGCTCGCGAGCGCTCCAACGTACTGATCGAAAGCCCGGTCCGCGCCACGCGCAACGTCGAGTTCCACAAAGAGCGCCTCCCGACACGCTGACGAGCGATCCAGCGCGCGCAGCATGTCCAGCCCCATCATGGCGGAGGTCCCTTCCCAGATGCTGTTGAGCGGCGCTTCGCGGTAGAGCCGGCCGATCGGATGGTCATCGACGTAGCCTGCGCCGCCGTGACACTCCATCGCTTCCAGGGTGACCGCGCCGGCGCGACGACAGTTCCAGTACTTCGCAACCGGCACCAGGATCCGATTGAGCGCCGCCTCCCGCTGGTTGTGATCAGCCGCATCCGTCGCGCGCGCCACTCGCAGCCCGAGCAGCAGCGCTGCTTCGGACTCGATGGCCAGATCGGCGAGGACGTTCGCCATCTGCGCATGTTCCGCCACCGGTTTCCCGAAAGCACTGCGGTGCCGGCCAAAGTGCAGGGCCTGGTTGAACGCCTGCCGCATGATGCCGGCGGATCCGGTCGCCAGGCCCATGCGGATGTAGTGGGTCATGTGCTGAATGAAGCTACGCACCCCTTGCCCCGGTTCGCCGATGCGGTAACCCAGCGCATCCTGGAGCTCAGCTTCCGCGGTGGCGTTGGAACGGTTGCCGAGCTTGTCCTTCAGGCGCTGCAGATCGACGTGATTCCGCGTGCCATCCGGGCGCACTCTGGGCACTACGAACAGCGACACCCCTTCGGTCGTCTGCGCCGTCATCAGAATCAGGTCGCTCATGGGGGCTGACAGGAAGTGCTTGCGGCCGGTCAGCAGATACTCGCGCTCGGCACCAGTCGGCAGGGCCCGGGTCGTGTTGGCCCGAACATCGCTACCGCTCTGCTGCTCGGTCATGGCCATAGCAACGGTCAACCCGCTCTTGTCCGCTGGCGGTAAAGGCCGGGAATCATACTGACTCGACAGCACCCCCGGCAGCCAGCGCTCACCGATGGCGGCATCGCTGCGGAGCAGCGGCACGGCGGCGTAAGACATCAGATTTGCGCAGCCGACAATGCCGTTCTCGAGCTCGTTCCAGAGGTAGAACAGGATGCTGCGCGCCGTCTGTGCCTGCGGCGCATCGCTGATCCAGGGGAGCGCGTGCGTCTCAGTGCGGTAGGTGTGCGCAAGCAGCTCGTGGTATGCGGGGTGATAGTCAACGAGACCGGGACGCGCCTCATCGGTGTCGCTTCCTCGCAAAACCGGCGCTTCCTGATTCGCCAGCCGCGCCAGCTCCCGGGCGCTGGCGCTGCCTGTAAATGCGCCGAGTGCCGTCGCGCGATCGCGCAGCCAGCCCAGATCTTCGCGCGCACTGGCCGCACACAGGATGGTATCACCGGAAAAGAGATTGGCCTCGGGCAGCTCTGGCGGCATATTGGCCGCTCGATCCGTGGTCTCCCGCTGCCGGGAGGGCAAGATCGCTGGTTGATCACTGTGAGTGGGCACGTGACTTCCTGCGGATGAGAGTCTGCAGTATGCCCGAACCGATAGGAGATGCTGTGGACACGCTAACCGCCATGGAAACCTGCACCGCCATGCGCTACTTCAAGCCGGAGCCGGTGCCGCGCGCGGATCTCGAACGGCTCGTCTACGCAGCGACCCGTGCTTCAAACCCCGGCAACAGTCAGGGCTGGGCCTTCCTGGTCATCGATGATCCACAGATCAAGCGCCGTATTGGGGAAACCGTTTCCGCAGGGATGGCGCCCTTCTTCGAGCAACGTCCGCCGGGCAAGGATGCCGTCGAGGAGCGCATGCTCAAGGGCGCAGAGCACCTGGCACGGACCTTCGCGGCGGTTCCGGCATGGATTGTGGGCATGACGCGCCTGGCCTATCCGCCCCATGACCCGCAGCCCGAGTTCATGGCTTCCACCATTTACCCGGCGGCCCAGAATCTGATCGTCGCTGCACGCAGCCTGGGGATCGGCACCTGCTTTACGACCTTTCCGGGGCTGGCGGAAGCGCAGATTCGCGAGCTCTGCAAAGTGCCGGAGGATCTGCACCTGAAAGTGTTCATCGCCGTCGGCTATCCGGAGCGGGCGTTCCAGCCGGTGCGGCGCAGGCCCGTGGC
>JBCDIK010000321.1:0-2337 GCA_038749065.1 Pseudomonadota bacterium | reverse complement strand
GCCCAGGGCACGCGCCTCGTAGAGCTGGTAGTCATCGATCACGAAGTCCTTACGCAGCACCGGTAGCTGGACGGCCGCGCGCGCCTGTCGCAAATGGTCATCGTGGCCCTGGAAAAACGCCTCGTCGGTCAGCACGGACAGGCAGGCAGCGCCAGCGGCCTCGTAGCTGCGCGCGTGGGCCGCGGGTTCGAAGTCAGCGCGGATCAGGCCCTTGCTTGGGGACGCACGCTTGATCTCGGCGATTACGGCCGGCTGCGACTGTTCCGTTTTCGCGCGCAGTGCGGCGGCAAATCCGCGGCAGGCAGGAAGCGTCGCGATCACATCCTTAAGCTGCGGCAACGGCACTGCGTGCTGCCGCTGCGCGACCTCCTGCGCCTTGTGCGCGAGAATTCGGTCCAGGATCGTCGGCTCAGTGGTCACGTCTGCTCACTCATCAGTTCTGTGGTCTTCACGAACTCGCGGAAGCGCTCCTGGGCTAGCCCGGCAGCGATCGCATCGGCCGCCATGGCTACGCCCAGCTTGTGCGAGCTTGCAAGCCCCGCCACGTAGATCGCCGCGCCGGCGTTCAGGGCGACGATTTCCGCGGCGGCGGAATCGGGCTCCGTGAGCGAGGTGCGCAGCAGCTTCAGGGAATTCTCAACGGTGCCGGCGCGGAGTTCGTCCACGCTCCTCGAAGACAGGCCCAGGTCTTCTGGGGTCACTGTGTAGCTGCGCAGCTCGCCATCCTTCAGCTCGACCACCTGGGTCGGGGCGTCGAGGCGAATTTCATCGAGCCCCTCGCTGTGAACGACCATCGCCCGTTCACTGCCGAGCAGCGCCAGCACCTGCGCGACCAGCTGCAGCCGGTCGGCTGCAAAGACGCCCATCACCTGCCGACGCGCACCGGCGGGATTGGTCATGGGGCCGAGAATGTTCATGAGCGTGCGCACCCCGAGCTCCTGGCGGACCGGGCCGGCGTGCCGCATCGCGCTGTGGTGCGCCTGCGCAAACATGAAGCCGATCCCGAGTTCCTCGACGCAGCGGCCGATCTGCTCGGGGCTCAGAGTCAGCTTGGCCCCGGCCGCCTCGAGCACGTCGGCGCTACCGCTGCTGCTGGTCATCTTGCGATTGCCGTGTTTCGCAACCGCAGCGCCGGCGGCGGCGGTAACGAAGGCGGCAGCGGTTGAGATGTTGAACAGCTTGGCGCCGCTGCCGCCGGTGCCGCAGGTGTCCACCAGCGGCTGCGCAGTGGTGTGGACTTTGGCCGACCGCTCGCGCATGGCTTCTGCTGCGCCGGCGATTTCCTGCGCGGTCTCGCCCTTGGTGGCAAGCGCGGTCAGCAGGCCACCGATCTGGCCGGGGGTCAGCGTGCCGCCAAGAACCTGGTCGAACAGCGCGCGTGACTGCGCGCGGTCGAGATCGCGGCGGGCAATGATGTGTTCCAGAGCATCGCGTAGCTCCATGGTCAGCGCTCCAGAAAGTTGCGCAGCAGCGCATGGCCATCGGGGGTCATGATCGACTCCGGGTGAAACTGCACGCCTTCGACATCGTGCTCTAAGTGCCGAAAGCCCATAACTTCATCACGTTCGCCGTCCACTTCGGTCCAGGCGGTCACTTCCAGGCACTCCGGCAGACTGTCGGCGGCAACGATCAGGGAATGATAGCGGGTCGCGGTCATGGGCATCGGCAGCCCCCGGAACACGCCGGTACCTGCATGATGGATCGGCGACGTCTTGCCGTGCATGACCGCCCGGGCGCGGACCACTTCGCCTCCGAAGACCTGGCCGATGCTCTGATGCCCGAGACAGATCCCGAAAATCGGGACCCGGCCGGCAAAACGCTCGATGAGCGGCACGGAGATACCCGCTTCCGTCGGGGTACAGGGCCCGGGGGAGATGACGATCTTCGCCGGTCCCAGCCGGGCAATCTCCTCGAGCGTGATCTCATCGTTGCGATGCACGTCGACCTCGGCGCCGAGCTCCCGCAGATACTGCACGACGTTGTAGGTGAAGGAGTCGTAGTTGTCGATCATGAGAATCATCGTGAAGCCTCCGCGTCTTCGCTCGCGGTAATGGCCGCGGTCAGCAGCGATAGATCCGACAGGCGCGCCTCCGCCGCGGCAGCGGCACGGAAGATCGCGCGCCCTTTGTTCATGCTCTCTTTCCACTCCAGGCGCGGCTGGGAGTCGGCGACCACCCCGCCGCCGGCTTCGATGTAGAGCGTGCCGTCCTTGATCACCGCGGTGCGGATGGCGATTGCCGTGTCCATGTTGCCGTTCCAGGCAAGGTAGCCGACGGCGCCGCCGTAGATGCCCCGTCGTACCGGTTCGAGCTCGTCGATGATCTCCATGGCGCGGAT
>JBCDIK010000320.1:0-2400 GCA_038749065.1 Pseudomonadota bacterium | reverse complement strand
CCATAGCGCAGCGACAGCAGCACGAACCCGATGTTGATCAGGTAGAAGCCGACCACCAGCATGTGGTTGATGCTTCGGGCCAGATCTTCACGTGCGTCAAAGGCATCGACCAGAAAGATGTAGCCGTTGGTGCTGAGGGTCCGGGCGACCCAGATGGTCATGGCAATCGCCGCTGCAAGGTAGGTGAGAAAGCTGGTTTCAACGATCATGGTGAACTCCTGGTGGGTTTCAGCCACGGTAAAGCGCGAACCCGGCACCAGGCTTCCGGCATGATCACATCGGAGCAGTTTTCTTTTTTTCCGAGCAGGATCAGCCAGTTGCGCGATTCCTGAATGATCAATCAGGATCTGCGTCGAGCTGCTGGGACCCGTCAGCACGCCAGCGATAGAACAGTTCCGCCGCCCCATGACCGTCAACGCGCTGCTCGACGAAGACAAACCCGCACTTCTCGAGCACGCGCTGTGACGCGGTGTTCTCCGGAGCAACGGTGGCAACGACTTCCGGAAACGCCTGCTCGGCCCCCACCGACGCCAGCAACCCGGCCACCAGCTCCGTGGCCAGGCCCCGCCCCCAGTAGGCCTGGCTGAAGGCGTACTTGATCTCCGGCTGCGGCTGGCCGCCGGGATGGACGACCCCGCCGAAGCCGGCCAGCTCACCGGTCACCCGATCCTCAATCGCAAACATGCCGTAGCCGCGCGCGTCGTAGTTGCGGGCAGTGACCTCGAGCCACCGCTCGCACTCGTCCGCGGTGATCGGCTCGCCATCGTCGATCCAGCGGGCGACCTCGCGATCCCCGTAGACTCGCAGCAGCGCGGGCTCGTCAGCGAGGACCCAACGCCGGATGGTCAGGCGCGCCGTGGTCGCCACCACGGCGCCGTCGAGCGTGTGCAGGGAAGGGCTCAAGGGGAACGCTGCACGATCAGATACAGGTGTGGCTCTGGATACTGATCGTATTCCAGGTGACGGCACAGGCAACCTGCCGCCTCAATGAGCGCGAGCGTCCTGGGCACACCCAGCGTGCTGTAGTACATCTTCGGGCCCATGGCCGCGTCGGTTTTCTCCTCCGCATGCGGCAGTCCGCCCATGGTGAACACACAGACCCCACCAGGCTCAAGCCAGGACAGCAGCTTGGTTAACACCCGCTCGTGCTGTTCCAGGGGCACATGCCAGAGGCTGTCCCAGGCGGAAACGAAGCCGTAGGAATCCGGTGCCAACCACTCACACAGGTCCGCCAGATGAAAGGTCACCTGCGGGTGGCGCTGTTGAGCCAGCTCGACCATGCGCGGCGAAAGATCCAGACCTTCGACGGCAAAGCCGCGCGCAAGCAACCGGTCGATGATACGACCGCTGCTACCGCAACCCACATCAAGCGCCTTCGATGGCGCAGCGCAGAAGGCGAGCGCCCGTTCATGCTGGGCGATCCCGTTGTTTTGATCGAAGCGATCGCTGCGCCAGTGTTCCGCCAGCGCGTCGTAGCTCGCGGCGACCTCCGCTGGTGTCAGCTTGCGGTCTCCGCATCGATGGGCTGCAACCGGAACAGACGGCGCGGCGGAAACCCGGTCAGGATCCGAAAGCCCAGGGGCAGCGGCCGTGCACCGTTCACCCGGTCATAGTCTGCGCCTTCGAGCAGGACTGCCGTATAGCTGCGAGTTTCTCCGCCATGGGTAATCCGCACCTGAGGCCGCTCGAGGGCCGCCCGATACCAGGCGCGCGGCCAGTGGTTGACCGCAGCGTATAGCTCGCCGTTGTGCTCGATGCGCGCCAGCACGCGCTCCGACCAGTCCCCTGCTTCGCTCTGTGTGGCGATGACCATGGTGTCCGCACTGGCTGGCTGAAAGTAGCCGAGCAGGCTCTCGAAGAGCACCACCACGCCCACGTACACCACCGCCAGGATGATGAGAATTTTGACGATTTTCATAGCGTCCCCGACACCCGCTGTAGGCCGCGCATCATGCCTCGAACAGGCCCTCGGCCGCTACGGCGTCCAGCGAAGCGTTGAAGACCTCGATCATCGTATCGATCTGCGCATCGCCATGCGCCGCGCACAGGAACGCGCGATGCGTGCCGGGCACCAGCACGCCGGCGTTCAGCGCGTGCAGATAGAAGGCCCTCTCCGCCGCCGCGTGACGCTTGTGCACGCTGCGCATGCTGTGGACAGCTTCGCGCTGGAAGTAGAGCTGAAACATGCTGCCCACATTGAGCATCTGCACCGGCAGTTGGCGGCTCCGCGCATGCGCATTGACCGTGTGGGCGAGCCGGTCCCCGCGGGCCTCGAGCGCATCGTAGATTTCTGGGTGGGTGCGCAGGTGATCGACCATCGCCGCCCCCGCCGCCATGGTGAGCGGGTTGCCCGAGAAGGTACCGCCGGAAAAGATCCCGCGCTCGGTCGCCAACCCGTTG
>JBCDIK010000319.1:0-2414 GCA_038749065.1 Pseudomonadota bacterium | reverse complement strand
CGCGATCCTGCTCAGCGGTATCGAGCCCGAAGCCCCGGCCTCGCAGAGTCGTCTCAGCCCCTTTCTGGAAGGTGCGCCTGACCTGGCGGCAGCGCTGCCCCCGGGCCGCTTCGGCGTCCTGGTTGGCTCGGCCGTTGCTAAAGCCCTGGCGTTGTCGGTGGGGGACCGGGTCACGCTCGTGCTGCCCCAGGCGAGTGTTTCCATTGCCGGTTTGCTGCCCCGGCAGAAACGCCTGCAGGTGACCGGCATCATCCGCTCCCGGTCGGAGCTCGACAGCCGGACGGCCTACGTCCACATGAGCGACGCCGGCCGCCTGCTGCGGCTCGGTGGCCGCATTCACGGCTATCAGATCAACCTCACAGATCTGTTCGCGGCGCAGGAGTTTGCGGCGCAGCTGGCTCAGCGCTATGGGAGCGAGGGGTACTACGCACGCAGCTGGTTCCGCAGTCACGGCAATCTGTATCGAGCCATCGTGATTCAGAAGCAGACCATGTTCATGCTGCTCGCCTTCCTGGTGGCGGTGGCTGCCTTTAACCTGATTTCCAGCCTGCTGATGGTGGGCAAGCAGCGTAGTGGTGATATCGCCATTCTGTCCACGCTCGGTGCGCCACCGTCCACCTTCCGAGTTGCCTTCGCGCTGCTGGGCGTTTTTGTGGGCGGGATCGGCATCGCTCTGGGGCTACTGCTCGGCACCCTGATCGCATTGTCGCTGCCTGCGCTGTACCGCGCAGTGACTGAGTACTTCTCGGTCGAACTGATGGCGGAGTATTTCGTGAACTATCTACCCGTTGATGTTCGCGTCAGCGATCTGGCGGGTATCGCGGTGGTCGCGCTGTTGCTGGCCTTAGCGAGTGCTCTGTACCCAGCCTGGCGCCTGACGCGGGTACGGCCGAGTGAGGTCCTCGCGCATGAGTGAGCCGGTGTTGCGGGCGATCGACCTGCGCAAGTCCTATGAACAGGGTGGCGCCTCGCTGGAGATCCTTCGCGGAGCCAGCTTCGAAGTCGCGGCGGGGGAGCGACTGGCGATTCTCGGGCGTTCCGGCAGTGGCAAGAGCACGCTGTTGCACCTGCTGGCCGGCCTCGATGACCCTGCCAGCGGTGAAGTCTGGGTAGGCTCCGACAACCTCAGCGCTGCCAGCAGCGCCCGCCGTGCGGCGATACGCAGTGAGCGGATGGGCTTCGTCTACCAGGCGCACCATCTACTGCCCGAGTTCAGCGCTCAGGAGAACGTGTCCATGCCACTGCGGCTGGCTGGCGCCGGCGCCGCGGAAGCCATGGCGGGGGCCGCGGCCATGCTGCAGCGAGTCGGGCTGGATGCGCGATTGACGCATCGACCGGCGCGCCTGTCCGGCGGCGAGCGCCAGCGGGTTGCCGTCGCCCGCGCGCTGGTAGGGACACCGAGTGTGGTCCTGGCCGATGAGCCAACAGGCAACCTCGATCAGGAAAACGCCGAAGGCGTCTTCGCGCTGCTGCGGGAACTCAGCGACGAACTGGGCAGCGCCGTAGTCGTGGTCACGCACGACCAGGCCATGCTGCGCCATGTGCATCGCTCCCTGACCCTCGAAGAGGGCCGGTTGGTCCCCGCCTGAGCATGGCGAGTTGGCTGGCATGGCGTTATCTCTTTGCCGGGCGAAAGCGGTTCGCGGCGCTGATCACCTGGACCTCGGTGCTGGGACTCGCGCTGGGGGTGATGGTGCTGACCGTCGTCGTCAGCGTCATGAACGGTTTCGAGCGGGAACTGCGGACCCGTCTACTTGGCGCCGTGCCGCACCTGCAGCTCGAGATCGAACCGGATGTGACGCCAGCGCTCCCGTTCACCGCCGCCCCCGGCGAGCGCTGGCCGGCGATTGCCCGGCAACTGGAGATGTTCGATAGCCAGGGCATGATCATGCAGAACGGCCAGGTCAGCCCGATCGCCGTTCACGGCTTTGAATCCGCGGGTATTGCGGCGCTCTCCGCGCCCGACAGCGTGTTTGCCGGCAGCGATCTGCCGGCGTTGCTGCCAGGGAACGCAGGACAGACCCGCGGAATCGTGCTGGGCGCGCCACTGGCCCGGCACCTGGGCCTGCTCCGGGGCGATCCCGTGGTGCTGATCCTTTCGGAGCCTGTGCCGGGAGGGTTGCGCCCTGTGCTCCTGCGCTTCGAGCTGGCCGGCACCTTCACGCTGAATGCCGAGCTCGATACCAGCCTGGCGCTGATTCATCGCTCGACGGTGCCGGCGGAGCTGCGCGGGAGGGTGGGGCGTGAGTCCCTGCGCATGGACCTGGTCGACCCCACGGCCGCGACGGTGCTGAGCCGGTTGCTGCAGCGCCAGTTGCCAGACGCCAGGATCTATAGCTGGTCGGAAAGCTACGGTGAGTTTTTTCGCGCCGTCGCGCTGGAGAAAACCATGATGTTTCTGGTGCTCCTGCTCG
>JBCDIK010000318.1:0-2467 GCA_038749065.1 Pseudomonadota bacterium | reverse complement strand
GTCGCGTGGGCGCCGTGCGCCTTGCCGTAGAGGTCTTTGCACTTGGCGAAGGTCTCTTTGCCCTCCCACCAGTTGCGCAGCCGGCACTTCACCGGGGGCCTGCCGTTACCGGTGTCGAGCGATCGGCTGGCATAGATCTCCGCGAAACCCGCGTTGATCGTGGCGATGTTGCCGCCGTGCCCGTTCAGCCAATAGAAGTGTGTGAACCCGTGTTTGGCCAGTGAATCGACCCAGTCCACCATATTGGCGATGAAGGTGGAGGGCCGCAGCGTCATGGAGCCAGGAAATTCCATGTGGTGCTGGGCAACGCCCACATTAAAGGTCGGGCCCATGAGCAGATCGCTTTCCTCGGCGGCCAGCCCACCGATGATCTCCGGGCACAGCGCATCGGTGCCGATCAGCCCAGTCGGCCCGTGCTGCTCCGTGGAGCCGATCGGAAGCAGGATCGCGGTGCTGGATTGCAGGTAGGTCTCAACCTCCTGCCAGGTCGAAAGATGGAGTCGCATCGGTGTCTCGCGGTCTCTGCGAAGCGTGTGCCGCTAGCGTACCCGGCTCAGCGCAAACTGCACGCGCAAACCCGTCCCTCCACCGCGCCCGACGAGCCTCCGTTGGAGGGGCGTATGGCTACCGCGATTACTTGCGATACAGCTTGATGGCCTTGCCGCCGCCCGCTTTGATCCACTCGGCCTGCTGATTGTTCAGGAACCGGTAGGTGTGGCCGCTGCGGCTGCGGAACACGTTGGGCGAGGTCTCTGCATAGAACTCACCGGCGCCCCGGGCATTCTCGCGACGGGCGGTCAGGCCGCCATCGACGCGGGCAATGACATTCACGGCGGTGTCAAAGGTCACACTGTTAAAGCCGAAGTGGGTGCCGGTGGTGAAGGACCAGCGGCCGTCCACGGGGATATTGCCCCGGCGCGCGCGCTGCTCTGCCCGCAGCGCCGCTTCGCGCGCGTCACGCGCCTTCTGCTGCTGGTAGCGGTCGATGTTGCGCTGGGTCCGATCGCTGATGGCGGCGACCTTGTTCCAGATGTGGGGGTCCTGCAGGTTGCGCTCGAGGTTGGCGCAGCCGGCGGCGTTGCTGAGCCCCAGGGCGAGAACAGCGGCGGGCAGTAGACGGGATGCGGTCATGGTGCGGATTCCTTCGGGGTTCATGGGTATCAGCGACAACCACCGCGTCATCGTTCGGAAGTTTTTCTCGCTCGGCCGGTGTTGGCGACCCTCCGCCCCCTTGGCTATGGTGGAGCGCAGGGGAGGATTGTCATGACCGACTCGAATGCTCTGACCGCCATACTGCAGGCCGCCAGCGCCGGCGATGCCGCCGCCCAGGCGGAGCTGCTGCCGCGCGTCTACGACGAGCTGCATCGGGTCGCCGCCGGCTATATGCGCCGGGAGCGCGCCGGGCACACGCTTCAGGCCACGGCCCTGGTCAACGAGGCTTATCTGAAGCTCGTCAATGCGCAGGTCACCCCGAAGGATCGGCAGCACTTCTTCGCCACTGCGGCACAGATGATGCGCCGGGTGCTGGTGGACCATGCCCGGGGGCGCAATCGCGAGAAGCGTGGCGGCGACCAGCTGCAGGTCACCTTCAACGAAGCGGATCTGCGCGATGAGCGCTCGGCCGACGTGCTCGATCTGGATGATGCCCTGACCAAGCTGGCGGCCTTTGATGAGCGCTCGGCCCGCGCCATCGAGCTCATGTACTTCGCCGGGCTCAGCTACGAAGAAACCGCCGCGGCGCTCGGTACCTCCAAGACCACCGTGTTCGAGGATCTGAAGCTCGCCCGCGCCTGGCTCGCTCAGGAGATGGGGGATTGACGGAATATCGGCGCGCGAACGTCGCTTGTCTCCGTTGAGTCCCTCCGGGGAGAAAGGGGAGCCGCGAGCGCGTGTCTATGGATAAGGAACGCTGGGCCCAGCTGCGGGCGCTGGTTCAGCAGGCCCAGGAGCGACCCGCCGCGCAGCGCGCGGACTGGCTGGCTGCCCAGTGCGGCGACGATGAGGCCCTGCGAAGCGAAGCGCAGGCGCTGCTGGAACATCTGGATGCCGGCACCGCCTTCGATCACCGCATGCAGGATGCCATCGGGCTCGAGGCGCAAGCGCTCAAGGAAAGCGAGCGACTGGGCGAAGCGCTCGGCCCCTATCGCCTGGTGCGCAAGATCGACGAAGGCGGCATGGGCAGCGTCTACCTTGGGGAGCGCGCCGATGAGGCCTACCGCAGCCAGGTCGCGGTTAAGCTGCTGCGCACCGAGCGTGGCGGCGAAGAGGCGGCGCGGCGCTTTGCCGCTGAGCGGCAGATCCTCGCCAACCTGAACCATCCCTACATCTGTCAGCTGCTTGATGGCGGCACCTCCGAAAGCGGGCAGCCCTACCTGGTGATGGAGCTCATCGACGGTGTCGACATCGAGCAGTACTGCAACGAGCAGCGCCTGGGCATTCGCGAGCGCATCGATCTGTTTCGCAAGGT
>JBCDIK010000317.1:0-2531 GCA_038749065.1 Pseudomonadota bacterium | reverse complement strand
TAGAGCGCTGCGTCCGTGTCGTAGTGACGCGAGGAATAGACGTTGACCTCGCCGCTCAGCGCCGCGGGTGCGTTGTCCGTGGGCACCGCAGCCGCAGCTGCTGCGTTGGTCTCGGTTGCGTTGGAGCCCGGCGACTCCCCGCAACCGCTGATGGTGAGCAGGAGGGCAGCGAGCAGCAAGCCGCGGTGCAGCAAAGCGGTCATAGGGTTTCCTGAATAAGAATCATTATCGAGGATAGGGCGGCCCTGCGGCCGGTGCAATGACCGGTTCCTAGCCCGCCTTCGGTTCACGCAGCATGGGGGTGATCAGCGGCGCTGCCTCGCTCACCTTGATCTGCCCCAGGGTTTCGAACCCATGGCGCTCGTAGAGCGAGATGTTCTGCGGGTTAGAGGATTCTAGAAAGGCGGGCAGGCCCTGCGCATCGCAGCGGCGCAGCGCTTCCTTCATCAGCAGTGAGCCCAGGCCCTGGCCCTGCCGGCCCGGATCCACCGCGATCATGGACAGGTACCAACAGTCATCCTTCGGGTGATAGCCATCGAGCGCCTGGGAGATCGCGAGCAGGTCCGGCAGCCGCTCGGCGGGGACCGTGGCCTGCATGCGGCTTAAGATTTTCTCCTGGTCGAGCTGGTGCTGTGGCGGCAGCCACAGGGCCACGCCACCAAAGTCGGCGACCTGGTAGCCGGTGCCGAGGGTCACTGCCGCGCCTGCCAGCACGTCGATCACGGGCCGGGCATCGCAGTACACGGCCGGGTCGGGCCACAGATAGCGCAGGAAGGGGTCTGCGCTGAATCCGAGCAGAATGGTGGCGAGGGCGCGCTCGCGGTCTTCGGGGCGAAGCGCGACGACGTTCGGGGGGCTGCTGGACATGATCACGGCTGGCTGGTTCGATGGCCGCTTACTATAGAAGGGCCAGGCACCGAGGTAACCATGGCATTCAATCAGCAGGGGCGCCCGGTCGCCGAGGTCATCGATGCGCTCAAGGCCAAGCGCGAGCAGGACGTGCGCTGGGAGGACGGCCAGGCCTTCGGCATGATCTACAGCGGTGGCCCGTCCGTGCACGAGGTCGCGGAGCAGGCAGCGCGCCTGTACCTGCACGAGAACGCGCTCAACACCAAGGCCTTTCCATCTCTCGGCTCCATTCAGAGCGAGTGCGTGCGCTGGACCGCCGACCTGCTGAACGGGCCGGCCAGCGTTTCCGGGTTTCTGACCAGCGGCGGCACCGAGTCGATCCTCTGCGCGGTGCTCGCGGCGCGCGAGCGGGCCGAGGCCGAGCGGGGCGTGCACGGTGGCAACATCGTTCTGCCGGAGTCCGCCCACGCGGCATTCCACAAAGCCGCGCACCTGTTCGGTCTGGAGATTCGCAAGACGGCCGTCCGTGCCGACTGGACTGCCGACGTCGACGCCATGGGCGAATGCATCGACGACAAGACCGTCCTCGTGGTGGGCTCGGCGCCCCAGTACCCCCAGGGCGTGGTCGATCCCATTGCCGACATCGCCGCGCTGGCCGCACGCGTCGGGGCGAACTGCCACGTGGATGCCTGCATGGGGGGCTTCGTGCTGCCCTTCGCCGAGCGGCTGGGTCGACCCATTCCGCCCTGGGACTTCCGGGCGGAAGGCGTGCACTCGATCTCCGCCGACATTCACAAGCTGGGCTACGCGCCGAAAGGCGTTTCCGTGATCCTGCACCGTAGTAAGGACCTACGCCGCTATCAGACTTTTCTGTTCGACGGCTGGCTCGGCGGCTTCTACGCCTCCCCGAGCCTGCAGGGCACGCGCTCTGGACTCCCCATGGCCGCTGCCTGGGCGGTCATGCAGCACCTGGGGATCGACGGCTATGTGGAGCTGACCAAGGTCGCGCTCGACAACGCCGATCAGATGCGCGCGGGCATCGCGGCGCTCGATGGCGTACGCGTGCTCGGTGACGGGCAGCTGCACCTGATTGCCATGGCGAGCGATCCGGCGTCGAGCCCGGCGCTCGATATCTTCGCGCTCGGCGATGCGCTCCTTGCGCGCGGCTGGTTCCACGACCGGCAGACGCCGCCGGACAACCTGCACTCGACGGTCAGCAACAGCAACACCGGTGCCATCGAGCGCTACCTCGCGGACCTCGAGCAGTGCATCGACGAAGTGCGCGGCGCGCAGGCCGATGACCGATCGACCAACTACGCGACGCTCGAGTAAACGCTACTCCCGCGCCAGGCGACGATCGGCGGGGTACTCGACGCTGTAGCCGTGGCGGATCTCCCAGGTGGCGCCGGGCTCGACCTGCTGGCGCCACAGCAGCAGCCCCGGCTCATTGTCGACGTCGCGTTCTGCGGGCGGCGTCGCGGCTCGCAGCGGCAGTACCTTGATCGCCCGGTCCCGCGATACCGGCAGCAGATCGCGCACTTCCATCTCGGTTGGCTGATCGCGCCGGTTGGTCAAGCGGAACAGGTAGTCCGTGCGCTCCGTGCGCCGCTTGCCGATCAGGCCGCTGGTCCCGCCGCGCCCGCCCTGGTTGCGGACCTCGACCTCGACGCGGCGGTCCAGGC
>JBCDIK010000316.1:0-2544 GCA_038749065.1 Pseudomonadota bacterium | reverse complement strand
GCACGATGCGCTGTCGGACGTGCGCGCGACCGTTGCGCTGGCGCAGCTCATCCGCCAGCACCAGCCGAAGCTCTTCGACTACCACTACAGCATTCGCCGCAAGAACAAGGTGCGCGCGCTGCTCGAGCCGATCGGTGCCCGCCTGTGCGTGCACGTCACTGCCATGTACCCGCGCGCCCGTTATGGCTGCGCGCCGATCAGCTCGGTCTGTCGCCATCCCGGCAACAGCAACGCGATTGTTGTGGCCGATCTCAGCGAAGACATCGAGCCCATCCTGTCCTGGGACGAGGATGCGCTGTACGAAGCCCTGTTCAGTCGCGACAGCGCCCAGCGGCCGCCCCTGAAAGAGGTGCGGCTCAACCGCTGTCCTTTCGTGGCCGGGATCGAAGTACTCACCCCGGAAAATGACGAGCGGCTCGGCTTTGATCGCAAGCTCATCAAGGAGCGGGCGCGCCGACTGGCGCGTCCGGCGATCGCCTCGAAGATCCAGCGCGTGTACGGGCGCCGCCGGGCGCAGTTGGCGACGGATCACCCGGTGACCGACGTTGACGGCGCGCTCTACGGCGCGTTCCTGCGGGACGCCGATCGGCATCGCTGCCAGGACTTTCGGGCCCGGCTGGGTGCCGGTGAGTTTGTGACCCTGGACTATGACGACAGCCGTCTGCCGCAGCTCGCCGAGCGGGCCCGTGCGCGCAGTTTTCCCGAGCACATGGATGCGCCGGCACAGGCGCGCTGGGAGGAACATGTGCGCACCCGCCTGGGCGCGACGGACGTGCCCTGGCTGACCCTGGCAGCGTTTCGGGAACGGCTCGCCGAGCAGCGCGCCCGGCACCCGGACCGGCAGGACCTGCTCGACGCGCTGGCGGCGCACGGTGATGCTGTGGCGGAGCGCTACGCGCTATCGTGAGCGACGCGCCCGCCAACGCCGGACCGATCGCAGCCCTGCGCAACGTCAGCAAGCGTTACGGCGAGCAGCCGGTGCTCGAGGACGTCACTGTGGCCTTCCCGCGCGGCGAAACCACGGCGATCGTAGGCGCCAGCGGCAGCGGCAAGACCACCGTCCTGACCCTGCTCAACGCGCTGGAGCGTCCGCAGGCGGGTGTGGTGGAGGTTTTTGGCGAGCCCGTACCGACCACGGGACTGGCGCAGTTCCGTCGGCAGCTCGGCTACTCCGTGCAGGGTGCCGGCCTGTTTCCGCACCTGAGCGTACGCGGCAATGTGGTGCTGGGGGCGGAACTCGACGGCATGGCCCCCGAGGTCATCGCCGAGCGCTATGAGGCACTGATGGCGGCGATGGAGCTGGACCTGGCCCTGTCTGATCGCTATCCGCACGCGCTCTCCGGCGGTCAGCAGCAGCGCGTGGGGCTGTGCCGGGCGCTCATGCTGCGGCCGCCGCTGCTGCTGCTCGATGAACCGTTCTCGGCCATCGATCCGATCACGCGCGTCGAGGTGTATCGCGTCTTTGCCCAGGCGCGGGAAGATCTTGCGATTTCCACGGTGCTCGTGACCCACGACATGCGCGAGGCCGTGCAGCTCGCGCAGCGGCTGGTCATTTTGCGGGACGGGCGCGTGCTGCAGGAGGGACCGGTCGCGCAGGTGCTCGAAGCGCCCGCCACCGACTACGTGGCGCAGCTTGTGAAGGCGCAGCTGTGATGGCGGGCTGGCGAGCGCTCGTGCTGACGGCATTGCTGAGCATCGCGCCGATCGCCTGGTCGGAACCAGCGCCGCTGGTGGTGGGTAGCAAGAACTTCAGCGAGGGCTACCTCCTTGCGGAGATCGTGGCGCAGCGGCTCGAAGCGGTCGGCGAGCGCGTTGAGCGGCGCTTTGGCCTGGGCGGCACCATGATCTGCTACCAGGCGCTGCGCAACGGCGAGATCGATCTCTACGTGGAGTACACGGGCACCCTGGGGCAGGCAGTGCTGAAGCTGTCAGACCCGGTGCAGATGACGGCGCCGGCGCTGGCCGCGCGCATCGCGCCCCTGGACCTTGCGCTGCTTGCGCCGCTGGGCTTTGACAACACCTACGCCGTGACTGTACCCGGAGCCCTGGCGGAGCGTCTGGGGCTCACGACTATCGGCGATCTGCGCGCGCATCCGGATCTGCGGCTGGTCTTCAGCCACGAGTTTCTGGAGCGCGCCGACGGCTGGCCGGGCCTGCGGGCGGCCTATGATCTGCCGCATCAGCCGACCGGCATCGAACACGCGCTGGCGTATCAGGCCCTGGCGGAAGATGCCATTGATGCGACGGACGCCTACTCGACCGACGGCGAGCTGAAGCGCTATGGCCTGAAGGTGTTGGCGGATGACAAAGAGTTCTTTCCGGAGTATCGGCCGGTGCCGTTGCTGCGCACGGCGGTGCGCGAGCGGGTCGAGCCCGCATTGAGGGATCTCGCCGGCCGAATCAGCGATACGCGTATGCAGGCCCTCAATGCGCAGGTCGTCTTCGATCAGCGCAGCTTTGCTGAGGTCGCGCACGACTTTCTGATCGAAGAGGGCCTCGCAGATCCCGCCGCGGGCATCGCGCGCGCTTCCTGGCAGCAGGAGT
>JBCDIK010000315.1:0-2560 GCA_038749065.1 Pseudomonadota bacterium | reverse complement strand
GGTACCGCCCAGAGCACCGCAAACCCGGGCGCGGCGCCAGCGGGTCCCTGCAGATCGGTCAGCACCACTGCCTGATCAGGGTGATGCCGAGCCGCCGCGGCGATCAGGGGCACGAAGTTCGTGCCCCCGCCCCCAGGCATCTCCGGCAGCGTCCCCAGTCCGCACTGCCCGGGCTCATGGACGGCCTCGTAGCGCACCTGATCGTCTCCGGCGATCAGCACGATCTGCGCCTGCAGCTGGCGGGTAATGGCATCGATATGGGTGGCGAAGCGCTCGAGCAACGCGTCATCAATCGATCCGGACAGGTCCAGAATCAACGCCAGACGCGGGACCGATCGCGAGGTGATGACGCCCGGCTCCCAGGGCATCCGCCGGCCACTGGGCGTACGCCCTCGATTGGCCAACCAGGAACGTGCTGGTCGCGACCAGGACAGCTCCGGCTCGCGCACGAGGGCGCTGGCGAGCGATTGCCGCAGCACCTGTGCCCAGGGCGTCCGTGAGCGCGGCAGATCCGCTGAGACCGTTCGCAGCATGGAGCTCTCACCATCTGCGGCGTGTCCGCGTGAGATGCGCTCTGCCCAGGCCCGGGTGGCATCAGCAACGGCTTCCGGACGTTCCGCCTCGGGACTTGGCAACAGGTCGGGCTCGCTGGCCCGCGCCATTGCCCGGACCATCGCGCTACGTGGGCCATCCTCACGTGGCCTGGCGCCTTGCTCACCAGTCGACTGCTCCGTCTCGGATGCGCTGTTGCCAGAGGCCGTGTTCTGATCCTGTGATTGACCGGATGCCTGCGCTCTCGATCCTTGCCGGCGATCGTCGACGGCGCGATACAAGCGCTCCACATCCCACTGCAGCAGCAGGGTTTCCGCCGCCTGAGTGTCCTTGAACACCCGGCTCATCAAGGCGTCGAGGTACACAGCCGCTTTCGGCAGCTGCAACCAGGTCAGATGCGACAAAGTGCTGTTGACCAGGGCGTCGGCGCAGGCGTTATAGAGCCGCGCGTCCACATCGCCCAGGACGCTGGTGAGCGCTGTGCGGCGTTGTACATGTCGAAAGGCGACGTGCAGGGTCTCATGAGCAACCCAGCCGATCTGCTCTTCCAGCGACAACGCGGTAAACCTGGGCGCGTAGAACACCGTCTTGCCATCGTTCGCAACGGGAGCCGGCAGATCCGCATCCGCTTCCACATCAACGTGCTGCATCCACAGCGCGAGGCCTCCGGTGGCCGGCGCGTACTCGACCATCGCCTGAATGGCCCGGGTGCCGCGGCTGCTGCCGTAGCGTCGGACGGGATCAGGCGCTGACATCGTCGCTGCCGCCCTCCCGCTCCGCAAGGTACCGTGCGTAATGCGGGCTATCGAGAATCGACTGTTCCAAACCACGCTCCAGTGCCGACCGAATCAGCAGTTCCATCGTGAGCGTCTGTGCTTCGCGCACCGGCAACGACTGCCCCGCGTCCATGTCCGGATACTGATCGATGATCGCCAGCGCGCGAATCAGTCTGAACTCATCCGTCGCGGTCGCAAGCAGCCCGTAGATCATGCCGTACAGGCTATCCAGGGACCGCGGCAGCAAGGCCTTCGTCTCAGCACCGGGGGCCGCCGCCAGCAGCCGCTCGACATCGACGCTGGCCCTAAGCTCCTGCAGCACCCCGAAGAACTCCGCGGCGTTGGCAGCGCCGATGCGGCCCTGCACGAACAGGCGTTGCTGCGCTTCCGGTAATCCTGCCGTCAGTACATTCGACACGTCCTCCCAACCGCGCGGACTGGCGCCGATCAGATGGTCATTGGCGAGTTGGGTCCGCGTGTCATCCAGGCGATCCGGGCGCACCTTCAGGTAGGCCATCACTTCTGGCGCAAACCCATGGCTCAGGGCGTAGTCGAGAAAGGCCTCGATGGTGGTTTCGATATTGAAATGGAACATGCGATCCGCCAGCGCCGTGCCCATGTCGTAACTGACCGCGCCATGAAACGCAGCGTTACCGGCGGCCACGACCTGCCAGCCCGCCGGCAGCCGGTAATTGCCGACCCGACGATCCAGAATCAGCGAGTAGGCAGAGATCTGCAGCCTTTGATCCGCGGCGGTCAGTTCATCCAGAAACAGAATGCCCTCCGGCGCCTCGGCCTCCTTAGGCAGAAACTCCGGCGGAAACCAGACCGTCTGGCCGCGCTCGTCGTCGGCGTACACCGCGCCACGCAGGTCGACGGGCTCAATGGTGGTCAGCCGCAGATCGATCAGCACAGCGTCCAGTTCCTGCGCCACCTGGCGCACGATCGACGACTTGCCGACCCCGCGGGTCCCCCACAGCATGGTCGCGCGATGACGCAGGGCCGGATCCCGGTACTGCGCGAGTAGCGCCGCTTTCGCCGCTGCGATCGACACCGGGGGAATGTTCATGGGGTTGCCATCAGCCATCGGCGCGGTGCTCCGAAGACGTTCCATCCGGAGCAACATTACGGCCCGCTGCAGCAGGGACCCAGGCATCCGACGCGAGGGGGCGCGGGAAAGGTGGCAGCTCGAAGGTGGGCATCTCATGGCGGCTGATGTAAATGAACAGGAT
>JBCDIK010000314.1:0-2581 GCA_038749065.1 Pseudomonadota bacterium | reverse complement strand
GAACCTCCTGGCCTACATCAGCATCAGCCTGTTGCTCTTCGACGCGCCCAAGGTCGCGGCCGCACTGGGAAACACCCTGGGCGCTGCGCTCGGCGCCCTGCTCCTGAGCCGCAAGCTGCGCGAACCCGGCATCGCGCCAGTTGGGGATCTGCGGTGGACTCTGATCGCAGCAGCCCCCCTCTCCGCTGCGATTTCGGTGCTGTGCGGCGGCACCGAGCTGCTGCTTCGGCTGCAGCTACCCCTGAGCGAAGCGCCGGAAATCGCCCTGCGCTGGTTCTTATCCTGCTACGCCGGAGCGGTGGTCGTCGTGCCCCCGCTTCTCGCCTGGCAACGTACCGGTGGTCATGACCTACCTGACTTTGGCAGTCACGACGTGATCGTCGGTACCGCAGCGTGCGTTTTCATGTTCGCGAGCATGGACGTTGAGCTGGCTGCGATCAGCACCGAGGGTCTGCTGATCCTCATCAGCCTGCCCGCTATACTCTGGCTGGCCATGCGGCCACCGACGGCCGAAGCGGTCCTCGGACTCAGCCTGACCGGTGGCGGGTGCCTGACCTTCGCCGCCATTGCGCAGAGCGACTCAGGGCAGGGTCTGTTGGAAACTCAGCTGTTCGCCCTGAGCTTGCTCATGTCCGCCGCGCTGCTGCAGGCCGCGACCGGACATCGTGTCGCGCTCGTCGAGGGGCTGACAAACACCGCAGCATCGCTGGAGGGACGCGTGATGGAGCGAACCCAGGCCGCTCACGCCGCGACCGCCAACGCAGAGGCGGCCGCTCGATCACAGTCAGCACTGCTGGCCGCGACCCGTCACGAAGTGCACGCGTCGCTCGAGGCGATCCTGGGCGTGACGGCATCCCTGCAGGACAGCGCGCGGACGCCCAATCAACAGCAGCAGATCGAGACGATCCAGAGCGCCAGCACAGGCATCATGTCCCTGCTCAACGATGCAGCCGATCTCGCCAGGATAGAAGCTGGCGAACTGCCGATCGAGCGCAGGCCACAGCGCCTGGATGAGGTTCTGGACCAGCTGGCGCGCCGGTGGCGACCACTCGCCATCGAGAAAGGCCTCAGTTTCGAGATTCACAGCCGCGATACGGTGCCCCGGTTCCTGACGCTTGACGCCCCCCGGCTGCTGCAATGCCTGTCCAATCTCGTTGCCAACGCCATCCGCTGCACCACCTCCGGCCGCGTCACCGTTCGGGTGAATGCCCTCGCGCAGGAGGGCGAGCAGGTGCGGGTCGAGTTCGCCGTCACCGATACCGGCCCTGGTATGGACGCTGCGGAACAGGCGCGACGACTCCAGCCCATCAGTGAGGCTGCTGCGGGTGGTTCCGATGACCTGGAAGTGTCCAGTCTGGGCCTATCCCTGACACAACGCCTGGCAAACCTGATGGGCGGGGGGGTGTCCGTCCACAGTGAACGAGGACAGGGCGCCACCTTCGCGCTCGAGATCAGCGCAACGCGTGTGGATGTGAGCGCGCTGCTTCGGGCCGACTGAACCGCAGCAGCACCAGGCACCCCGCCATCCCGAGCACGCAGGCGTAACCGATCGCCTCCAGCTGCCAGAGTCCAACCAACCAGCCGGCGACAATGGCGGCCCAGGCGAACCCGCTCGTTTGCACCGGGGTGGCAATCGCCGCCCAGCGACCGGCCGCATCGAGGGAGCTGGCCAGGGCCAACAGCACCGGAAAACAGAACTGCAGGCTGAAGACGCCGAGTACCAGGCCGCCCAGAAACGCCGCGATGCTGTCGGCCTGCGTCGCCAACACCCAGCCCATCGCGCAGACCACGTAGGCGACCGCCAACGGCCGATAGGGACCAAAGCGCGCCGCGCACCAGCCACCGGCCAGACAGGCGAAGGCCGAGAGGAACAGCAGCACCCCGATCCGCTCACCGGCCACGGCGTAGTCCAGGCCGAGGCGGTCGGCAAGCGTAAACATGTAGGCAAAGCCCAATCCGCTCGCGGTGACGAACAGCACACCCATGAGGACAACGGCGAGGTGCCGCAGACTGATGGTGAGCGGTTCATGAATGGACGGCTCGACCGCGGACGCGTCGCCCGCCGGCGGTGTGCTGCGCGAGAACCCCAGCGCCAGAACCGTCAGCACCGCGCACACGCCGGCGGCCAGCTGGAAGGCGCCGGGAAGACCGCGCTGCTCCATGGCGAGGCCAACGGCCGCCACCATGAATGACATGAGCAGGACCGCCGTCATGTCGACCAGGCCGAACAGAGCCGGCGCCACCGAGGTCCGGGTAATGCAGGCGGAGCCCACCCCCATGAGCAGACCAACGCACAGGCCGGCCAGAAACTGCAGGGCGAAGACCGCCCAGGGGAGCGCGACCAGCGCTGCCGTAGCCAGCTCCGAGACGGCGAGCAGTGTGCCCAGCACCAGCACGATGGCGGTAAACCGCTGCCGCGCCGCGACCTTGGCACCGAGCAGCGCCGCACTGGCGATCCCGATAAAAGGCGTCGCGGCAAGGACGCCCGCCCAGAGGTCCGGCAGGCCCTGTTCTTTGACGAAGCCGGTGAGGACGATGGGTTTCATGGCGCTGAAGAGGGTCGACATGCTGTAAGCAGCCG
>JBCDIK010000313.1:0-2639 GCA_038749065.1 Pseudomonadota bacterium | reverse complement strand
GTCGACCGGTACTCCAACAGCACCGTGGGTGCTGGCATGGTCGATTTTGCCCTGCGCCGTGCGACCAACGTCCATCGGCAACGTATCACCATCGACCAGGACGCCCGGGCGCGTCTGAACGGCCACCGCGGCAAGGTGCTGTGGTTCACGGGCTTAAGCGGTAGCGGCAAGTCCACCATCACCGATGCGCTGGAACAGGCCCTCTACAAGAAAGGTATCCGGACCTACATCCTGGATGGCGACAACATCCGTCACGGGCTGAACCGGGACCTGGGCTTTACCGATGCTGACCGTGTGGAGAACATCCGCCGAATTGCAGAGGTGTCGAAGCTCATGGCCGACTCCGGCGTGGTGGTGCTGACCGCCTTCATCTCGCCGTTCCGGTCTGAGCGCGATATGGCCCGCGGGCTGTTCAAGCCAGAGGACTTCTACGAGATCTATCTGGATACGCCCCTGTCCGTCGCCGAAGATCGTGACCCTAAGGGTCTCTATGCCAAGGCGCGGCGCGGCGAGCTCCCGCACTTCACGGGCATCGATAGCCCCTATGAAGCACCGGAGACCGCTGAGCTGTCCCTGCCCACCGCAGATCTGAGCGTGGAGGAGTGCGTCGCACGGGTCCTGGAAGTCTGCTTCAAGGACTAGCGAATGGCCGCTAGCGTGGCCGGCAGGACGCCGGCCTTAGCGATCAGGGTGCTGGCGGCGTTTCCAGCAGTGCGCGGAATCTTGCCGTGGTGGCAAGTTCTGCCAGGTCCGGGTCTTCGGCAACGATGTCCCGATACCCGGGGTCGGCGGCGATGGCGGCCTCGAGTGCTCTGAGCGTTCCATCGCTGTCCTCTGACTGCTGCAGGACGAGTGCCTGAAAGTACAGCGCGGCGGGCGCCCGATCGGACAGGGCAACCGCGCGTTCAACCAGCGTCTGCGCTTCCGCCAGACGGCCCAGGTGAACGAGATAGATGCCCAGCAGGCCCGTTGTCTCCCAATCCTGATCGTTGACCTTAAGCATTG
Organism: Pseudomonadota bacterium; assembly: GCA_038749065.1. Taxonomy (GTDB): domain Bacteria; phylum Pseudomonadota; class Gammaproteobacteria; order Pseudomonadales; family Azotimanducaceae; genus CALHVX01. Next base: position 1,634 of record JBCDIK010000313.1, on the reverse strand, counting down.
CCTGCGCGTGGCGCGCGGCAGTCGCATAGGCGTCGTCGGCTTCCTGATCCGCGCCATCGACAAAGCGCAGCGATTCTGCCAGACGGCCCCAGACCCGATGGTCCTCCGGCGCGTACTCGAGCGCGCGACGCTGCATGTCTGCGGCATCGACGAACAGGCCATCGTAGTAGTAGCGCAGCCCCATGTTGGTGTAGGCCTGGCGGCTCGGCTTCAGTGCCAGAGAAGCGTCATAGGCCGCGCGCGACAGGCTGCGCTCGCCGAGCAGCGCATAGGCCGCCCCCTTGCCGGCAAAGGCAGACGCCACATCCGGTGCCAGCCGGGTCGCCACCTCGAAGGCATCAGCGGAGTCCTGATAGCGCCCGCCGCGGAAATAGAACATGCCCAGCGCGGAGTGCGCCGCCCAGTAGTTGCGCTTGAGGTCGACGGCGCGGCGAAAGAAGCGCTCGGCATCCTCCTGCTGCTGCTGCCGATCCCGAATCTCGCCCATTTCGATGTACGCATCCGGCTCGCTTGGCTCAGCGGCCATGGCGCGCTCGAGGTACTGTTCCGCCGTATCGAGTTGACCACGGTAGCGGTACAGCTTGCCAAGCGCGAGAGCGACTTCTGCGGCCTGGGCACCATCGAGCTCGGCGGCCCGTTCACAGGCGTCTTTCGCGGCGGTGAAGTCGTCGCCGTTGCGACCGATGCTGTAGAGCTGCAGCTGTGCCTGACACAGGCCGGACCAGGCGCGGGCGAATCCGGGGTCGATGGCCAGGGCATTGCGGAACAGCGTCGCCGCGGCGCGATTGACGTCCGCGTCGAGCGACGCGCGCAGTCGGCCCCGGCCCTCCAGGTAAAAGACATAGGCTTCGACGTTGCCGGTGGGACGCTGCGCCGGCTCGCCCGGCTCGATCGCCAGCGCGAGGCTCAACTCATTGACCACCGCTGCCGCAAGCTCATCCTGCAGAGCGAAGATGTCGGCCAGCTCACGATCGTAGGTTTTAGACCAGTCGTGGTAACCGCGATTGCCGTCGATGAGCTGGGCGGTGACGCGGATCCGGTCACCGGAGCGACGCACGCTGCCCTCGAGGACGTGCCGCACACCGAGCAGCGCGGCGACCTCGCGAATGTCCAGACGCTCGCCCTGAAAACGGAATGACGAGGTGCGGGCCGCCACGCGCAGTTCCGGGCGAGCGGCCAGCAGGTTCAGGATTTCTTCCGCGAGCCCCGCCGCGAAGTAGTCTGACTCGCTGCGGCCATCGAAGTTTTCGAAGGCGAGCACGGCGATCGAGTTTGCTGGCGCCTGAGCTCGTGAGCGGTCGACTCCGGTCTCGCTGAGCGGCGTGCTGTCGACCTGTACCAGATCGTCCAGCAGGAGGTCAGCGGCCAGGAAGGCGCCCCAGGTCAGCGAGCCCGCCAGCAGGGCGGCGTACACCCAGTCCGAGCGCTTCGGCGGCCGTGCACGGGCGCCGCCTGCGGTCCACAGCGGCAGGTCGAAAATCAGACCTTCCGGGCGCACGTCGATGACCCAGGCCAGCGCGAAGGTGACCGGCACCCCGGCGATGGCGGCGATCACCAAAGCGCGCATGCTCCAATCGGGGATGCCGAATGGCTCGAAGGTCACTTCCGCAAACTGCAGGATCAGCCAGGCCGCC
>JBCDIK010000312.1:0-2646 GCA_038749065.1 Pseudomonadota bacterium | reverse complement strand
GATGACGATTTTCGGGGTGTTCATGGACAGTTCTCCAGTTGCGGGACTCGCAGTGTGTGGGCCGCCGTCACACCCCGGGTCTCCGGGAGATTGCGCTGTGTAACAGTCTGTTGCAGCGCCCGGCGTCTGATACGGACTGTTACCGGTGCGGGGCCAGAGCGCGCCACGCGGGTCCGTATACTGGGGTCATGAGCGTAAGCCCCACCCCCGAGGAGCGGCTGGCCGTGTTGCTGGTCGACGATGACCCGGAGATCCGCAGCCTGGTCAGCGACTACCTGACCGAGCATGGCATCGAGGCCCTGACCGCCGCCGACGGCGTGGCGATGCACCGGGTCCTGAAGCAGCGCTCTGTCGATCTGATCCTGCTCGACGTTATGTTGCCCGGGGATGACGGGCTGACCCTGTGTCGCGAGGTGCGGGAGCGGGCGCCGGTCATTCTGCTCACGGCGCTGGCAGAAGAAAGCGACCGGGTCCTGGGGCTGGAGATCGGGGCCGACGACTATCTCACCAAGCCCTTCAGCAACCGGGAGCTGCTGGCACGGATTCGAGCGGTGCTGCGCCGGGGCAGTGCGCACCTGCCGGTGCACCGCCACACCCCCGGTGAGTCTTACCGTTTTGAGGGCTGGGAGCTGGCGCCGTTGCGTCGCGAACTGCGGGACCCGGCGGGCACGCTCGTGAGCCTGACCGGGGGCGAGTTCGATCTGCTGCTGGCCTTCGTCCGCAATGCTGGCCGGGTCCTCGATCGCGACGAGCTGCTGGAGCTGACCAAGGGGCGTCGCGCCCAGGCCTTTGACAGAGCGGTCGACGTGCAGCTGTCGCGGCTGCGCAAGAAGCTCGGCGCCGGCGACTGGATCCGCACGGTGCGCGGCGGCGGCTACCTGTTTGCGGCGGTGGTTGACCATGGCTGAGCTTGCAGTTTCCCGCTGGCGCGAATCGCCGCTATTCACGCGGCTCGCTTGGGGATTGGGCATCGCCTTTGTGGCCCTGCATCTGCTGTACATCGCCCGCTCGGCGCACGACCAGCTCCTGTCGAATGCCGAAGTGTTCGCGCTGGGCACCATTGAGCGGGCGCAGACCCTGGCAGAGGTCGCGGAAGACGATTCAGCCCTTCTGCAGCGCCTGTCCACCCCGGAGTTTGCGGTGTCGCTGTCGACGGAGCGACCGCAGCCCGTGTTGCCCCGGTGGGAGCACAGCGACGAAGTGGCGGCGGCAGTCGGCGCGCTCCTCGAGGCGCAACGCTCGCCGCTACGCATTGCCGACCTCTGGTTCGAGCCGCCGCAACGCGATGCCGGGCGCCGCTCCCTGCCGCGGCTGGTGATGGTGCTCCCCCGGGAGGGGCGCTGGTTGACGGTTCGCGCCGACCTGCGCCTTGCCAGCTGGCGCGGATCCCCGGCGGGCATGCTCGGCACCACGCTGTTCGCGCTGGTCATCTTTGCCGCCGTGCTCTGGGGGACACGCCGCGTCACACGTTTCCTGCCCCGTTTTGCCGATGCCGCCGATCGGATCGGCCGTGGCCTGGCGAGCGATCCGCTGGCGCTGGAGGGTCCCCGGGAAGTCCGCAAGGCTGCCGCAGCCTTCAACCTGATGCGCGAGCGGGTCGCCGATCACGTGGCGGAGCGCAGCACCATGATGGCCGCCTTTTCCCACGATCTGCGAACCCTGGCGACGCGCCTCGGCCTGCGCGTGGAAGCGCTGCCCGCAGGCGAGGCCCGCGATCGTGCCGAAGCGGACCTGGTTGCGATGACCCGCATTCTCGACGAGGCTCTGGCTTTCGCGCGCGATGAGGCGAGTACCGAGGCCTTCGTGCCGGTGGACGTCCGCGCGCTCCTGCAGACGCTACTCGATGACGCGGTGGACGAGGCTGCGCAGGCGGCTCCGCCGCGGCAGCTCACGGCTGAGCTGTTGACGTCATCGGCGAGCGAGGTCTGGGTGCTGCAGGCGCAGCCGGTCGCGCTGCAGCGCGCGCTGATGAATCTGATCGACAACGCCGTGCTCTATGGTGGCGATGTTCGGGTGCGGCTGCAGTCCCTGGCGGGCGTTGATGGCCGCGCCGGGCTGAGCATTTCGATCTGCGATCCGGGCCCCGGCATTCCGCCGACGGAACATGATCGGGTGCGCAAGGCGTACGTCCGCCTCGAGCAGTCCCGCTCCCGGGAAACCGGCGGCACCGGGCTGGGCCTCGCGATCGTGAGCAATGTGCTGCGGCGTCACGGTGGGACGTTGGTGTTCGAGTCAGCGGTGGACGCGTTCGCGAACGGCAAAGACGGGTTCATCGCGCGGGTGTGGCTGCCGCGGTCAACGGCGGCCGACAGGGCGCCCCGTTCGTAGCGACCCCAAGAAGGATCGGCGGAACGGGGCGGTCGGCCCGGCTGGACCTCAGTGCCAGCTGAAGGGCGGCCAGGGGTTGATCATCTGCCGACCATAGATCTGCCGGCTGGCGATCTGGCTCGTGCGAATCACGCCGTAGATGTAGCGCGGGTCGAAGAGCACCTGGGCGTTGCGGTACAGGTTGGCGCCGAGCTGGTTCAGGCGCCACTGCAGGTCCGCGGTCAGGCCGCCGGCAACCCGTTGCATGGCCCCGTGGCTCAGCGTGTCGCAATGGTCGAGATCGTTCAGGGTGATGGTGGTCATGGTCGTGCTCCTTGG
>JBCDIK010000311.1:0-2665 GCA_038749065.1 Pseudomonadota bacterium | reverse complement strand
TTCCGGACAGTTGCCCCACGCGATGGATGATCGTCACATCCGCCAGTACCCAGCGTGCAAGCGCCTGCTCGACCACCGCTTCGATCGAGCGCTCGGTAACGCCCGGGTAATGCTCCAGAAACAGCTCGGCGATCTCGCCATCGGTCCCGCTATCGTGGTCGCGTACCAGCCCGACAAAGGTCGCCACGGCGCCGATCTGACCACCCTGCCGCGAACGCGCGCGGGCAAGTTCCACGCCCACGTCAAAGTCGGCTTCCTGGACGGCGATGCGGACCGCCGGAGTGCTCAACCGCCAGTCACCGGCGGCAGGAAAGCGACTTCGTCGCCGGCCTCGAGCCGACGCCCGGTGCCGGCGTCATGGGCGGTGAGCGCCTGATTGACGATCATTCGAACGTTGGGGGCACACAACGCCTCGAGCAGGGCCGGCTGCTGCAACGCCTGCGCGACGGCCTGCGCGAGCGAGCGCTGATCGCTGCCCGCGGGCACGGTGAGCGCCACCTGCGCGACGCCAGCTAGGTCCCGCAGCGCCGCAAACAAGCGCACGGTGATCGCCACCCCGTCAGCCGTCATCGCGCTGCCACAGCCCGGACTTGCCACCTTCCTTCCGCAGCAGCTGCAGCGAGTAGATGGTCATGCCACGATCAACGGCCTTGCACATGTCATAGAGGGTCAGCGCGGCGGTGCTGGCCGCCGTCAGCGCCTCCATCTCGACGCCGGTGGGCCCGTTGACCCGGGCCAGGGTCTCGATGCGCACCCCGTCGTCGAGATACTCGAAGTCAACGGTCACCCGCGTCAGTGCCAGCGGGTGACACAGGGGTATGAGGTCGCTGCAGCGCTTCGCGCCCTGGATGCCGGCAACCCGGGCCACGGCAAAGACATCGCCCTTCGGGAGCGCGTCGTTGCGCAGCAGCTCGAGCGTCGCCGGCGCCATGCGGATCCTGGCTTCGGCCACCGCGGTCCGCGTGGTGGGGCCTTTGCCGGACACGTCGACCATGTGCGCATGACCGGCCCCATCGAGATGCGTCAACTGAGTCATATCGCGATTATAGAGGCGGAGCCAGCCATTGCGCATCGCCCCGATATGCTTGCGAATCACGCGGTGGCTCCCTAGCATTCGCGCATGCCCGCTTCCCCCAGCCAGACCACCGGTCGTGTCGTGGTCGGACTTTCCGGTGGTGTCGATTCCGCCGTCGCCGCACTGCGTCTGCAGCAGGCGGGCTACGCCGTCACCGGGCTGTTCATGAAGAACTGGGACGAAGACGACGGTACCGACGACTGCACTGCGCAGGCGGACCTCGCAGATGCTCAGCAGGTCGCCGACACACTGGGCATTCCGCTGCAGGTTGCCAACTTCGCCGCGGAGTACTGGGACAACGTATTTGAGGCGTTCCTGACCGAGTACCAGGCCGGCCGGACGCCAAATCCCGATGTACTGTGCAACCGGGAGATCAAGTTTCGCTATTTCGCCGACTACGCCTCGCGGCTTGGCGCCGACTTTATCGCGACCGGCCACTACGCTCGGCTGGAGCCCGGCGATGCTCAGCGCAGCACGCACCGCCTGCTACAGGCGCGCGACCACAACAAGGATCAAACCTACTTCCTGCAGGGGGTGAGCCACGATCGCTTCAGCAACGTGCTGTTCCCGCTCGGCGATTTGCACAAGGACGAAGTCCGCGCCATCGCCCGGCGAGCAGGCTTTGCCAACCATCGCAAGAAAGACAGCACCGGAATCTGCTTTATCGGCGAGCGACGCTTTCGAAGCTTCTTGAGCCGCTATCTGCCTGCGCAGGAGGGGCCGATCTTGACCGAAGATGGGGCGCAGATCGGTACACACCCGGGCGCGCATCTGTACACCATCGGTCAGCGCCAGGGCCTGGGCATCGGCGGCGTGGCCGGCCACAGCGAAGCCCCCTGGTACGTCGCCGCCAAGCGTCTGGACGAGAACACGCTGATCGTGACCCAGCAGCTGCGCGCCCTCGACAGCCTCTGGCTGACGGCCACAGACGCCAACTGGATGCTGGCCGCGCCTCCGGAGTTCCCCATGATCGTGAAGGCCCGCATTCGCCATCGGCAGACGCTGGCGGACTGTCAGGTCACAGCGGATGGCGAGGGGCTACGCGTGACCTTTCCCACGCCGATGCGCGCGGTTAACCCCGGACAGTACATCGCCTTCTACAGCGGCGAGCAGTGCCTCGGTGGCGCGCTGATCACCGGCGCGCAGCCCTGGGCGACACGACTCGCCCAGGCTGCCGCTTGAGCCCGCGTCCACGGCGCCGCGACCGATGAGTGGCATTCTTTCCAGCTGGCCGCGCGAGCTGCGCGCTGGCCTTGCCCTGGGCACGGTGTTTGCCGCTGCCGGCCGGGTCCACGACGTGGCCAATGGCCGTGCCCGGCGGAGCCACGACGAGGCGCTCGACGCGATGCTACGCGCCGGCGCCATCAACCGCTCTCCCCGGGACTGGGACGAACTGGTACCTGAGCCTGCCCTGCTGCGTGCGCCGGTCACCCGGGCCATCGAGCTGCTGCGCGGTCGAGCGCCGGAACGAGCCATCCTCATGTACGTGCTGCAGCTCATCATGCTCGCCGAGCGCCTGCAGCAGCAGACCGCAATCCGCACTCCGCTGGAGACTCTCCGGGTCCGCATTCTGCGCGCGGTCCAGCAGTG
>JBCDIK010000310.1:0-2676 GCA_038749065.1 Pseudomonadota bacterium | reverse complement strand
CGATCATGATCGCAGCCGGCACCAGTGCATCCTAGCGCGCAGGCATGATGACCGTCCCCGCGTGTCCGCCAAGACCCTCGAACGACATCTTGAAGGACGCCGGCGCGGCGATGTCGGTGACGACGCCAATATCCTTGTTCAGCCGCTCCAGCTCCGGGCCCTGCTCCACGTGCAGCTCGACGAAGTAGGCGTACTCGTCATCGCCAAGCTCAACGCTCGCCAGGTCGCCGCTGTAACCGGCGCTGGCCCGGGCCTGGTCGAAGGTGATGCCGTCCTCGTCGGTCAGGTCCGCCACTTCCTGCGCCGACAGCGCGCCGCCCATGAGCCGGGAGCCCGAGCAGCCGATGCCGAAGCGGGTGGGTTCCTCGGAAGTGAACATGATGATGTCGATGCTGCGGCGCGGCTGGAAACCGGCGTCCTTCAGGGCGCGGATGGCCGCGATGCCGCCGACGACGCCGACGGTGCCGTCGAACTTGCCGGCGTGGGGGATGGCGTCGCAGTGCGAGCCGCTGCCCACCCGGCCAGCAGCTGGATCGCTGCCCTGCCAGCGGCCGAAGATATTGCCCGCGGCATCTTCGATCACTTCCAGCCCTGCTTCACGCATCAGCGAGCGAATGTATTCACGACCGGCGAGATCCGTGTCCGTAAACAGGATGCGGGTCACGCTCGGCGCCGGGGTGGAAGAGTGCGTGGCCAGCGCGTCCAGTTCTCCCTGGACGCGCGTGGCGTCAACCGTGAGAGACAGCTCAGCCGAGTGGGGCACGGTTCATCTCCTTGTAGTAGATGTAGCGGCTGTTGGTTTTGCCCGCCGCCACATACCACTGCAGCAGGTAGGGGCCCATCCAGATGCAGTCGCCCGCCTGCACCGGGTACCAGTGATCGCCCAGCCGATACACGCCCTGACCGCCAAGCAGGTAGAGGCCGTGCTCCATGAAGTGATTCTCGACGTTGGGCAGCGTGCCGCCGGGCACGAACTCGAACAGGTTGATGCCCCAGTCCCAGGCCGGATCATCGGGCAGCAGGGTCTGCAGCAGTGCGCCCTCATCGCCCAGGAAGGGCTCCGCGGGCACATCGGCCAGAGCGCGCATAAAGGGAGCCGGCGCGCCGTGGCCTGCAATGGGCACGTAGGGCTTGCGGAACATCATGAGCGTCGCGTCCCCAGCGCTCTCAATCCGCCAGTCGAGCCCGCTGGGCAGATACACGTAGTGATCGGTGTCCAGGCTGCCGCTGCGCGTATCGTGGTGCACGGTCACGGTGCCTTCCAGCGCCAGGATGAAGTACTCATCCTTCGGGCTGAGCGGGCGCAGGGTGCTTCCGGCATGGCAGTACGCGAGCAACTGGCCGAACTTCGCGCCCATCTCCGCGGAGATCAGCACGACCGCTTCGGCGTTGTCCCAGCCCGGTAGCAGCACCGGCACATGCGATTCCGGCGTGATCAGCGCGTGGTCACGCTGCACGCTGGAGCGGCTGATGCCGGGGTTCAGAATGTCTCGCAGTTCCGGGTCAGCGGCCACGGTGCTCTCCTGTGTCGCGCGCGTTGGCGAGGTGCCGGACGGTCGCGGTCAATGCGGTAAAGGCGCGGGCGACGTCATCGGCGATGACGGCCTCGTCCGGGTGATGGCTGATGCCGCCCGGGCTGCGCAGGAACAGCATACCCACCGGGCATAGCGTTGCCAGCGCCATGGCGTCATGGCCGGCGCCGCTCTCCATATAGTGGGGCGTCTGGCCGGTGGCTTCGATACCGGCGGCGACCGCGGCCTGCAATGCGGCATCGCAAGGCGCGGCCGGGGCCTCATGGAGCTGCGAGATCGTCAGGGTCAAGCCCCGGGACTCACAGCAGGCGGAGGCGGCGCGTTCGATCGTCGCCAGCGCCCGGTCGCGCCGGTCATCCGCGCCCGCGCGAATGTCCAGGGTGAAGCGCACTGAGCCTGGAACCACGTTCACGCCCCCGGGCCGGACCTCGAGCGTCCCGACGGTTGCAAGCACCTGCTCCGCGCGGGCGGTGTTCTCGATGTCGCTCACGATCTGCGCGGCGCCCGCCAGCGCATCTCTGCGCAGGTCCATGGGCATGGTGCCGGCGTGGGCGGCCATCCCGGTGATCTCGAAGGCGAGCCTCCTGGCCCCGGCGATACTGGTGACCACGGCCAGGGGCAGGTCGAGCGCTTCCAGCACCGGCCCTTGCTCAATATGCGCTTCCAGGTAGCCCACCAGCGTGCGCCCCTGGTAACTGGCCTCGCCGATGCGCTCGGCGTTCAGCCCGAAGGCGCTTAGTGCCTGAGCCACGCTGACCCCAGCGTCGTCCTGCAGCTGCAGCCACTCGGGATTGAAGGTGCCGGCAGTGGCGCAGCTGGTCATGAGCGTGGTGCCGAACCGCACGCCTTCCTCTTCGCCAAAGCCGATGACGTCGATTGCGAAGGGCAGTGCGCTCGTACTCAGCGCCGCGCAGACTTCGATCCCGAGCAGGACCCCCAGAATGCCGTCGTAGGCGCCCGCGTCCGGGATTGAGTCGAGGTGGCTGCCGATCAGCAGGATCGGCGCATCGGGCGTCGCTCCTGGACGATGTCCGATGAGACTGCCGGCGGCGTCCGTGCGCACGGTGAGTCCCGCTTCGGTCATCCACTCGCCAACCAGGGTATTGCAGGCCTGATGTTCGGGGCTCAAGTAGGTGCGGCAGAT
>JBCDIK010000309.1:0-2706 GCA_038749065.1 Pseudomonadota bacterium | reverse complement strand
CGGAAGCGGGCACGGGCAATCCGATCCCCGTGCTCGGCAAACCGTTCACTCGCGATGAACTCGTTGCCTACCTCAGCGAGCGCATGGCGGCAGAGTCTCAGATGAGCGACGCCTAGGCGCCGCCGCTGTACGACCTGTGCTGCTCAGCCGGCACCCTCGCACGGACGAACGATGTGCGCTACTTCCGCACAAACAGTGAACGCTGCCCCGGCTGAACGCTATCCGCGTCGGCTTCTCGTCGCTTCCGGCCAGCTCCGTGCCAGTTAACGGACACCGGGGCCGCAAAAACCGCGGCCAGTCGCCGAAAAGTTCACAGCCCGAGCAAATTAGTGACGGCCGCCGCGGACGCCCGCGAGTGCACCCGGAAAATACCGCAAAGGCCAACATGGACTGTTCCCTCGGAAATGCCCGTCCGCCCGAAAACCAGCACCCCCGCGGGAGAGACACCCGCGGCGCAAGCCCCTGCCGCTGCGCAGCGTTGGCTTGTGACCAGTGCCCGGGGAATCGGGGCGCAGCAGGCGGTACTGCTGCTGCGCAATGGCGACAAGGTACAGCTCGGTGGCCGCTGCCCGGCTGACGCCCAGCCACCCTCGGAGCTCTTGAGCGCCGCGCGCAAAGCGTTTCGAGAACCCAAGGTTCTGCTTCGCAGCCGCCAGTCCGCCGGCAACGGACGTCATGCGGACGTGTGTTTGGCGTATCAGCTGCGAGTCTCCGGGCGCCCGGCCGTGGTCGCGTTCTCCCTGCGCGTGGACGCGCGCGTGGACGATGATGCCCTGCTGAGCGACATCGCCGCCAAGGTGCTGCGGCGCGGCGATGACCAGGTGGCGCAGTCGCTGCCGAATGCCCAGGTTGCCGCGGTGACGGGCCGCGAGACCGGACCGCACCGGACCCAGGCAACCCCAGAAGCGCCAGCAGCAGCACCGGTCGCATCTGCTGAGGCAGCGCCCGCCGCCGATCCGACCCTCATCGAGCGGCAGGGTCGCGTGCTCGAATCCCTCGCCTGCGTACTCGACCAGGACGAACTCGAGCGGGCGCTGCACGAGCTGGCCAACCAGATCGCGCGCAGCCTGCGCTGCCAGCGCGTCACCGTCGGCCTGCGCCCTGCCGGGACAGTGCAGGCCAGCACGCGGGTACGCATCGCCGCCGTCTCCGGCGAAGCGAGTTTCGATCGGCGCGCCACGCTGTTCGTGGACATCGCAGCGGCCCTGACAGAAACCTGCCAGCACGGCCAGTGTGTGCAGGTACCGCTCCCGCCACACCCTGATCACAAAAGGATCGACGGCGATGCGTCTGCCGGGACCGCACACACGGCTGACGTGATTCCACGCGCGCATGCCGCACTGGCGGAGACCCTGCACCACCCGGCACTGCTGAGTGTGCCGCTGGTGGACCTGCAGGACGCGACCGGCGCGCTGTTGCTGGAGCGGGATCGGCCATTCACCGGGGCGGAGCGGGCATCCCTCGAGCAGCTCGCGCTGCTGATCACGCCGGTCATCGCCCTCAAGCGTATCGAGGCGCTGACAGCGATCGGCTGGCTTAAACGGCTCACCAGCCGCAGCGCGACGCGCCTGGTGGGCAAGCGCCAGCGCGGCGTCAAACTGACCCTGCTCGCGCTGGCAGCGATCACCTGCTGGAGCCTGTACTACCCGGCGCTGTTCCGCATCGATGCGGACGCCAGCATCGAGGCCGAGCGGCAACGCGTCGTCGTCGCCGCCTTCAGCAGCTATCTGGGCGAGATCGATCGGCGCCCCGGGGACCTGGTCCAGCGCGGCGATGTGCTCGCAAAGCTCGACGCCAGCGACCTGGAGCTTGAACGCATCAAGTGGCAGGGCGAGCTTGCGAAACTCCAGAAGGAATATCGGGCGATCCTGGCCAAGCGCGATCGCTCCCAGGTGCGGGTACTGCAGGCGCAGATCAGCCAGGCCCAGTCGCAGCTCGACCTGCTGGATCTGCGCATCGCACGGGCCACGATCCGCGCGCCCATCGACGGCGTGGTGGTCAGCGGTGACTGGGCGCAGGCCCTGGGCCGGCCGGTTGATCAGGGCGAGCGACTGTTCGAAGTGGCGGCGCTGGAAGACTTCAACCTGGTGCTCATGGTCGATGAGGCGGACATCGGCTGGGTTGCCACCGGCGGCACCGGTGCGCTGCGCCTGCGCAGCATGCCGGGCAACAGCTATCGCTTTCGCGTGCAGGAGATCGCACCGGTCTCCGAGAGCGGCGAAGGGAGCAACCGCTTCCGGGTGAAGGCGACCTTCGACACCATGCCGCCGGACATTCGCCCGGGCATGGGCGGCATCGCCAAGATCGACATCGACGAGCGTCCCATCGGCTGGATCTGGTCCCGCAAGTTCGCGGACTGGGCACGGCTGCAGTACTGGCGGTGGACCGGGTCATGAGCGGGACCGCCCTCTTCAGCGATCAGTGGTATCGCGTCAAGGACTTGAAGCCGACGCCGCGGCGCCAGCTCAAAGTGCACCGGCACTACTACCGCGGCGCCGCCTGGTACGTCGTGGAGGCGCCAAGCCGGACGCAGCAGCTGCGGCTGAACGACGCTGCCTACCACGTGTTCAGCCAGCTCGATGGTACCCGCACCGTGGAAGAGATCTGGCAGCGTGCCATGAGCACCCTGGGCGATGACGCGCCGACGCAGCAGGAAGTCATCAACCTGCTGGCGGAGCTCGCCGAGTACGGGATGGCCACCTTCGG
>JBCDIK010000308.1:0-2765 GCA_038749065.1 Pseudomonadota bacterium | reverse complement strand
TCATCGGCTTCGAGCGCCGCGATTTCCGCAGCAACGCGCCCTTTGCGGTCGCCGGTACTAGCGGTCGGGAAGACGACCTGCTGCAGGCGGGCTTCACCTACACCTGGACTCCGACCGATCAGCTCGAGCTGACCGGCGGCTATCGCTACTGGGAACGCGATTCCAACCGGGACGGCGGAGATTTCGATTCCAACGCTTTCACCTTCGGCGTCAACTGGAAATTCCGCTAGGCGATCAAGCGCGTCCGGTGTTTAAGGGCGCGCCAGGACCTGCGCCGCAACGGTGCGGGTCTGCTCGACCTTCGGGGTAAAGAAGCCGCGAATCAGTGCCAGCGCGGTGGTCTGCCAGACCACCTGGGCAAAGCATGCATCGGCCAGGGTACTGCCACGCGCCACGCGCACGGCAATCAGCCCCAGGACCGCCAGCGCGACCGCGCCCAGCACCCAGGGCGTGACCGGCAACAGCAACAGCCCGAGCAGCAGGCCCGCCCACAGCGCAAGACCGACAAACAGGTGCTTGAACGCCATGACCACGCGCCAGAAGTACGGCTTGCCGAGGCTGACGCGGAGCATTTCGCCGGCCCCATCCAGGTAGCCCGTGCGCCAGCGCCCCTTGAGCAAGGCCAGGGAGCTGTCGGTATAGCCGTGGTGCCGGACGCTACGCTGATCGAGCCGCTCAAGCAGCCAGCCGTGCGCGCCCAGACGTAGTCCCAGGTCCTGCTCTTCGTAGGCGTGGAGGTTACGATCCGACAGGTAGCCGGTCTCGCGCACCGCTGCGGCGCGATACAGCCCGCCCATATCGAGCCATTCCGTCGGCCCCGGTGTGGCTTCCCGGCGCCGGCGCTGCCGGGCCCGGAACTGATAGCTGGCTTCGCTCGTTTCCTCGACCAGCCCGGCCACGCCGCCCAGCTTCGGGTTGGCATCGAAGGCGGCCAGCGCAACCGGCAGGAACTCGGGATCGAGCTCCATATCGCCATCGAGGATGTAGATGAACTCGCCCTGGGCCTGCTCGTAGCCGAGCTGAGGACCAATCCCGCAGCGGCGCTCGTCGTGGTTCGCGAGCTGCACCACGAGAATCGGGTGTTTGGCAGCGATCTCGACGGTCCCGTCGGAGGACCCGCTATCGGCCAGAATGACCTCCCCGCCCACGGCTTGCGCGGCGATCACCGCCGAGCGCACGCAGGCATCGATGTGCTGCGCTTCATTCAGCGCCTTGATCACGATAGAGACGCGCACAGGGGCGGGTTCCAGCTCGGCGATTGCGGTCATGGGACGGCCTCAGTAAGTGTTTTCGCCACGTTGGCGCAGAGCGCCGAGGGGCTTGGCGAGGATGACGGACCACGGGCGGGCGATTTCCCCCTTCAGTTTCAGGCGGATCTCGCGCAGGAACTGGCGCACGGCGTCCTTGCTGCGCAGCCAGCGCAGCGTCCCCTTGCCCAGGTCCGCATCACCCGCCGCCTCAGGGTTCGCCGGGGTATAGCCGAATTCCGCCAGGGTGTTGCCAGCGATACCTTCGAGCCGCTGCAGGGTGGACGCGCTGAAGTGCTTTTTCCAACGCCCGGAATTGACGCTGATGCCCTGTCCAGATTCGCCCGGTGCGTCGAGATAGGGCCGTGAGGACTCGAGCACCACAGGCTCGAAGGGCAACGCGAGAAACTCGCAGATTTCCCGCAGCGTCTGCTCAGGCTGGGCGGTCAGGGTTTCGTAGGTGACTTCCAGATAGCGCTGCGCGCCCAGTTGCTGGCCATCGCGCCGCGCGAGCTGCACGACTTTCTTCCAGCGGTAGATGGTGAGCTGCGGATCGCGCAACCAGCGGCGCTGAAACGACGCAGCGGCGTCGCGACCGTCGCGCAGCACATGCACGAAGCGGGCGTCCTTGAATGCGCCTGCCAGGCGGGCAATGTGTTGCGCGTTCTGCGGGCTTTTCTCCGCCCAGCGGACCTTGCCCGCGGAAGCCGCGAACGCGTGAAAGACGCGGTCGAGCACCGCGGCTGCATCGGCTGGGCAATCACCCAGCGTCGGCGCCGCCGGTGGTGTTTCCGCGGCGACGGCGGCAAAGACCGGGAGGGAGAGAATCCAGTGCGCGTAAGCCGCGCGATCATCTGCCGTACGCAGCGTGTTGAAGCGGCTCGCCTCTTTCAGAATATAGGGAATCAGCCGCACTTCCTTATGGAAGGCGTAGAGCTGCGAGTGCCGGCCCAGGCAATCCAGCAGCATGGTGGTACCGGAGCCGTTCATGCCGACGATGAAAATCGGCCCGCTGTTCTCTTGCAAGCTGCTCATGAGGCCAGGGTCTCCAGCTGCGCCGCGTGCCCCAGCACCCGGTCGTACACTTGCGCCACGGCGCGCGCCATGGCGACATCGGAGTAGCGCTCGATCTGTCGCTGTCGGGCATCGCGTCCGAACTGCCCGCGGCGCTGCGCGTCGCCCACCAGCGTGGCCAGTGCACTGGCGAGCGCCGCTGGATCGCCGGCGGGCACCAGCAGGCCATCGCGCTCATGGCGAATGATTTCCGGAATGCCCTCAACCTCTGAAGCCACCACGGGCACGCCGGTCGCCATGGCCTCAAGGATGACCATGGGCATGCCCTCACCAAAGAGGCTGGGCAGGACGAACAGATCCATGGCCTGCAGCTCTGCCTGGACCTGCGCGGTGTAGCCCACCCACTCCAGTCGCTCGGCGACGCCCAGTTGCGCAGCCAGCTCGCGCATGTCCTGCTCGTAGGCGTCGGTCTCGAAGGGCCCGATCAGCCTGACCCGAAAGGGC
>JBCDIK010000307.1:0-2777 GCA_038749065.1 Pseudomonadota bacterium | reverse complement strand
GGACCGGCGCTTTGGCGAGCAGGTATTCCGACAACACATCCGCCGGCACCGTACAGGGGTCCAACCCGACCGGGACGCGCGTCTGCCAGGTCGGCTCGAGCACCTTCCAAAGTCGCGCCTCATCGGTGCCCAGCTCGCACAGGATGCGCGCTCGTCGAACCTCGGTGACCACGTTGCGCCACAGCCCGTGACTGCGTATGCGCACCACATCTTCGGCCGCCCAGCGGGCCGGCGCGTACCCGAGTAGAGTGAACTCGACGGGCAGCAGCGCGGGATCCTGCTCGATCAGGTCCACGTAGGCGTTGATGCCCGCGACGAACGCGCTCGCGATGCGCTTGGCGTCCGAGCCATAGGCCAGCCACTCGCGGTACAGATCGCCGCGATACAGGAAACTGCGGGCGGCCCGATCCTGTTCGACATAGGCTTCTCCGAGGACCTCGCTGAGCTGCCCGAGTCCACGCCGTCGCCACAGATCGATCTGCCATAGCCGGTCCCGCGCGGCATTGAAGCCCTGAACGAAGAACGCGTCGTAGTGCGTATCGGCGTAGATGTGAGGCACGCCCCAGCGGTCGACCTGGATTCGCGCGGGCTGCTCAAGCCCTGCGACCACATGTGTCACCGACGACGGCTGTGGGTCGGAGGTGGCATCTGCAGCGGCCCCGGGCGCGATCGCATCGTCGGCTTGCGCGTGAGCGGTACCGCACAGCAGTAGCATCGCCAGTTGCCGCGCGAACCCTGAATCCAGTCTTCGTGTCACTCCGACGTTCCTCCCTTCACCGCGACCGCACCTGCGATCCGGCGTTCTCATGATGCCCTAACCTCTGACCGGGTTCATGGCTCCCCGGTGCGGGTATCGATGCTGACCGTGGGGTCAAGGACACGTCGGTAGCGAATGGCAGCCTGGCGCAGCACCATGCCCAGAATGCCGTAACCCGCGGCGGCGATGCCGCGCAGGTTGCCGCTGATGCGAGAGCGGCCGATCCGGGGCGCGACGGTGACCGGCACTTCGTCGATTCGTAGTCCTGCATTCAGTGCCTTGCACTGCATCTCAGCGGTCCAGCCGTAGCCCCGATCGCACATGTGCAGGTCCGTCAGTGCGCGTCGATCGATCAGGCGCAGCGGCCCCAGGTCCGTGACCGGCTGCCGCCAGACCAGGCTCATGAGGGCGCAGGCGAGGCGATTGCCGAGACGCTGCGGCACCGACATCCCGCCGGGTAGCACGGTTCCCAGGCGGCGGGAACCGATGACGAGATCTGCTCCGTCTTGCCAGCGTGACAATAGGGGTGGGATGTCCTGCACATCCACGCTGCCGTCGGCATCGACGTAGAGCACGGCGCTGCAGGGCGCGAGTGCTGCCGCAGCGCGCTGACAGGCCGCGCCGTAGCCACGCTGTGGCTCGGACACGACCACTGCGCCGGCGGCCTGTGCGCGGGCGGCGGTATCGTCCCGGGAACCGTTGTCGCACACGATGATCTGATCGAGCAGTGGCTGCTCATCGTGCTGCAGAGCGCGTAGCTCGGCGACCACACTGCTAATGGTGCGCGCTTCGTTGAGAGCGGGCACGAGGGCGCTGATAGGATGACCGGCAAACATGTGCGACCCCGTTCCAGGCTGATGGCACCTTCTTCGACCGTCGATCCCGGCAAAGGTTTGCACCCGGGTCTCGTCCCATCCTCATCCCTACCGGTGCATGGCATCGGCCTGGTGGTGTTTGGCGCTGCGCTGCTCGCCTTCCATGGTAATGGCACCCTGGGCCTGACTCCGCTCACGGGCTATCTGAGCTACACCTTCATCGCTGCGCTCGGGACGCTGCTGCTGGCGCTGCGCAGCCAGCGCGGGGGAACGCTGCCGCTTGCTGCGCTGTTGATCTGGGCGCTGTTGTTTCGCGCTTTGGCGGTATCGGCGCCACCGCTCATGGAAGATGATGTTTACCGCTACCTGTGGGACGGCTGGGTGACACTCGATCGGGGCAGTCCCTATGGCGTGACGCCGGCCACCTACTTCCATGAAGACGCACTCCCGGCGGTTTGGGAGCAGATCCTCGGGCAGGTGGCCTATCCAGAGATCCCAACGGCCTATGGTCCTGCGGCGCAGTGGCTGTTTGCGGCGCTGGCCACAGTGTTGCCCGGGGCTCTGTGGCCGCTCCAGCTGCTGGCGTTGCTCGCTGATCTAGCGGTGCTCGCGCTCGTGCTTCGGCTGGTGCCGATGCCGCGTCGCGGCCTGGCTGTCCTGCTGTACGGCTGGTGCCCGCTGGTGGTGAAGGAATTCGCGAACAGTGCCCATATCGACATCATCGGCGTGTTCCTTCTGATCCTGGCGCTGGTGGCGACCGGGCGCGGACGGCAGGCGCTGGGTGGTGTTTGCCTGGCCCTTGCCATCGGGATCAAACCCTTCGCGATTCTGGCGGCGCCAGGGGTGTTGCTGCGCCGGGAGGGGTCGACGCAGTGGCCGCGTCCATCGCGATGGCCGCGTCCGTGTTGGGGGGGCATCGCAGGCCTCGTGCTGACGCTGCTGCTGGTCTCGGTACCGCTGGATCTCGCGGCGGCCCTGGCACCGGAAGGGCTCGGGGCCATGGCAACGACCTGGGTCTTCAATGCGCCGTTGCATGAGTGGCTGCTGCAGAGCGCCGGCCCTGTGGGACGGGCCCGGGTCGCGCTGCTGCTCCTGCTGGCAGCGGCCCTGGTGATGGCCTGGCTGTGGCTGCGTCCCCAGAACGATCTGTCGGCGGCGCGTGCGCCCTGGGCCAGCTGGCCTCTGCTTCCGTGCTTCGCGTTGCT
>JBCDIK010000306.1:0-2846 GCA_038749065.1 Pseudomonadota bacterium | reverse complement strand
GGAGAAGAGTAGTTTTCGCCGGTGCCGATGTAGAGACGATTCCGCGCGACATCGATGGTGGGGCTGCTCCACACCGGTGCCCCGGATGGGGCCAGGACCGGGGTGCCGACGCGGGTGCGACCGACTTCCGTAGGCGTCTGCGGAATCGTGTAGTGGCGCCAGCGCTGCGCGCCGTCCGCACTGTTCAACGCGAGCACGTTGCCGCGGAAGGTGCAGCAGGGATACGCGGGATCGGCGGCCGGGGTCACCTCCAGCGACGACACAGGCACGTAGAGCGTGCCTCCGTGGTAGGCGGGCGTGCCGGTCAGCGTGGCGCTGGGGTGATCGTCCGCCTTCCTGGACCACACCAGTTCGCCGCTGAGCGCATTAACCGCGTAGACCTTCGCGAGGATGTCGCCGAACAGGGCAAGCGGCGGCCCTTCGGTGGTCAGCACAATGCCGGTGCGCACCTCGGCGGCGGCTTCGAAAGTCCACTTAACGCAGCCCGTATCAAGATCGAACGCATACACCGTCCCGTCCTGGGACCCGCTATAGACCGTGTTCCAGCCCACCGCCGGCTGTGACCGTGCACGCAGGGCGTCCGGGTAGACGAAGGACCACTTCAGCGCCAGGTCCGCGGCCTGTGCCCGTGGGATGCCGCCGGCACTCAAGGGTGTATGACGGCGGGTGTCGTGTCCCCAGCCGATCGGCGCCGGTGGGGTGTTGGCAGCGATGCTGCGATCGTCGCACCAGGGTACCGCCGGGCCCGGACCAGAGTCCGCCTGCGCGAGCGTCAGATACTCCGCAATCTGCTGCCGTTGCTTCGGCGATAGCGACGCCGCCTGTGGTCGCATGATGCCGTCGTTCATAGCGGTCAGCAGCGTCTTTGGGGTCATCATCTCGAGCCAGATCTGGTGCGGCGCTTTGGGCACCGTGCCGTTGTGGCAGTTGGCGCAGTGCGTCTGGTAGAGCGCCGCGCCGGGCATGTCCTCGCGCACGCCGAACTCACCGCTGGTGGCCCGCATCGCGTCCGTGTCGGTCAGGGTGGCGGCCGTTTCGCCCGCGCTGACGGTGGGCGCTGCCTGCTCGGCGGGCGTGCTGCAGGCGCCGAGCAGCACGACCACGGCGAAGGCCAGGATCTGACTGGCGCGCGCTTCGACGGCGGTCTTCACAGGGCGCCTCCTAGTACGGTCGGTCGAGCTTCAGGTCGCGATCGGTGATCAGCCAGTTGCCGCTGCCGTCCCGCATGACCTGATCGGTATACAGCCCCGTAGTGATCAGTTGGGTCTCGCCGTGTTCCGTGGCGAACAGCGTCAGGTAAGACAGCACCGTCGCGCGGTCGCCGGTGGTATCCCGAAAGAAGATATTCGAGATCACGTGCTTGCGCTCGTCTGTCTGATCGTCGAGAGCACCCTTGAAGAGCCCCATGATCGCGTCACGCCCCTCGAAGCGCGCGACATCGGGCACACCCTCGATGGCCAGAGAAAAGTTGGCGCTCGCCGCGAAACAGCCTTCGAGCGTCGACAGGTCCTTCAGATCCAGGCCGTAGGCTGACCGCGCGAGCAACTCCCCGATTGCAAGCTTGTCCGCAGTATCCATCGTTCTCCCCCCGATATCGTCCCGCTGCCGCCTCAGTGTACGTGAAAAATAGGCGACGCACGGGGTGTGCTAGGGTCGAGCCATTCCATCGCAGCGGAAGCACGCCGATGAGCCTGAGCTATCGGAGTTTTGCGGAGCAGACCCGGCACTACTTCACCCGTCCGCATCGTGGCCTGCCCGGGGCGCCGGTGGCGTCACCCGCCGCCTGGCTCGGATCTCAGCAGCGCCAGCGGGAGAATGAATGGCTGATCCATCTGACGCCGGTGCAAATCGATGCGCTGGCGCACGCAGCGGAACAGGCCATGGCAGCCGGTGTCTCGCAGGCGGCGCTGACCGCCGCCGAGTTTGAGATCGAGCCGCTCCTGCCGCTGCTTAAGGACTGTCGCCGGGAGTTGGCCAGCGGCCGCGGCTTCGTAGTGCTGCGCGGGTTGCCGGTGGCACAGTGGGGGGACGAGCTCGCAGCCTATGTGTACTGGGGTATCGGTCATCACCTGGGCGTCCCCGGCGCGCAAAACCCCGCCAATGAATTGCTCGGCCATGTGGTGGACTACGGCGAGGAAGCCGCGCAGCCGTCGGTGCGGCGTTATCGCACCAGCGGCAACATCGACTTCCACTGCGATGCGGCCGACGTGGTGGGGCTGCTGTGTCTGCGCACGGCCCGCTCCGGTGGGCAGAGCCGCATTGCCAGCTCGGTGTCGCTCTTCAACGCGCTGTTCGAACAGCAGCCGGCATTGGTACCGCGTCTCTTTGAGGCCTTCTACCTGGATCGGCGCGATGAGCAGCCGGCGGGCGCCGCGCCCTATTCGCAGCTGCAGCCCTGCTGCTGGGACGGGACGACGCTGCGCACCTTTTATCACAGCGAGTATTTCCGCTCCGCGTCGCGTCTGGCTGAGGTGACGATCGACTCAGCGGCGCAGCAGGTGCTCGATGGCTACGACGCCCTGGCGGCGAGCCCGGAGCACCATCTCGATATGTGGCTCGAACCTGGGGACATGCAGTTCATCTCCAACCATACGACCATCCACGCACGGACGGCCTACGAGGACTGGCCGGACCCGGCGCGGCGGCGCCACCTGCTGCGACTGTGGCTGTCGCTCCCGGTTTAGCGGTTGACCCGGAAGGTGTAGGTCAGAGAGCGAAAGGCTTCCTGTTCCCCGGTATGCCGTCGAATCCCACTGCCCGCCACTTCGAAAATGAGGTTGAAGGTCCCGCTGTTCTCGGGACGTCCAGAGATCAGTCCACTGTCCGGGTCCAGTGCAACACCATCG
>JBCDIK010000305.1:0-2855 GCA_038749065.1 Pseudomonadota bacterium | reverse complement strand
GGTACACCGTCACCCTGGCGAGCACACAGCCTCTACCGAGGCGCAACGAGCAGGAGCCCAACGAAACTGCGGATGACGCCAGTCTGTTCGGCAAAGGGCGAATCCTCAAGGGCACGCTCAACGGCCAGGATACGGATCATGTGCTGCTGCTGACGACGGAAGCGCCGCAGCTGTGGCGCATCCAGGCCATCGGCGCAGGGCTGCACGACCTGAAGTATCTGCCGCAGCACGGGGAAAGCGGTCTCAGTGTCCGTGCGGACCCGAAGAGCCGGCGGCTGCGCCTGGACAACCTGTTTCTGTTGCCAGGCCAGCATCGTTTCGTACTCGATGCGCGCGAGGACACCCGCTATGTCCTGCGCGCGCTCCCCTTAGGTCCCCCGAGCGCGCACATTGAGCGGGAGCCCAACAACGATCGTCGCACAGCGCACCGGCTGCGACTCAACGACAAAGCGGTCGCGCTCCTCACGGAAAAATCGGATCTGGACTACTTCCGTTTTCATCTGGCGGCGCCGCAGCCCGTGGAACTGGCGCTCAAGCCGGCGCCGGACGGCGCCTACTGGCTGACGCTGTACCAGGACGGGGAGAAGTTCAAACAGTTCACAACGAAAACGGGCGCGGGGTTCACGGAAACGTTGTGGCTCGATCCGGGCGACTACTTCCTGGAGGTCCGCTCCGGTGGCCAACTCAGCGAGGCGGAGTACGAGCTGCGCCTTGACCAGGTCCTCGAGCCACGCCTGGTGAGTGACCGGGAACCCAATGATCGGCCGCAAACCGCGGCACCCTGGCCTGTGGATGGGCGCTTCGAGGGGCGCCTGGGCATTGCTCGAGCCGGTGCTGACTGGTATCGGCTGCCGCCGCGGTCGACGCCGCTGACGCTGGCGCTCCCGGAAGTCGATGGTGCTCGCCTGGCGTTCGTCGATGTCGCTCGCCGCCCCATAGCCAAGGCGGTCAAGGACGACACCGGCGGATCAACGGTGGCGCTACCGGCAGGGGCAGAAGCCTATCTCTATCTATCCGGCAGAGGGGACTACGCGTTCGCCCTGACGGAACCCGGCACGGCTGCGCCTGCCGCGCCGGCACCCTTGCCCGTCGCCATGACGCTAACTTTGGATGAGCAGACGATCGCCGCCTATTCGCCCTGGCAACAGCAGCTCGATGGCACGCTGAGCCTCGACAACAGCGATCAACAGGCGCAAACGCTGACGCTCGCCGGGCGGTCGACTGATGATCGCTGGCACCTCATCCTGCCGCAGGAGGAGCAGCAGGTGCCGGCCGGGGGCTCGCTCGAACTGCCGGTGTCGCTGGTTGTTGAGCCCGATGCGCTGCCCGATCTGCCCGTTGCACTGCGCGTCATTGCGAGTGCGGGCAACCGTCGCGGTCAGGCCCGGGTTGCCGTCGAGGCCGTGCGTGGCCAGACGCCGCGCTCGCCCTCGGTCTTCGAGCCGGTGCCGGACGCGCTCCGCGGGCATCTGAACGTGGCCGCTGCCGCGCGCGGTGCGCAATGGCGAACCGATGCGAAAGCGGCGGCGCCGCTGAATGACGGCCTGCTGGCGCTGGGCAATTATTTTGAGAGCAAGCGCGAGGGACTCACCGGGCCAGCGACGATAGCGCCCGTGCTTGAGCTTGCCGGCGAGGCTACGGTGGCTGTCACGGGCTTCAGCCTGCATCCGTTCGGGCTGCAGGACAGCCAGGCGCCGCAGCGCAATGCGCGCGACTTTGCCATCTCATTGTCGCAGGACGGCGAGACCTTTCAGCAGGTGCTCACCGGCACCCTGAGCGGACAGCTTCGGGAGCAGTTTTTCCCCCTGTCTGAGCCGGTCGCCGCACGCTTCGCCCGCCTCGAACTCCTCAGCTCCAGGGATCCCCGGGTCATCGCTCTGGGAGAATGGAAAGTACTGGCGGCTCCTTCAGATTCGAAGGCCAGGACGCCGCACAATCTCGCGGATCCTGCCCTGGGTGGGCATGTGGTCTGGATGTCGCCCGCGCAGCCCAAATACAGCTACCTCGAACCGCTACTAACGGTCGGCGATCGGGCGACGACTAATCGCCAGCGCTCGGGCTCGGACGCCGCCTGGGTGGTCGGCTTCCATCACAACCGTGCAGCGCGCATCGATCGCCTCGACTGGCACCACGCAGCGACGGGTACGGGCTATCCGTCGGTGGAGATACTGACGTCCCTCGACTCTCCCCTCGGGCCCTGGCAGAGCCTCGGCAATTGGACCCTGGATGGCGATGGCGTGCAGTCAATCGCCCTGGGCGAGCCGGTCTGGTCCCGCTTCGTGATGTTTGACGTGGGCGATACGCCGTCGGGGACCACGATGACACAGCCCGAGCAGATCGAGATCTTTGAGGCGCCGGACGAGCACGGCTCTATCCTGGGTGAGTGGGGCTACGACTCGGAGCGGGGGCCCTATGAGCAGGCGAACCCTTCGCAACTGTTGGCAGCACTCAGTGAGCGACCAGGGCACACGGATCAGCAGTCGGCACTGCCACTGAAGCCTGGGCAGCCACAGGCTGGTCGGGTCAGCGTGGGCCAGTACGACAACTGGTATCAGCTGGAGGTCCCGGAAGGTCACAACCGGCTCGCGCTCGAGCTATCCGGAGTCCCGTCCCTGCGCGCCGAGGCACAGCTGCTCAGCGCGTCGGGCGAGACCATCGAGCTCGATTCGATCGAAGGCGCTGCTGCGCAGCAACGGGTCGAAGCGAACGTGGCACCCGGAACCTACTGGGTCAAGGTGTCCGAGCCCCCACGCTCCGTGATCTTCACCTGGGATACCAGCGGCAGCACGGCGGCGCTGCGCCCGATCATCCGGCAGGCGGTGCTGAACTATGTGAACGACGTGCGCCCCGGCATC
>JBCDIK010000304.1:0-2866 GCA_038749065.1 Pseudomonadota bacterium | reverse complement strand
CTCCGAATGCCATCGACGAGCCCACCGCCCCGCAGCTATGGCAGGCGCTGGAGGAGCGCTGCCAATCGACGCAGGGCTGTCGTGTGCTGGCAATCCCGCACAACACGAACCTCAGCCTGGGCGGCGGTTTTCTGCTACCGGAGGCGAGCGCGCAGGACCGCGCTCGGCGGGCACGCTTTGAGCGCCTGCTCGAGGTCCACCAACACAAGGGCAGCAGCGAGTGCTATCCGGGGATCGGCTTGAGCGATGAAGCCTGTGCCTACGAGATCGCGCTGCCGACGCCCATGCTGGCCCGCGCGAACGCGCTGACCCTGGCGGATCGGCTGCAGATCAGCCGCGGCTATCTGCGCCACGGGCTGGCCACCGGCCTGCAGGAGCTGCAGCGCGATGGCAGCAATAGCATGCAGTTCGGGGTGATCGGCTCGACGGACAGCCACGCCGGGCGCGCCGGTTACACCGATGAAGCCAACTGGCAGGGCACCTTCGGCCGCTACGATGCGGATCCGCAGCGCCGCCGCAGCGCAAGCCTGCTGCCCTACAACCCGGGCGGACTCGCGGGCGTCTGGGCATCCGCCAATACCCGTGCGGCGATCTTCGATGCGTTGCACCAGCGCGAAACCTTCGCAACGTCCGGGCCCCGGATCCACCTGCGCCTGTTCGCCTCGCCCGCGCCCGCCCAGGCCAGCTGCGAGACCGCCGCTGAAGATCACCGCAGCACCATGATGGGCGGCACCCTGACTCGCCGCAACATTACCGCGCCCCCGGTCTTCTTCCTGGAAGCGCTGCCGGATCGAGCACCGCTCGCGAACCTCGCGATCGTGCGGCTACGGCTCAAGGATGGCGCGGTCGAGCAACGATTGTTCCAGTACCCGAGCAGCGGCCCGCACCGCGGCTCGACCTGCTGGCGCTTCGAAGACCGCAACTTCGATCCCAACCTGCCCACACTGTGGTATGCGCGCGTGCTCGAGGTGCCGACGCCAAGCTGGCGGCACACGGCTGAAACACCGGAGCTGTTGCAGGAGCGGGCCTGGTCTTCCGCCCTGTGGTACGAGCCGCGCTGAACCCAACTCGCGGCTCTTTGCGCTCGCTCTTTGCGCCCTACCAACCCGCTGGCTAACATGCGGGCAGCAATCAAGGAGCACGCGCAAGCGCCGACACAGCCCGGCGCACGCCCCATCTATGAGCTCAGACCCTTCCCTCGATACCCTGCCGCTCGCGACCGACCAGGTCGGGCTGCTGGAGGGCCTCGCAACTACCCGCGCAATCCGACGCTATCGCCCGGAGCCGATCCCGGAAGCGGTACTGCGCGACCTGCTGTTCGCCGCCACCCGCGCGCCCAGCGGCTCCAATCGCCAGCCGTTCCGGTTCCTGGTCCTGACCGATAGCGACCGGGCGCAGCAGGCCAAGGGACTCATCGGGGAAGCGGCGCGTGCTATGTGGTCCCTGAAGGTGAAGAACGATCGCTACGATCAGGGATCCGGCGCAGATCCAAGCTCGCCGAAAGCGCGTATGGCTCGGACCATGCAGCGCTACGTTGACGAGTTCGAGAAGATCCCGACGCTCGTCCTACCCTGCCTGGTGCGGTACCGGGCACCTGGCGCCATGGAGGGGGCATCGGTATATCCAGCTGTGCAGAACCTCATGCTCGCGGCCCGGGCGCTGGGCTATGGCGGCGTCATTACCGGTTTCCACGGGGCGGTCGAGAGCGAGCTTAAGGCGCTGCTGGACATTCCTGAAGACGTGTTCATCGCGGCCACAGTGACCCTGGGCAAACCGGAAGGCAACCACGGGCCGGTGCGCCGACGCCCCATGCAGGAACTCGTCTTCGGCGACCGCTGGGAAGAAGCGCCGGCCTGGGCCGTCGACCCACCGGGCACCCGCTATACGAGCGCCGGGCCACCCAAGGGCGTCAAGCCCATCTGACCCTACAGGAGGCACTGCCATGGCCTTTCAGACGCCGCAATTCGGCATCACGATGTTCCCCACGGACTACGCGATCCAGCCTGTGCCTCTGGCCCGGGCCGTCGAGGAGCGCGGCTTCGACAGCCTGTTCTTTCCCGAGCACACGCACATTCCTGCGTCCCGGGACACGCCCTTTCCCGGCGGCGGTGATCTGCCCGAGATGTACTGGCACACCCACGATCCCTTCGTCGCCCTGGGGGCCTGCGCCGCCGTCACGCAGCGCATTCGTCTCGGCACTGGCATCTGCCTGGTCATCGAGCGCGATCCGATCACCCTCGCCAAGGAGATCGCCTCACTGGACGTGATTTCCGATGGGCGCTTCGTGCTCGGCGTTGGCGCAGGCTGGAACCGGGAAGAGATGGAGAATCACGGAACCGACTACCGCCAGCGCTGGGCGATCCTGCGCGAGAAGATTCTCGCGATGAAGGCAATTTGGCGCGATGACAACGCCGAGTTCCACGGTGACCACGTCGAATTCGACCCACTGTGGTCCTGGCCGAAACCCGTGCAGGCCGGAGGCCCTCCGGTGTGGATCGGGGCCAACTCGAAGTGGGTCTATGACCGGGTCGCGGAGTACGGCGATGGCTGGATGCCTATCGGCGGCCGCGATCCCGTGCAGCTCGAGGCCATGCGTGAGGCCCTTACTGCGCGCGGGCGGCGACTCGAAGACATGCCGCTGGCGCTGTTCGGCGCGCCACCGGACGCGGAGGTGCTCAAGGCGAAGATCGACGAAGGCTTCGACCACCTGGTGTTCATGGTGATGCCCGAGAGCGAAGACAAGGTCCTGCACGCGCTGGACCGACTGAGTGCGCTGCGAGACCAGCTGCGCTGACCTCTGCCACGACCCGGGAGCCCCCCATGAGCGAGACGAAAATGACCCAGGCCGAGCGCGAGGCCTTTCTGG
>JBCDIK010000303.1:0-2904 GCA_038749065.1 Pseudomonadota bacterium | reverse complement strand
GGAAACCCGTTGGGTCTCCCTCGACGTGAGCGGCGGTGCCGGTGCTGCTGCGCGCCCGGGCTATGCGCAGCGGGGCCTGCAGCCCGTCAGCGCGATGGGCGCCGCGAGCCCGGCGTCCGCGTCCGAGGCCGCCGCGGCCCAGACGGCTCCGGCCCCCGTGGCGGACGATTCGGAGCCGCTGTCTGCTGCGCCGGTGACCGAGGAACAACGGCTGGCGGGCCTGCTGGCGAGCGGCGGGTTGCTGGGCTCACTCCTGATCTTTTTTGGCGGCGGGCTGTTGCTCGCGTTCACCCCCTGCGTGCTGCCGATGGTCCCGATCCTGTCGAGCATCATCGTCGGTGAGGCCGGCCGCAGCGAAGGTGGCATCGGTCGCGGCCGGGCCTTCACCCTGGCGCTCGCCTACGTGATCGGCATGGCAGTGACCTACGCGGTGCTGGGCGTGCTTGTTGGGCTGTTCGGTGCCAGCCTGAATGTCCAGGCGGCTCTGCAGTCGCCGGCGGTGCTGACCACCTTCGCGATCGTCTTCGTGCTGCTGTCCCTGTCCATGTTCGGCTTCTACGAGCTGCAGCTTCCGCAGGGGTTGCAGACCCGCCTGAACGACCTCGGCGGGCGCATGGGCGGCGGCAAGCATCTGAGTGTGCTGGTCATGGGGTCCCTGTCGGCGCTGGTCGTCTCCCCTTGCGTATCCGCGCCGCTCGCGGGCGCACTGATTTACCTGAGCACCACGGGCGATGCGCTTCTGGGCGGTGCCGCGCTGCTCGCCCTCGGTTTTGGTATGGGCGTGCCGCTCCTGCTCATCGGCGCTAGCGGTGGCCACCTGTTGCCCCGTGCCGGTGCCTGGATGAATGGCGTCAAGGCGGTCTTTGGTGTGCTGTTGCTGGCGGTCGCGATCTGGCTCCTGGAGCGGGTCGTCGCGCCGCAGCTCACCCTGGCCCTATGGGCGGCCCTGGCCATCGGCTCGGCGGTGTATCTGGGGGCCCTCGACCTGTCACCGGCCAGCGGCTGGGGCCAGTTTCGCAAGGCGAGCGGCGCCTTCGGGCTGATTTACGGCGTGCTGCTGCTGATCGGGGCCGCGAGCGGTGCCGAGGATCCGCTGCGGCCACTGGCTCGGTTGTCGGCAGCGCCGGCGAGTGCGCCGTTGGTGGCATCGGCCAGCGCCGCCGGCGATCAGACCACCGGGGTGTGGATGCCCGTTGACAGCCTCGACGATGTGAATCTGCAGCTCGCGCAAGCGGCGGCTCGCGCTGAGCCGGTGCTGCTCGACCTGTACGCCGACTGGTGTATCAGCTGCAAAGTGATGGAGCGCTCGGTGTTTCCGCGGCCAGAGGTCGCCGCGCTGCTGGGCGAGTTCCGGCTGCTGCGGGCTGACGTGACCGCCAACAGCCCCGATCACAAGGCCCTGATGGATCAGTTTGGATTATTCGGACCTCCGAGCATGGTGTTTTTCTCAAAAGATGGCAGCGTGATCAAGGAAGTTACGCTTCAGGGTGAGCTCGGCGCCGAGGCCTTTGCTGGTCATCTGGCCCTGGTACTCGACCGTAGCGGCGCTGGAACGGAGGATAACTTCGGAGAAATTGCGGCGAACGTCCGCTAATTTGCAACTAAAAGGACGAACCGGTCGACTGTAGCGCGCATCCCGGTCACACTGTCGCGATGGTCACGACTGGAGCAGTAACTTGGCTGATTTCCTGGTCCTCAACGGCCCCAACCTGAATCTGCTCGGGCAACGGGAGCCACATCTTTACGGGAGCGAGACCCTCGCACAGATCGAGGCGCGCCTGGACGAGCAGGCGCGGGCGGCGGGGCATGCGTTGCGCTGCTGCCAGAGCAATGCCGAGGCGGAGCTCATCGGCTGGGTACACGAAGCCGGCGCTGCGGGGGTGGCCGGGATTGTGATCAATCCCGGAGCCTTTACGCACACCAGTATTGCCCTGCGCGACGCGCTGCTCGGCGTTGCGGTGCCGTTCATCGAGGTCCACCTGTCCAACGTCCATGCCCGTGAGACATTCCGGCAGCACAGCTACCTGAGCGATGTCGCGCTCGGCGTGATCACCGGGCTGGGGCCCGCGGGTTACGAATATGCGCTGGCGCGCCTGATGGCCGAACATTAGGGGCGCTGCCATGGACCTGCGAAAAATCAAGAAACTGATCGAACTGGTGGAGGAAGCCGGGATCTCCGAGCTCGAGGTCACCAGCGGCGACGAGTCCGTGCGCATCGCCCGGCATGCGCCGTCTGGGATCGCAGCCGCACCGGTTTCCGTGCCGGCCGCTGCCCGCGAGCCCGCCCCGGCGACGAGTGACTTGGTCGTGCGAGCGCCAATGGCGGGCACCTTTTACGCTGCGCCGGACCCGGACGCTGCGCCCTTCGTGGTTGCTGGTGCTGCGATCGAGGGCGACGCGTTCGTGTGCATCATTGAAAGTATGAAGATGATGAACGAGATCCGGGCGCCCGCCGCAGGCGTGTGCAGCGAGGTGCTCGTTGGCAACGGGGAACCGGTCGCGGCGGGCCAGGCCCTGCTGCGTCTGCACCCGGCGGCCGGCTCAGCACAGGAGGACGGGTGAGCTGGCTGAAGCTCAGCCTGCCTGCCGCCGCCGATGAGCATGAGGCGCTCGAGGCGGCGTTCGAGGCCTTGGGGGCTGCGGCGTTGACACTCGTCCCCCTCGATGACGCCGTGCCCTGGGAACCGGCCCCGGGACAGACACCGGTCGCGCCAGCAAATCGGCTGGAAGCGCTGTTCGATCTCGATGGATCGCTCGCGGGCCTGTCAGCGGCGCTGCACGAAGCGCTACCGGCTCGCGCTCTGGACCAGCTCGCCATCGAGTTTCTCGGCGATGAAGACTGGCAGGCGCGCGCCCTGGCAGAGGCCGTGCGCGCTCACTTTGGCGAGCGTCTGTGGCTGTTGC
>JBCDIK010000302.1:0-2951 GCA_038749065.1 Pseudomonadota bacterium | reverse complement strand
GGTGAGTCGCCTAACTACCAAGTCGACCGACAAAGTAGGCGATATCCCACCCCCAAACCCGACTTAGTCTCTCCTTCTTCTCCATAGCCCCAACTCTAGCCCAACCCTCTCCTACATTCCCCTTCTACCTTTTCCCGCAGCAGATACTTGCCGGTCCCGCAGAATCCCCTGCAGCGCCACCGCTCTTCCATCCCGACTTCCAACCCGTACCGCAGCTATACCGAACAACGCTCTTCCTCCCCAACCCCCACGTCTCCTCGACCGCCTCCGGCAGGCCATTCGCGTGCGCCGCTACAGCATCCGCACAGAGCAGGCCTACGTGAACTGGGTAAAGCGCTTCATCCGCTTCCATCACCTTACGCACCCCAAAGACCTCGGCGCCGCCGACGTCGAACGCTTCCTTACCCACCTCGCCGTCGACAAGCAGGTCGCGGCTTCCACTCAGAATCAGGCGCTGAACGCCTTGGTCTTTCTCTACCGCCAGGTCTTGCGCTCGCCTTTGAAGCTCGAGCACATCGGCGTCCGCGCCAAACGTCCCGAGAATCTGCCGACCGTGCTGACGGAGGCCGAAGTTGAGCGCGTCCTGGCACAGCTCGCCTGGGAGCCCTGGCTGATGGTCGCCATGATGTACGGCTCCGGACTGCGGCTCATGGAGTGCGTGCGACTCCGGGTCAAGGATCTGGACTTCGAATACAGCGCGGTCACCGTACGCGCGGGCAAGGGTGGCAAGGACCGGATCGTCACCTTCGCGCAGGGGCTGGAGGAGCCCCTGCAGCAACACCTGCAGGCGGTGCGCGCGCAGTTCGATCGCGATCGCGCGGCGGGGGTGGCCGGGGTCTGGATGCCCGACGCGCTGCTGCGCAAGTACCCGGGGGCAGCGCGGCGCTGGCCCTGGCAGTTCGCCTTTCCCGCGCGGCGGCTGAGCGTGGATCCGCGGAGCGGCGCGCGGCGGCGCCATCACTTCAACGAGAAGACGCTGCAGAAAGCCGTCGCCCGGGCCGTGCAGGCCTCCGGCATTGGCAAGCGCGCGAGCTGCCATACCTTTCGCCATTGCTTTGCGACGCATCTGCTCGCCTCTGGGGCGGATATCCGCACGGTGCAGGAGCAGCTCGGTCACAGCGATGTGCGCACCACGCAGCGGTACACCCATCTGTTGGGGCGAGGGGGGCAGTCGGTGCCAAGCCCCTTCGGTCGCCTGCGTCTGCAGCCGCCGCCGGTGCCGCCCGGGGGCAGTGTGGATGGCGCGGAGCCGGAGGCTTAGCTGCGGCCGAAGTGCACCGTGGCCAGGCCGAACATACCGAGCAGCAGCAGCGCGATGCTGCCGGGTGAGGGTACGTCCGTGGGGGTGGAAGGCTGCGCGCTGAAGCGGCTGAGCGCGATGGCGGCGATCCCGATCCGATCGTTCCGGGCCCAGGTGTCCGCATCGAAGCTGAAGAGGGTCCCGCCCATGAAGGCCACATCACCTTCCCTCAGGTCGAACACCTGCGCGGCGGTGATGCCCTGGACGAAGTCGTAGCTGAAGTCCCAGGCGCTTAAGGAGAAAGCGCGATCGCGCAACACTTCGCCCTGCGGGCCCAGCTGCACATCCCGATCCCAGATCGAGAACACGTCCGGCCCTCGGCGGAAGCCGTTCCCGTTCCCATCCTGCACCTGCACCCGGTCGAACCCGCCGCGATCATCGCCCCAGAAGCCGCTGACGAAGTCAGACCCCTCAAGGCCCTGCGAATACTGCCCGATGCTCCCGCCCCGTCCTGCGCGGACTTCTGGCAACAGGCTCAGGTCGATGCGCAGGTTGCCGCTCAGCAGGTCGCCGACGCTGTAGCCGGCGCCGTCGCCGGCGGTGTCCGTGACCGTGCCTTCGTAGTACACGTCCACGTAGCTTGCGTTCGCCGCGCGTGCACCACTCAGCAGCGCGACCGCCAGCAGCAAGGCCGGCAGGAAGAGGGGTGCGCGAGGGCGCAGCGAGCTGTGGGTGGTGGCGTGGGCCTGGTGCATGCTGTCGCGTGAATCCGTGTCGACCTGTTCAAGGTAGCAGCGCGCACTGCCGCGCGATGGGTTGCACGGCGAAAGTGCGGGCTGTGTCCGGTCCCGCCCTTGCGGGGGTCGACGCCTTAGGCGGTTGCCGGTTCCGCGTCGAGCAATACGTCGCCGCGCGCGGCATCGCTGGCGGCTTTCTGCTCCGCGCGCATGGCCTGGAAGGCGCTGTGGCGGCGGCGCAGGATCACGAAGCCGATCATGCCCATGGTCAGCAGGATCAGCGTGCCCGGTTCCGGGACCGAGACATGCTGTTCGAAGTTCTCGGCGGTGAAGTTGGTGAAGTCCGCGCCGTTGAAGCTGTAACGCACGGTGGTCTCGCCGGCGCAGCAGCCTTCGAAGCCGATCCAGGTCAGTGCGTAGCGGCCTGGGTCCAGGTCGAACTCGCTGATGAACACGTCGCGGTTGTTCCAGTTCCGGCCCCACCAGATGTCTTCCGAGGTCAGATCCGTGAGCAGGCGCGTGCCGTCGCTTAAGTCCGTCAGGATGACGCCGCCGCCGCGGCCCCAGTCGGCGCCGGCCTGGAAGCGGTAGTTGCCGCCGTCGACCAGATCGAACTGGGTGGTGACCAGCATCGAGTAGTCGCGCTGGAAGATGCCGCAGCTCTGTCGCGGGCCGATGCTGACGAAGCCGTCTACGGAATCGGTGCAGACCAGCGTGCCGGCGGTGTGTGCGTCGATCAGTTCCTGCGCGGACTCCGTGCCGTCGACCCGGTAGCTCGACTCGGTGATGCTGTAGTCAAAGGTCAGGGGGCCGGCTTGCACGCTGGCGGAAAGCGCAAGGCCCAGGAACGCGCCTGCAGCGCCCACCAGGGAGGATTTGAGAATGCTCATGTGTGATCAACCACGACTGCTTCACTGTGGATGCGCGCATCCTACGCACGGCGCGGGCTTTGCGCCGCAGTCTGGTCGGGGATT
>JBCDIK010000301.1:0-2958 GCA_038749065.1 Pseudomonadota bacterium | reverse complement strand
GCGGCTTTCACCGGCGCAATCTCGCCAACGTTGTTCGCGCCGTCGGTGAGCAGAATCAGCACGCGCTCGCCGTCCTCTTTTTCGCGCAGGCGTTTGACGGCCAGGCCAATGGCGTCACCGATGGCGGTCTTGCCTCCGGCAATGCCCACCGGCGCGTCGCCGAGCAGGCTCGCGACGCTGCCCAGATCAAAGGTCAGGGGCGCCTGCAGATAGGCGCGGGTACCGAACAGGATCAGCCCTACGCGATCGCCTTGACGCTCCGACAGAAAGGCGTTGACGACGCTCTTGACCACCACCAGCCGATTGACGAACTCATCGCCCAGCTGCATGTCTTCTGTGCCCATAGAGCCGGAGATATCGACAGCGAGCATCAGGTCGCGACCGGTCGCCGGCAGACTGACCTCCGCGCCGGTCCATTGCGGCCTTGCCGCGGCCATCAGCAGTGCCAGCCATGCCAGCCACAGTAGCAGCAGGGGCCAGATGCGTGGCCGTGCGTTGCCCTGTCGCACGCCAGTGGCATCAATCCGGAACGCGCCAAGGTCGGGGACTGCGAGCGCGGATTCCTGTTGCGGCGCTGCCGGCCACAAACGGCGGATCGCCAGAGGCACGGGCAGCAGGGCGAACACCCAGGGCCAGAGCAGCTCAATGCTCATGGGGCGTGACCGGAAGGATTCCGGCCCAGTGCTTTCAGGAGGGCATCGAACCAGCTCACGATCTCATCGGTTTCACTCTGGCCGAGGGCGCGGATGCTCGGCTGGAACCGGCGCTCACTGAGCCAGTGCTGGACGCTGGCCGGCAAGGTTTGCTGCGGCGCGAGCGTTGCGAGGTGTGCCACCCACGCATCGCCAGTGAGCGTCGTGGCTGCGCGCTCGGAGCGCGCATGCAGCAGCACGCGCTTGACCAGTGCATTGACCTCGTGGACGTAGCGCTCCGGCTGCAGGTCGCCGCTGCGCAGGCGGGCCGCGAGGGCGTCATGCAGCGCCTGAGCGTGCTGGTAGGGGGCCCGGCGAGCGCGCCAGCGCAGCAGCGCTCGCACCGCCACCCCCAGCAGCAGCAATACCGCGAACAGCAACAGCCACCAACCCGGCGCCGGAGGCCACCAGGACGGCTCGGCCGGCAAGTGCACATCCTTGAGCTGTGCGAGCGGGTCGGCCTGCATCAGTGCCACAAGGGCAGCGTGCGCACTGCCTGGTCCGTGCTGATACTGGCGAAGTGCACGCCGCTGTGCTGCAGCGCCTGCTTCAGTGCGTCGTGCTCGTCGCTTGCTCGCTGCCGGTAGCGCTCGCGGGTTCTCGATCGAGTGCCATCGACACGCAGCCGCGTACCCGCCAGCGCGACGGTGAAGTCATCGGCGAGCGGTAGTGCATGTTCCATGGGATCCGTCACGTGAACCGCCAGCACTTCGTTGTGGCGCGCCAGCGTGCCAAGCGCATCCGCCCAGAACGTACCCTGGGGCAGAAAGTCGCTGAGAACGATGATCCGGTGGCCGGTCCGGGCGAGCCCGGCGAGACGCCGCAGTTCGCTGTCGAGGTAGCCGGTGCCGGGCGTTGGCAGATCCCGATGCAGCGCCTGGTTGCAGGTGGCGACGGTGCCGAGCATCCGGGCGACGGCGCGGCTGGCGCGCTGGGGCTTGTGCCAGCTGGCCGTGTCGTTGCCGAGCACCAGGCCGCCGACCCGGTCGCCCTCCGCCAGCGCCTGCCACGCGTAGCGGGCAGCGAGCTCGGCTGCCGCGACGGACTTCAAGCGG
The DNA here is from genome assembly GCA_038749065.1 of Pseudomonadota bacterium. Classification (GTDB taxonomy): domain Bacteria; phylum Pseudomonadota; class Gammaproteobacteria; order Pseudomonadales; family Azotimanducaceae; genus CALHVX01. The sequence continues at coordinate 1,211 of JBCDIK010000301.1, read as the reverse complement.
ACGCGGGTACCGAAAAACTGGGTCCTGGACTGGTCGACGCAGATCAGCGATGGACGTTCCCGTTCTTCGCGGAATATCTTGGTATGCGGCTCGTTCATCCGCGCGGTCACGCGCCAGTCGATGTTCCGGACATCGTCCCCGGCCTCGTAGGCACGGACCTCCGCGAAGTCGATCCCCCGGCCGCGTAGTCTTGAGCGACGTTCCCCGGCGCTCGGGGGCAGTCGGCGGCGCCGAGGCGTACCAGTGCGGCCTGCGCGCAGTCGCAGGCGCAGCAGGTCTTCTAAAGTCACATAGGCGCCGGCCAGCGGCGCGTGAGATGCGCGGGCATCGCGGTCCATGGTCAGGGCGAGGGGACCTGCTTGAGCACCCGTTCGATTACCAGGTCATTGGTAACGCCTTCAGCTTCCGCTTCGAAGGTCAGCAACAGGCGGTGTCGCAGGCAATCGGCCGCGACGCTCTGGATGTCCTCGGGAGTCACGAAGTCCCGGCCGCCGAGCCAGGCGGCCGCGCGGGCACACAGGTCCAGGGCCAGGGTGGCGCGCGGCGAGGCGCCGAACTCCAACAGGCCTCGAGTCGCCTCGTTGTCCTCTCGGGTCGCCATGACCAGCTCGACCAGGTAGCGCTCCACCGGCTCGGCCATGTGCATGGCGATCAACGCATCGCGCGCCGCGAAGACATCGCTCTCTGTCAGCCGGGCAGGCGGGCTGGTCGCGGGTTGGGCCTGCGCCGTTTCACTGCGAACCAGGCGCAGGATCTCCATTTCCGCGGCACGATCGGGATAGCTGACGTTCACCTGCATGAGAAAGCGGTCGAGCTGCGCTTCAGGCAAGGGGTAGGTGCCTTCCTGTTCGATCGGGTTTTGGGTGGCCATCACCATGAACAGGTCGGGCAGGGCATAGGTCTCCCGGCCGATGCTCACCTGGTGCTCTGCCATGGCTTCGAGTAGGGCCGACTGGACCTTGGCGGGTGCCCGGTTGATCTCATCCGCCAGCACCAGGTGATGAAATACCGGTCCTTTCTGGAAGCGGAAGCTGCCGTCTTCCGGGCGATAGATTTCCGTGCCGGTCACGTCGCTGGGCAGCAGGTCCGGGGTGAACTGAATGCGGTGGAAGTCGCCCTCGATGCCTTTCGAGAGGTCCTTGATGGCGCGCGTCTTGGCGAGGCCGGGCGCGCCCTCCACGAGCAGATGGCCGTCCGAGAGCAGGGCGATC
>JBCDIK010000300.1:0-2976 GCA_038749065.1 Pseudomonadota bacterium | reverse complement strand
TCCGGTCTGATCCACGCTGTGTGACCACGATCACGGGATTCCCGTGATCGGCGAGTAGGCTCTAGCCCTTAGCTCAGGGACAGTGCCATGGCACAGGATGCCTCCACCGCCCCGTCGGCCCCGCCGGCGGCTGCCGCCATACCCGATCTGAAAGAGCTGGCCTGCCCGCAGTGCCAGGGGCCACTGTGCGCCCTACCCTCGCCGCCAAAATCCGCAAAGGGTTCGCAATCGCCGGCAGAACCCGACGCAGAAGCGGGTTCGCTGCAGTGCACCGCTTGCGGCGCGCAATATCCTGCGCTCGACGGCATGCTGTGGCTGCTGCCCGAGGCGCAGGATGAGCAGGCGCGGTGGCGCAACCGCTGGCACCACGCCATCCGTCAGCTGCAGCTGAGGTCTACCCGGGCGCAGGCGGCGGCGCTGACCGCGACGACGCCAGCCACCGAGCAGCGGCTGCAGCAGCTCGCTGCCGGATGCGCCGGCCAGCAGGCTGCCGTCACGGAGCTCCTGGGCTGCCTCGATCTCGGCATGGCCGGCAGCGCGAGCTGCTACGAGGCTTTGCGGACCGACCTTCCGCAGCTCCAGCAGCTGTTCAGCTACGAGGCCAACCTGTTCAGGGATTGGTGTTGGGGCGGCGCGGAGAATCGTGCTAGCACTGCGGCGGTGCTCGACTGCCTGGAAGACGCGCAGGTGAACGTGCGCGAAACGCGCAAGCGCGATGCACGCATTCTGGTCCTGGGCAGCGGCGGCGCTCGGCTCGCCTACGATCTGCACCGCGCGCTGGTGCCGGCGCGCACCTTCGCGCTGGAACGCAACCCCTACCTCGCCTATGCCGGCGCTCACCTGTGCCAGCGCGGCGACCTGAACCTGTGGGAGTTTCCCCTCGCACCCTTGAGCGGGGCGGAGGTCGCTGTCGAGCGCACCTTGCACTGTCCGGATCCCGCAAGCGCTGAAGGGCTGGTCTTTCTCATGGCGGACGCACTGGCGCCGCCGGTGCCGGCGGGGAGCATTGACCTGGTTGTGACGCCCTGGTTCATCGACGTGTGCGGCATCCCGCCGAGCCGGCTGGCCCGCATCATCAATCGAGTGCTCAAACCTGGTGGCCTGTGGCTGAACCACGGCTCCGTGGCCTTTCAGGCCGAGGCCCCGGAGGCGCAGCTGACGGCGTCGGAATTACACGACGAGATCGAGAGCAGCGGGTTCAGTATCCGGGCGCAAAGCGAATCCACGATGCCGTATCTGTGTTCGCCAGCCAGCCGCCACGGTCGGCGCGAACTGGTCCATACCTTCTGTGCGGCCCGGGTCGCCGACTGCGCGCCGGAGTCGATGACCGAAGACAGCCCGAGCTGGCTCCAGCAGCACCATGAGCCGGTGCCGCAATTGCCCGCCTTCGCCCGGCAGGCGAGCGATACGGCCATTCACGCCTTTCTGATGTCCCTGATCGATGGCCAGCGCTCCGTGGCGGCGATGGCGGAAATCATGGCCGCGCGGCAAATGCTGCCGGCAGCCGATGCGCGCGTTGCGCTCGCGGGTTTCCTTCAGAAGATGTACGCCGAGGCCAACGGGGACGTCAGCCTCTAGCGCGAAGCGGTCAGGCGTTGCTCAACGCAACGGGCGCACCCGCAGGAATCGCGGCCGGTGCCGGGACTTCGCCAGACACCACTTCGAACGCATCACTGCAGCGCAGCAGCGCCTTGGCGAGCTTGTTGTTCAAGGCATGACCGGACATGTAGCCATCGAAGGCGCCCAGAATCGGGCGCCCAAGCAGGTACAGATCACCGATCGCATCCAGCACCTTGTGCTTGACGAACTCGTCCTCGTAGCGCAGGCCGCCGTCATTGAGGACCTGGTACTCGTCGATACCGACCGCGTTCTCAAGACTCGAGCCGAGGCAGCGGTTGATGGCCTGGGCCTGCTCGAGCTCATCGATCTTGCCGAAGGAACGCGCCCGGGAGACGCCGCTTACGTAGCTGTAGCGGTTGAAGTCGAGTTCAGCCCGCTTCGGGTAGCGGTTGTAGACCGGGTGATCTGCCACAAAAGTGTAGGCCGCCTTGAAACCTGCGCAGGGCTTGAGCGTTGCCGTCGCGTCCCCCTGGGACACGGTGATCGGCCGTGTGATGCGCAGGAATTGCCGCAGCGCGCTCTGCGCAACGGTGCCGACGGTATTGATCAGATAGATGAACGGCGCGGCGCTGCCGTCCATGATCGGGACTTCTTCTGCGGACAGCTCTACGTAAAGGTTATCGATGCCCAGCCCCCACAGCGCCGACATCAAGTGCTCGACCGTGGCCACCTGGACGCCCTGGTCAGCCACACTGGTGGAAAGGGTGGTGTCGCTCACGTGCATGGCGCTGGCAGGGACCTCGAGACCGCCGAGATCCTTGCGCACAAAAACCACGCCCGTGTTCACCGGCGCAGGGCGCAGCGTCATGCGAACCTTCGCAGCGCTGTGCACACCGATGCCGATGGCATGGACGCTCTGGCGGATCGTTCTCTGGTAGGGGCCCTGGTGCTGCATGGTGGTCACTTCCGTGGTTCTAAGCGCGCCGCGACTTCGCTCTGCGGTCCGATCTATGACCGGTGTCGCGCCAACAAGTTCTCCATGAATTCTGCAGATTCTTCCTTACTGAAGCCTGAACGTCGGCCGTCAGTTTCTGTCAAAAATCTGGTGCTTTTCCAAATATCAACAGCTTAGGGGCTAACTATACCCCAGCTCTGATACAAAATGAAGGAATAGTGGAGGAGAAAATGGAGGAATCTGTAAGCCGTTCCGATCCAGGTGGAATGACGGCAACCGCTGACAGGGGCGCTATAATCCGCGCCCGATGACAAACCCACGTCAAGCCAGCCCCGCACGCGATCCCCTGCCCGACGCCACGCTCTGCGTCGCGCCGATGATGGCTTGGACGGATCGTCACTGCCGGACCCTGCACCGGCTCCTGAGCCCGCGCGCGCTCCTTTTTACAGAGATGGTGACGG
>JBCDIK010000299.1:0-3033 GCA_038749065.1 Pseudomonadota bacterium | reverse complement strand
GTTCAACGAGTACTGGATGGATCACGCGCCGTTCCTGAAGCAACTGTCCGCGCACGTTGACACCGGTGAGCCCCTCGACGATGAAACCGTCGACCGCATTATCGCCAGCGCGCGCTTCATGAGTGGCAACGCGACGTTGCGCCAGCTGCAGTTTGCCAAGACCGACATGGTGCTTCATGAGCAGTGCGGGACTTCCGGCGAGACCCGCGCGCCGCAGGACTTCGAGCGTGAGGTCGCCGCGCAGACGGTGGTCATGCCGACGCTCGAAGACGAGTCGCAGCTACCCGCGTTCGGTCACCTCTTCGCCGGGGGCTACGCCGCCGGTTACTACTCCTACAAGTGGGCGGAGGTGCTGGCGGCCGACGCGTTTGCAGCGTTCAGAGAAGTCGGGCTCGACAACACTGAGCAGGTGCGAGCCGTTGCTGAGCGTTTTCACGACACGGTGCTCGCGCTCGGTGGCAGCGAGCCGGCGGCGCAGGTGTACCGGCGCTTTCGCGGTCGCGATGCTACGCCCGATGCGCTGTTGGCGGATCAGGGGCTCCTGGAAGCGTCCTGATCCGCGCGCCGCGGCTGTGCCTGCAAGCGAGACCGGCATCACAGTCTGAAGGGATTTGTTCCAGGTTGTGAAGCCTGCGCGGTGATTGGCCGCTGCTCTGCCAGACTGAAGCTATGGAGCAGGAGCAGCAGTCAGGCAAGGGAGCGCCGATCGATCTGAATCCGGGCATCGAGGCCCGGCTGGTCGAGGATCTCTATTTTCAGGCGCCCGCGGTCATCTTAGGCGGCATCCTGCTGATGGCCATCAACGCCGCCTTCTACCTGCCGCTCTTGCCCGCTCAGGTGAACCTGCCCTGGTTTGTGCTGTTGCTGATCGCGACGGGCGGCCGCGCGTTCAGCTATCGACGCTATCGTCGGCGCCCTGCAGCCCAGCCGGTGCCGCGCTGGCACCGGGAGCTCGTGCTCTGGTCCGTGTTCCTGGGTGGGGGTTGGGCAGTGCTCGTCCTCGCCGCGGTGGTGATGCTGCCACCGGAGCACAGTGTCGTGGCACTGGTCACCGTTGCCGGCGTGAGCGGCTCCGCGACCGCAACGAGTTCCGCATCCCCGCTGGTGTTCCGGACCGTCGCGGCCCTTGCGCTCGGCCCTCTTGCCGTGACGCTGCTGTTGAGCGATGACGCCGCCTACCGGTTCATCGGCCTGATGACGGTCAGCTACCTGCTCGTGCTCAGTCGCGCTTCGACACGGATTCACCAGACCCTGCGACAGAGCGTCATGTTCGGCCTGCGCAATGAAGACCTGGTCCGTACCCTCGCCCATCAATCGACGGTGGACTCCCTGACCGGGCTGAGCAATCGCCGGGCACTGACCCAGGGCTTTCAGGATGCCTGGGCGCTCGGCGAGAAACATGGGCGCACCGTCGGGCTGATCCTCTGCGATATCGATCATTTCAAGCAGTACAACGATCTGCACGGGCATTTGGAGGGGGATCGCTGTCTGAAGGCCGTCGCCGGCGCCCTCAAGCGCGCCACGCGCAGCGGCGACCAGCTGACCGCGCGCTATGGCGGGGAAGAGTTCGCGGTGCTGCTGCAGGACTGCGACCGGCAACAGCTCGAGCGCGTTGGTGAGCGGCTGCGACGATCAGTGCTGGCGCTTGCGATCCCTCACGGCAGCGATGCGGCGGGCCCCGTGGTCACGATCAGCGTTGGCGCCAGCCTGCTCGTGCCGTCGCCGCAGCTGCCGGTCGATGAGCTGATCAAAGCCAGTGATACTGCGCTGTATCAGGCCAAGGCCGCCGGTCGCAATCGGCTGCAGATCGATGAGGGACTGGCTGCGGTCGTGACCGGCTAGGCGATGGCTGCTTCTTCCTCGCGGCTCGTCAGCATCGCCTGCTTTTTCAGATAGGCGCGGCGCTGGGCCGGGTCGGCGACGATGGCTTCGAGGGCTTCCCGGCGCTTGCGGTGCGCAGTGTGTGAATCCATCTCCAGATAGGCCTTGTTGCGCGCGGATTGCTCCTGCACGAATTCCATCATGATCTGCCGGCGCTGCCGGTCGTAGTGGGCGAGCGCCGGTCCTGGGCTGCGTCCCTCGGTGATGATCTCGATGAGTTTGCCGGCCAGATTCCAGGCATCGTGGATGCCGCTGTTCATGCCGAATCCGCCAAGCGGGTTGTGCACGTGTGCGGCATCGCCCGCCAGCGCGATGCGCCCGTGGTCGTAGCGGCTCGCGACGCGCTGGTTCACCCGGTAGAGCGTGCGGTGCGTGGTCTGGACCTGCGCGCCCGCGCCGCGTCCGAGCAGATGATCAAACACTTTGGTTTTGTACTCGTCGCCCAGCAGTACCTCGTCACCGAGCTCTGGCGGTGCCGGAACGAGCACGCGCCAGCCGCTCGGTGTAAGAATGGCCGTCGACCACTGCCGGTGATCGGCGATGTAGCTGACGCCGGCAAAGTTCTCCAGATGATCCTCAAGGCGCGTGTCGGTGGTGAGCGTCAGAAACTTCTCTGGGTAGGTCAGCCCGTCGAAGGGTACATCGAGGGATTTGCGGACCACGCTCGAGCCGCCGTCGGCGCCGATGAGCCAGTCCGCCTCGAAGCGGGTGCCATCAGCGGTGGTCACCGCGACGCCGTGGTCGTCCTGGGTGACCTGCGCCGCGGGCTGCTCGTAGCTGATCTGCACATTCGGCAGCGTGCTCATCGCCTGCTCCAGCGCAGCGGTCAGCTTGAACTGCTCGCACTGCAGCCGGTAGGGGTAGCGGGTTAAGTCCGCGAGCTCAGCGAGATCGAATGCGACGACCCGACCGGACTCCAGATCGCGGAAGTGATACACCGGCGTCTTGATGCCCTGAGCGATCAGCGTGTCGACCAGGCCGAGATCTTCCAGCATCTCGAGGGTCGGGGCGTGGATCGTCGACGCCTTGAGCTGCGAGTAGCAGTTCGCAGCCGCTTCGAGCACGCGCACGCGGAGCCCCGCGCGCCCCAGGATGAACGCGGCGATCATGCCCACCGGTCCGGCGCCGGCGATCAGGACCTGGCTTTGCTGT
>JBCDIK010000298.1:0-3066 GCA_038749065.1 Pseudomonadota bacterium | reverse complement strand
GGTCTGCCCGATCCGGCGCACGACCGGCGGCGAACCCGGACCGGATCGACTACGCCCCCGACTCGGCGAGTGCGTCCCGGGCGCTGACCCGCCACTGTGCCTTTGCGCTGGGGGATCGCGTGCGGACGCGCGCTGATGCGGTACCCGGCCATACGCGCCTGCCGTCCTACGCGCGTGATCAGTTCGGCACGGTGGTCGCCCTACACGATGGCTGGGTGTTTCCTGATGACAACGCCCACGGTCGCGGGGAAAACCCACAGCATCTGCTGACCGTTCGCTTCCGTGGCGAGTCGCTCTGGGGCCCGGATGCCGAGCCTGGCGTTGAAGTGAATCTCGATCTGTTCGAGAGCTATCTGATCAAGGAGCCCGCATGAGCGATACGGAGGATGCCCAGCTGCGCGCGGAAGCGCTCGAGTCCATTCTCGTCGAGCAGGGACTGCTGACCCATGCGCAGGTCGACGAGGTGATCGTGCGGTACAACGAGCGCGTCGGTCCCATGAATGGGGCGCGGGTCGTGGCGCGCGCCTGGGTCGACCCGGACTTTAAGGCGTCGCTGTTGCGCGATGCGGCCAGCGCGATCGAGCCCTTCGAATTTGATGGCGGCCAGGTAGACAAGCTCGTGGTGGTGGAGAACACAGAGGCGGTGCACAACGTCGTGGTCTGCACGCTGTGCTCCTGTTACCCCTGGGCGCTGCTCGGGCTCCCACCCAAGTGGTACAAGGATGCGCCCTATCGCTCGCGCGTGGTGCGCGAGCCTCGCGCCGTGCTGCAGGAATTCGGCGTGACGCTGGCACCGTCACGCAAGGTCCAGGTCTGGGACTCCAGTGCTGAGGTTCGATACATGGTGTTGCCGATGCGTCCACAGGACACCGCAGGACTCACGGAGGAGGCCCTGGCGGAACGCGTCTCCCGCGACGCCATGATCGGTGTGGCGGAGCTGTGAGCCGCGAGTCGGGGGCCGGTGAACTCGACGGCGCGCTGGCGCCGCCGATGGCAAATGGCGAAGTCGTGTTCTCGGAGCCCTGGGAGAGCCGAGCGTTTGCCATGGCCAGACAGCTGTGCGAAGCCGGTCTCTACAGCTGGGACGATTTTCGCGCGCAGCTCATTGCCGCGATTGATGCCGCGCCGGCTCGCCCCTATTTCGAATCGTTCCTGACCGCGTTGGAAGCGCTGCTGGCCAGCCGAGCGCTGGTCACAACGGCGGCACTCGACGATCGGGCGGATCAGCTCGCCGCCCGGCCGCACGGACACGATCACTAGGCGGGCTCCGGCCACTTTTGTGGTACCCGGCGCAGCTTGCCGGTTTCATAGCCCATTGCCGCGACTTCGCGAACCAGGGCGTCATAGATCGCCTCCGGTAGCTGCGGCTGCCGGGCCATGATCCAGACATAGTCCCGCTTGTTCCTGCCGATAACCGTCACGCCGTAGGACTCATCCAGATAGACGATCCGGAAATCGGAGCGGAACGGCCAGATGAACTGCATGCCCCACTCGGCGTTGGTGGCCGGGTCGCGGATGACGGCATTCGGCCGATAGGTCTTCTCATCGCCATCGAAGCCCTTATTGCGGAAGCTGAAGGTCGTATTGATTCGATCGCCGTTGTGCTCGTAGCGCTCGATCGCGTTAAACGCGTTGCGCTCGAGAATGGTCGGAATATGTGCAATCACGTACCAGTCACCCATGAAGCGATCGAGATCGACGGCGGCGACCGTCGGTAGCGACGCCGTTCGTCCGACACAGCCGGTCAGCATCGTCAGGGCGAGCAGCCCCGCCAGCAGGCACCACCGGCTCATGACGCCACCCGCTCATAGCGCAGTTGCCGACCCTTCTCCAGATAGGAGGCCAGCCCCAGCCAATCGCCCTCCGGCGAGTACCACAAATCCAGGTTGACGCCTTCTGCTTGCAGCCGGTAGCGGTCGGCCGGTTGCTGCAGGCCGCCGATCTCGATGGACTCCCGCCCGGCCGGCGTGACGGACACACTCTGGTACTCACCGGTCTGCGAGTTGAGCAACCGGGTCGACTGCAGAGCATCGAGATCCCAGTACGCGAAGGAGCGGACGCAGTCCTCGCTCAAGGCCGCTTGGCGCTCGGTGGCGGCGAGGGTGAACCCGTCGGACGCTCGTTGGCCGGTGACCTCAAGCTGTGCGCCGTTGTCGTTGGTCCGGGCGCTGATGCGCTCCAGACAGCCGTTGCGCCAGGTTTCCTCGTTCTGATGCTGATAGCGATAGGCGGTGACGAACAGAAACTTCACCTTAAAGCGGGCTTCCGTCTGCAGCTGGTAGCCGTCCTGCTCAGGGTCCAGGCGGAAGTTGTGAAAACCAATGGGGCTGTCATTCAGATAGACCTGGAAGTTCCACTCCCTGGCCTGTGGCAGATCAGCGGCGGCGGTGCCGGCGGTGATGAGGGCGACCAGCGCTTGGACGCCCAGCGAGACGAGTTTGAGAAGCTTCATGCCGGGTCTCCTTGCTCGGTGACGGGGGTGGCACCGGTGCGCCGGGGCCCTGGGAAGAACGCATTGGTTTGCTGGATGTAGCGCGCGTAGGCGGGGCGCCGATCGCTGATGTCCTGCTCGAGCATGGCCACGCCCGAGACACGCAGCAGCAGAGTGCTCATGAGCAGCGGCGACAGCAGCGTCCACCAGCCTCCCGCACTGAGTGCGATCAGATAGAACCCCCACCACACGCAGAAGTCGCCAAAGTAGTTGGGGTGTCGGGTAATGGACCACAGGCCATGGTCGAGCACTTTGCCCCGATTGTCGGGATTGGCACGAAAGCGGGCCAGTTGCCAGTCGCCACCGGCTTCGAAAACCAGCCCGACGAGCCATAGCGCCGCGCCGACGAAATCTAAAGCACCCAGCGGCGCATCGCTCTGCACTGCAACCAGCAAAGGCAGGGAGATCAGGAGCGCGAGCAATGCCTGCAGGCCGAACACGATGTACAGGCTTTTGAACTCGAATCTGGGCTCGTTGTTGGCGCGGATGCGCTGATAGCGGTAGTCCTCATCAGCGCCCCAGTTGCGCCACGCGATATAGCCGGCCAATCGCAGTGCCCACACTGAGACCAGCGT
>JBCDIK010000297.1:0-3073 GCA_038749065.1 Pseudomonadota bacterium | reverse complement strand
GATCTGCGTTGCCGGGCGGGAGAACACCAGTTCTACCAGCGCCTGGTCGAGCAGCGGTACGCGCGCTTCGAGCCCGAGGGCCATGGTGACGCGATCGACCTTGACCAGCAGATCGTCCGGCAGATACGTCAGAAACTCGAGACGCCGCAGCGCCGAGACCGGATCCAGGCGCGCATCGTAATGCTCGCGATAGTGCCAGTAGTCCTCGTAGTCATCGGGCAGCTGCCAGTAGCGCCGATAGCCTGTCTTCTCGAAGCGCGTCATACCGCCCATAACCCGCGCGTAGTAGTCGAACCCCTGCAACAGCCCGTAGCGCTCCAGCGCCCGCAGCGGCCGATCCAGAATCGGGGCTCGGTGTCGCCACTGCGCGAGTGCCTGCGCGCCGCCGCGACTGGCCCGGGTGAGGCATCGCAGCCGGGCGTCCCCATAGCGCGGATAGCCGGCGAAGAGTTCGTCGCCACCGTCACCGGTCAGAACGACCTTGACCCGATTCCGCGCCAGGCGTGCAACCGCGTGCAGCGGGTACGCCGAGGTATCGACAAAGGGCTCATCAAACCACTGTCGCAGGCGCGCCAGCCCGTGCTGCAGGTCAGCATCATCGAGCTGGGTCTCGTGATGCTCTGTGTTGTAGCGCTGCGCGACCTCCCGGGCCAGAGGCAGCTCGGAGCGGGCACTGCCGAACCCGAGGGAAAAAGTGGCGAGGTTCTGCATCTGCTCGGCGGCGAAACTGACCACGACGCTGGAATCAAGGCCACCGCTGAGCAACGCGCCCACGGTGACGTCCGCCTGCAGGTGCCCATCAACCGCCTGCGCAAGTGCGGGGGTGAGCACATCATCGGCCACCGGCGCGCCGGTCTCACAGGGTGGCAACGACCAGTAACGGGTCTCCCGCAGTTGGCCGGAGCTCAGATCGAAACTCACCCAGGTGCCTGGGCGCAGCTTGGTCACGTTCTGATACAGGGATTTTGGCGCCGGGACATAGCGGTAGGTCAGGAAGTCGTAGAGCGCGCTGTGGTCGGATTCGAGCGGAGGCAGTCGCAACGCAGTTTCCTGCGCCAGCGCCTGCAGAGCCTTCAGTTCCGAGGCCCAGGCCAGGTGCGCACCCACGTGCCAAAGGTACAGGGGCTTGATACCGATCGGGTCCCGCGCCAGATGCAGCTGCTGTGACTCACTGTCGAAAAGCGCAAAGGCAAACATGCCGCGCAGTCGCTCGAGAAGACCGGCCATCCCCCAGGCGCGGTAGCCGTGCAGCAGCACCTCCGAGTCGCTGTCCGAGCGAAACGAGACATGACCTTCGAGTTGTGACCGCAGCGCACGGTAGTTGTAGATCTCGCCGTTCACGGTCAGCACCAGCGCGCCATCGTCGCTGAGCATCGGCTGATGCCCGGCTGCAGAGGTATCGACGATGCTCAAGCGTGTGTGTCCGAGATACAGCCGGGCATCGTGCCAGTCACCCTGGTGATCGGGTCCCCGGTGGGTCAGGGAATCGCGGCACCGGCGCAGCGCCGCCAGCACCTGCGGTGTTGGTGGACCCTCGATCGTGGTCCCGAACAGGCCGCACATCAGGCCAGCTCCGCGGTGTGCGTCGGCGCCGGTGGATCCCGCGGTGTCCGCGCGCGAAGGAGCAGCGCTTTCCCGGTCAGGGCCACCGCATGATACAGGGCAAAGGCCGCAATGAACGCCCAGACCCCAAGCTCTGGCGCTGCGGCGACCGCCGTTACGAGGAACACCCCGACCGCGACCGCCGTGGTCAATACGGGCATGCGCAGGTAGCCGAGGGCGTAGACCAGCTGGTGCAGCAGAGTCCCGCCCACAGCGATCACGACAATGACCAGGTAGGCGGTCAGCGGCGCCCTGCTGGCCACGCCCACTTCGCCGAACAGCGGCAGCCACAGCGGCATGGCGAGCACCAGCACCACGACCGCCCCCGCACTGGCCGCAATACAGCTCAGCGAGCCGGAGCGTAGCAGGCGCCGGGCGCCGCTTTCATCTCCAGCATCGAGCAGGGTAAGCAGACGACTGAAGCTGGTCTGGGCGATCACGTCCGCAAAGCGATACAGCGCTGCCCCGCTCTGCTTGAGCAACCGGTAACCGGGCACCGCATCGACGGACAACAACGCTGACACGAGCAGCAGATCGGCCTGCTTGACGATCGCATCCAGCGACGTGGCCGCGTTGATCCACAGCGACGAGGCCCACGCCCGATTTCCCGCTGGCGGCCGCGCGCGCCACCAGCCGCCGAGCCCCTGGCTCTGCAGCGCGATCACCGCCAGCGCCAGGGTGATCACGTAGCTGGCCACCGTCAGGGTCAGCCAGGCCGCGAGAAATGCCGAAGCCCCCGGGTGCGAGCGCGCGAACAGCCCAAGGAGCAGCAACTGCCCAAGGGGCAGCAACACCGTGGCAAAGCTCTGCGCGCGGGTGGCCCGCAGCAGCCGAAACACGGCAAAACTGAAGCTCGAGAAGTTGATAAAGACGGTCCCGGCAAAGGCGTAGAGCGCGCCGCGCCACGCCTCCGGCCAGCCGAACAGCGCGCTCGCAGCGCCCACGAGCAGCAACGCGATCGATCCACCGAGCAGCGCACAGCCGAGATCAACACGAAAATAGGCCTGGGTCAGCGCCGCGACCTGCAACCGATCACCGGCGCGCAGCGGTGGCGTCGCCTCCCGCGTAAAGGACTGCCAGGACTTCAGGTTGACAATCTGATGCACGAGCAATGGAAAGGCTTGGGTCACAAGCACCATGCCCACAAAAGCGGTCTCGAAGGTGGCCAGCAGCGATGCCAGGACCGCGAGGGACGCGGCCATGGCCACGGCTGCGGCCATCAGGAGGGCACTGTTCTCCCGGGTCACCAGCGCCGTCAAGCCGGCGCGCTTTACGGAATCGAACATACCGCGAGCTGACAACCGGCGTACTGCGCCGGGCGCAGCCGGGCGAGCAGCGGCAACAGCCAGGGCTGAGCCAAGGCGCTGCGCCGCTGCGGCAACAGGAGATGCCGATCGATCGCAAAACCGGCGTGGGCCAGCAGCTGCGCAAACTCGGCCTGGTTCCATTCACGGACATGTTCGGGATTGGG
>JBCDIK010000296.1:0-3075 GCA_038749065.1 Pseudomonadota bacterium | reverse complement strand
CCGGGAAGACCATGCCCATGTTGAAGGGCTTGCCGTCGGCAATGTACTGATCGACCACCGGCTTCAGGGCTTCTGCCTTGATCGGGTGAACCGGTTTGCCGTCGTCCTGCTTCGGGATATTCGCCTTCATCGCTTCCCAGATCTTGTTGGAAACGGTGATGCCGTTGCCGTTCAGATCCATGGAGAAGGGGGTCACAATGTGGGCCTTGGTGCCGAAGCCGATGGTCGCTGCCAGCGGTTGGCCAGCCAGCATGTGGGCGCCGTCGAGTTGGCCATCGATCACGCCGTCCAGCAGCACCTTCCAGTTCGCCTGGGCCTCGATGGTGACGTACAGCCCTTCATCTTCGAAGTAGCCGCGCTCGTAGGCGATGGCGATCGGGGCCATATCCGTCAGCTTGATGAAGCCGAAGGTCAGCTCGTCCTTCTCGGGCTCGCCAATCTCCGCCAGCGCGGCACTGCCCAGCGCCAGCAGCGCAGACAGCAACGCGGCCTTCAGTAGATGTGCGGCGCGCCGTGCTGTGAGTGGCTGCGTCATAACGTTGGTCCTTTTGCTTGCCCCTGAAACCAAAAACGCCCGCGCCGCTCGCGCAGGAGAAGGCGAGCAGAGCGGGCGTCTTTACCCGGGGAGACCCTGTCAGGGGGCTCAATGTTGGAATCGGCGATGCGACTGGTCGCCCGCCTTGGTACGCATTGCAGATACAAGAGCCGTGCCAGGCGCTGCATTGGCTTCACCAACGGCAGAATGGGCGCTGTTCGGCGGCCGCGGACGCTTTTACGTCACCGAGCGCTCACGTGCTGCACCCGGAAGGACCAACACCGCAGAAGACGCACCAGGGCGGTGCAACGCGATCCTGGTTAGAACGTGAGGGATTCTCGCGCGGCCGTGTACAGATCGGCCCGATAGGTGGCGCCCAGAATCTGCTGCATGGCCGCAGCGTCGGGCCCGGCACTGAGCAGCTCCGTACAGGCTTCGACCAGGGCGTGCGCCTGTTCGTACCACGCCGCGGCGGCTTGACCATCCTCGAAGTGATAGAGCCCCGACCCGGCAGGTGCGCCCTTGTGCTCGGTGGTTGCCAGCAGGGCGGGCGCCAGCACCGCTTCCGGTAGATTCAGCGCTTCGGTCCCCGCCAGCAGGTGGACGGCTTCGTGGCGATTTCCCGGGTCCTGCAGCCAGCGGCAGGCGCGCATCAACGCCTGCCGCAGGCGCAGGTGCGTTTCCGGGTGAGCCTCATGCCAGTCTTCGCGAACGCACAGCGCCTTTTCCGGCGCGTTCGGCCAGATGTCCTGGCCATAGGCGGCGATGGTCCCGACGCCCTGCTGCGCCGCGAGGCTGTTCCAGGGCTCGCCGGCGCAGAAGCCGTCGATCAGGCCAGCGGCCAGAGCGTCCACCATCTGGCTGGGCGGAATGATCAGGGTCCGCACGTCCCGATCCGGATCCAGCCCGGCACCGCGCAGCCATCGGCGCAGCAGAACCATGTGCGTGGAAAAGTGATGCACGGTGGCGAAGGTCAGTGGTCGCTGCGCCGCGCTCAGCGCGCCGTAGGGTTCGCGAAGATCATCCGCCGGCTGCGCCAGCGGCGGGCGCACGGTGATGGCGTTGCCGTTGGCGGACAGGATGAGCCCGGTCAGCAGGGGCGTGCGAATCCCGCTGGCGCCGAGCCGGACCAGCGCCGGCAGCGGGACCAGCAGGTTTGCCGCCTGCAGCTCACCGACGGTCAGCTTGTCCCGCAGGTTGGCCCAGCTCACTTCCTGACGCAGGGTGACCGACAGGCCGGCGCTGCTGAAGAACCCTAACGCCCGAGCGATGAGTGCCGGCGCGCTGTCCGTCAGGCGCAGGTACCCGAGCTGCAGTTCGGGTTGCTTCGTCAGATTCATGGGGAAGATTCCCGTTGGGGTATGGCGCCGAGGACCGCTTCTGCGAACTCCACCAGGCGCAGGTTGCGTTTCATGGCCTGGGAGCGGAGTAGCTTGAACGCCTCTTCCTCCGCCAGGCCGTGGTGCTCCATGAGCCGGCTCTTTGCCTGATCGATCAACTTGCGCTCATCGAGCGCGGTGCGCGTTTGCGCCAGCTCATCGCGCAGTGCCTCCAGGGCCCGGAACTGCGCGAGGGCGACATCGATCAGGGGCCGCACCCGCTCCGGATCCAGATCCCCGACCAGGTACGTCGAGACCCCGACGGCCACTGCCTCACGGATGTAGTCCGGATCTTCTTCCTGCGAGAACAGCACCACCGGTTTGGGCTCGTTGGCGGTCATGAAAGAGAGGCTTTCCAGCAGGTCGCGGCTGGGGGAGGCCATGTCGATGAGGATCACGTCTGGTTGTGCATCGGAGACCGCGCGCAAGAGCGAACTGGCCGAGGCCGCGCCGGTCGAGACGCGATAGCCAGCACAGGTGAGGTGCGCCTCGACCTGCTCGCAGCGCTGCGGATCATCATCGATCAGGAGGATGTGCAGCGCGTTGAGGGCTTCGCGGTCGCCCGTTGCCATGATAGTCCACCCGCCCCGCGGCGCCGTCGTATAGCTGCCCGTTCCCGACCGCAGCGGCAGGGAGCGGAATGCCCGATCAATACAAGTGATTGACGCAAAGGATTAACGTGGGGATGCAAAGCAAGAACGGTGCCACTTTCTCGGCTACGAGTCTGCGATTGTGAGCGGCCCGTTACATCCGCTGCCGGTTTCTTGAGCGTTTGCGGACATCTGATGCGTTATCCCTACAGCTTCGCTGTCGGGGGCTGGCTAAGCTTTCCGTGCTGTCCGCTGCGGGCAGTGGTCGGCCGTTGGGTCGATCGTCAGGCAGTCGACCTGGCTTGGGGATGAGTCTCGCCAGCGGGCTCAAGCAGTTCTACCATTGCGAGGGGGTTGCCATGCGCAAGCTCAGACAGAATCAGTTGAACACGCCGGAACAGGGACGCAAACGCGTCAGCCTGAATGACCCGGATGCGATCGTGAAGATTCGCCAGATGCTCATCGGCGATGAGCTGGCAGAAATCAGGGGCCAGCTTAAGGCCCAGCAGACGCGGCTGGATGCGCACATCCGCAGCAGCGAAGCCCGCTTCGTTCAGGTGCGGGACAATTT
>JBCDIK010000295.1:0-3104 GCA_038749065.1 Pseudomonadota bacterium | reverse complement strand
GAGAAACCGCTCCTTGTCCTGATGATCGTCCGCGAGCGCCTGGTACACGAGGTACTGCCAGCTCGGCCGGGACACGCTGCGCATCTGCGCCGCCAGCGTCTGCGCGCCGTCCAGGTAGTTCAGGGCCAGGGTGACCACCCGCAGGCTGTCGAGCACCAGTTCTCGATCGGTCGCTGGCAGCTCATCCAGATCCGCCGGCGCGCCTTGCCCAGCCGCACTGCCGACCAGCGCATCGATCACCGCAAAGAAGTTCAGCAGCCCGGGCTCGAGGTCAGACTGCTTAAACAGCGCCCAGCCGCGCATGTAGTTCGCGTTCTGCCAGAACGGGCTGTCCTGCCCGGCCGATACGACGACACCGTAGTCAGCAGCCGCCTGAGCGTAGTCCGCCCGGGAGAACGCCGCTTCCGCTCGGCGGAAGTGCGCTTCCACGCGGTAGCGACTCGTTTCATGATCAGCGATCAACCGGTCGAGGTACGCTACCGCCGCGTTGCCCTGGCCCTTTAGGTCATGGGCACGGGCTAACTGATAGAGAATCTGGTCGCGGCCCGCGGCGGACGATCCCTCACTCTGCGCAAGCAGCGACTCATACAGCGTCACCGCATCATCGTAGGGAGCCTCCGCGCCCTCGATGTCGGCCTCTTCACCGGCATCCATCTTCAGATCGGCGAGGCGTTTGCCGACCGCCAGGTTCTCGCCCAGATCCGGGATCTGTCCGTACACTTTCTCGTAGGCGGCCAACACCTCCTCGCGGCTCGGTGCGTCTGCGGTCGCCTCAGGCAATGCCAGCGGCGGCAGGTCCGCGAGGACTTCTCCCAGCACCGGGCCCCGCGGCGTGAACTCGTTGCGCCCACCGAACCAGCTGCAGCCAGCACCTGCCAGGGTTGCCAGCAGGACGAGGCATCGCATCCGACTACTCACCACCACCCTCCACGACCACGTCCGCGCCAGTGGACGCGCCCGCATCCGGGCCCACACCCGCCAGCTGATCGGCAGTGCGGGCAATGGCAACGCGGGTCACCAGCAGATACTGCCGGACCTGAGCCCGCTCCTGCTGCATGCCGCGCTGCAGCTCCAGCGCCAGGCGTTCTTCACGCTCGCCGATGGCCTGGGCGACCTGCTCGCGCACGGTGCCAGCGCGTTCCGCGAGCTCAGTAAAGTTGGTTTCGACGCCGGCCACGAACTGGCGCTCCGCGGCCTGCACGCGAGCAATACGCGTGTCCACATCCGCCAGCACCGCAGCGGTATCGCTGACCGTTCGGCGCAACGACTGCAGGCGCGTTGCCTGCTCGACGGTCTGGTCCCACAGCAGCACGCCGCGCAGCCGGTCGATCCGCGCTTGCCAGCGCGCCTGGTCCGCGGGCTCGAAGTAACGGCCGATCTGCTCACTCATGGTCTTAAGCTGTTCGAGCAACTCGCGCTCAGCGGGCGTGCCGATCTCGTGCATCCACGCCCACTGCAGATCGGGCTCGACGCCGCGCAGCGTATCCAGGCGGACATCGAGCTCGCCGAGTTGGACCTGCAGCACATCGCGCTGCAGCAGCAGCTCTTCCTCGTGCAGGAGCGCGCGCGCCTGCTGGCTGCGTCGTCGTTGCTCCGTGGCGACCTGCTCCAGCGCCGCGAGATTCTCCGGCACGCCATCCAGCCAGACCTTCTCATCGAGCAGCGCGCGCCAGTCCAACAGGAGACCGTGCACGGTCTCGCTGGCCAGCCACTCCAACCAGTCCGTATGGCCGAGCTCTTCCTGCCAGCGTTCCATGAGCGCACTGCGGTCGGCCTCATCGACACCCGGTGTCGAGAAGGTGTACAGCAGCTCGCGAACCCAACCCGGGTCCTGCGCGCGGTTGGACAGCGTATCCAGCGCCGTCAGCCGCGCTTCAAAGGTCTGCTCCGCGCGGCGGTACTGCGCCAGCGCCAGTTCCTGGGAAGCGAGATTCTCCAGGCTTAAGGGAAAGCCCAGGCGGGCAGCGGCGGTGCTCGGCGTCCAGTAGGGCTCATCCTTAAGCGTCAGCCAGATCCGCGCGGCCAGCTCATACTCTCCCTGGTCCATGGCCAGGGCGCCGTAAGCCGCCAGGGCGGTGTCCCGGTACCGGCCCTGAGCGGGGAGCTGTGCCAGTACCGTGGCCGCTTCCGTCTGCGCCTCGCGCTCGCTCGCGAGAAAAGCCAGGGCCAGCTTCGCGCGCTGCACCAGGTCGAGGCTCTCGGCGCTGCGCGGCTCGAGTGCCGCAAGGGTCGTAAACGCCTCTGCCGCGCCCACAGGGGACTGGTCCTTCAGAACCACGCCCAGATTGAACAGCGCGTAGGCGCGCAGCGGATGATCCGGCTCGATCAGATCGATGGCCGCGCGTGCATCCTCAAAGCGGCCCTGCGCCAGCGCCAGGTCCGCGCGCATGTACTCGACTTCCGGGTGGGTCTTCAGGCGGCCGCGCCAGTTCTCCCCAAGATCGATCTGCGCCAGGCGCTGCGCGAGCGCGTCCCAGTCTTCGCGACGGTGATACTCACGCGCCAGATGAAAGGCCAGACGCTGGTTGTCGAGGTCGGTCAGCTCCGCCGGGTCTAGTGCGCCGAAGGTCTCCGCCGCGAGATCGTAGAGCTGCTCCTTGAATGCGAAGCTGCCCTTGGCCAGCTCAAAGCGCACCAGGTCCTCACCGCGCTGCTCGCGGGCCTCAGCGATCATCGTCGTGACCAGCGCATCGCTGTAGGACTCCTGAAAGTAGTCGTACAGGACCGTGCCGTACACGAGCTCGTCCACCGGCTTGGCACCGGGGCCGGCCACCGTACAGCTGAGAATGAGCCTGCAGAGCAGTTCTTTCATGGCGAAGCTCGCTGAGCGCTCTCTTGATGAAGGTTGTGCTAGTCGCGCACCTGCGCGCTGAAGTCAGGCTGATACTTCGACTCTGAATCGCTCACTGCCAGCTCGATATAGGTGGGCTCGAAGGACTTCTCGAACTCGACCGTCGTGGCGCGCTTGAAGTCTCGACCCGAAGGGCCCCGGCCGGTAAAGAACGCGGTGACACGGTTGTCGCCCTGTTTGGCGTTGCCCACATAGAGCTTCTGGATCGCACCGCGAAAGAGCGCATCGACCTGCTTTTCCGTGTACAGGTGAT
>JBCDIK010000294.1:0-3159 GCA_038749065.1 Pseudomonadota bacterium | reverse complement strand
CGGCCTGGGCCGTGTTCGGCAACGTCGACATCGCGCTGACCGACGAGCTCGACCTGCTGCTGGCGCTGCGCTACGACGAGGAAGACCGGGAGCAGAACGTGTCGCTCCTGCAGTTCCCGGCGGGCCAGCCCGGGGCGCGCAACAAGGAAAGCTTCGACAAGCTGCAGCCCAAGGTCACCCTGCGCTATCAGCCGACGGACAACCTGAACCTGTACGCCACCTGGGGCGAGGGCTTTCGCTCCGGCCAGTTCAACCAGAACGGTATCGCGCAGGTGGCCGCCGGCGCCGGGCTGAACGGCGTTTCCGACGTCGCCGATCAGGAAGAGTCCGAGTCCTTCGAGATCGGCGTCAAGTCGACGCTGCTCGACAACCGCCTGCGCCTGAACGCGGCCCTGTTCCGCACCGATGTAGAAGGCCAGCAGTTCTTCTCGTTCATCGGCGCCATCAGCGCACAGATCCTGACCAACATCGACGAGGTGAGCCTGGAAGGGGGCGAGATCGATCTGACCTTCGCCGCCACTGAGCGGCTGCAGTTCTACGCCGCCGCCGGCTGGACCGACTCGGAGATCGATGCCTACACGGTGGATCCAACCGCGGTCGGGAACGACGCGCCCTACATCGCCGACATGACTTTCAATACCGGCTTCCAGTACCGCGCCCCCCTGGGTGATCGCTTCAATCTGCTCATGCGCGTCGACTACGAGCATCGCGGTGAGCAGTTCTGGGACACGGCCAATTCCACTTCGCGAGACTCGCTCAACTTCGTCAATGCCCGCCTGGGCCTGGAAGAAGCGAACGGCCGCTGGGAAGTGATCGGCATGGTGCAGAACCTCAACGACATCAAGTACAACTCGGAGTGGGTGGCCGGTGGCTTCTCGGCCCGCGCCCCGGGCAAGATCTGGACCGTGCGCGCGCGCTACAACTTCTTCTAGCGCGCACCACACGCCAGGCTGATCGCTACCATGTGATCAGCCATCGGGACCCGCAGCCGCGGGTCCCGCAACAACTGCCCTTCGGGAGGCTGCCGTGACTCGCTACCGCGTTTCCGCCGATATTGGCGGCACCTTTACGGACATCGTCATCGAGCCCTCGGACGGGCCGGTGTTCGTTGGCAAAACCGCCACGACCCCGGCCGATCCAGCTGGTGGCGTGATCAACGGCATCGGCGAGCTGATCGACGACCGCTCGCAAATCGAGTTCTTCGTGCACGGCACCACCGTGGGCCTGAACGCGTTTCTGGAACGCAAGGGCGAGCGGGTCCTCCTGATCACGACTAAAGGTCACGGCGATGCCTACACCATCGCCCGCGGCAATCGCCACACGCTCTACGAGCTCCGCTACCGCAAGCCGGACAAGCTGGTCCCGCGCAGCGATGTGCACGAAGTCAGCGGCCGCCGCAGCTGGGATGGCACCGAACTCGAGCCCATGGACCCGGCGGACTTCGATCCGATCATCGCCAAGGTCAAAGCCGAGGGCATCAACGCCGTGGCCGTATGTCTGCTGCACGCCTACGCCTATCCGGAGCACGAAGTTCAGGCTCGGAAGATCCTGAACGCCGCACTGCCGGAGCTGTCCGTGTCGCTGTCCCATGAGATCGCCCGGGAGTGGCGCGAGTACGAGCGGGCCTCATCCGTGGTCATGAACGCCTACGTCGCGCCGGTGGTAGAGCGCTATCTGAAGAGCCTGCAGTCGACGCTGAAGGACCAGCAGATGGATGCCACGGTGCACATCATGCAGTCCAACGGCGGCATCACCACCGCGGACCGCGCGCGTGAGCTGCCGGTGTACACCCTGCTCTCCGGCCCCGTGGGCGGCACCATCGCCGGCACCGCGCTGGCGGCCAGCGGCGAGCGCAAGAACCTGCTGTGCGTCGACATGGGGGGCACCAGCTTCGACCTGTCCCTGGTCGTCGGCGGCGAGGCCAACACGACCCTCGAGACCGAGCTCGAAGGGCTGCCGCTGCTCATGTCCATCGTCGACATCCAGACCATCGGCACCGGCGGCGGCTCCATCGCCTGGCTCGACGGCGGCGCCATGCGCGTCGGCCCCCACAGCGCCGGCTCGCAGCCCGGGCCGGCCTGCTACGGCCGCGGCGGCACGGAGCCAACGGTCACCGACGCCAACCTGTACCTGGGACGCCTGGGCAACAGCTCCCTCCTCGGCGGCGACATGAACCTGGACGAGGCCGCTGCCAGCAGTGCCATCGCGCGCAAGGCAGAAGAAGCCGGACTCGATGCGGTGCGCTTTGCGGAAGGCATTCTCGCGATCTCCAACGCGGCCATGGCGGACGCGATGCGCACCATTACCGTCAGCGAAGGGCTCGACCCGCGGGAGTTTGCGCTCGTCGCCTTCGGCGGTGCCGGGCCCATGGCGGCCGCCTTTCTGGCGGAGGAACTCGATATCGCCGAGGTGGTGGTGCCGCGCTTTCCGGGCACCTTCTCCGCCTGGGGCATGCTCCAGACCGATCTGCGCCAGGACTTGAGCGTCAGCTTCTTCAAGGCGCTGGCAGATACGCAGCTTTCAGAGCTCAACACCCACTTCGAGTCGCTGGAGCAGGACGGCCGGGCGCAGGTCGCGCGCCAGGGCATTGGTGACGGGGCCATCAGCGCGCTGCGCACCGCGGACATGCGCTACATCGGCCAGGAATACAGCATCAATGTGCCGGTGCTCAGCGGCCAGGGTCTCACCGCCCTCGTCGAGGCCTTCCACGACACCCATGAGCGCCGCCACGGCCATGCCAACCGCAATGCGCCAGTGGAGTTTGTGAATCTGCGACTGGCAGCCTTCGGCGCCGTGCAGCGCTATGATCACGCGAGCACCTTCGCGGCGCCGGGCACGGATCCGCAGATCGGCGAGCGCACGGTGACCTTTGCCGGCCAGGCGCAGCCGGCCGCGGTGCTGTTCCGGGATCGTATGCCGCTCGAGTTCACCGCGGCTGGACCGGTGATCGTCGAGGAAAAGAGCGCCACCACCGTGGTGCCGCCGGGCTGGACCCTGTCACAGGATAATCTGGGTAGCCTGATACTGAAGCGAGGAGCGTGAGCATGAACACCAGCATGAACAGCGTCGATCCGATCACCACCGAGATCATCCGCAACGCCTTCGTCGCCATCGCCCAGGATATGAACGCGACGCTGATCCGCAGCGCCTTTACGCCGG
>JBCDIK010000293.1:0-3178 GCA_038749065.1 Pseudomonadota bacterium | reverse complement strand
ATCGTGATGATGGACCGCTGGGATGCGGAGGAAACCCTGCGCCTGATCGACGAGCACTCGATCACTCACACTCACATGGTGGCGACCATGTTCCACCGGCTCCTGCGACTGCCGGAAGCAACCCGTTCCCGCTACCGGCTGGACTCGCTGCGGCGGGTGATTCACGGCGCAGCGCCGTGCCCGGTGCATGTGAAGCGCGCCATGATCGACTGGCTAGGGCCCGTGATCTGGGAGTACTACGCGGCCACGGAAGGCGGCGGCGGTTTTCTGGTCGACAGCCACGAGTGGTTGCGCAAACCGGGCACCGTGGGTCGCCCGGGGCCCGAATTCGACAACCGCATCCTCGATGAGGCCGGCGCGGAAGTGCCCACCGGGACCGTCGGCACCGTGTACATGCGCGCCCCAGCGCAGGGTCGCTTCGAGTACTACAAAGACACGGAAAAGACCGGCAGCTCCTATCAGGGGGACTACTTCACCCTCGGGGACATGGGCTACTTCGATGAAGACGGCTATCTGTTCCTGACCGGGCGCTCAGCCGAACTGATCATCTCCGGCGGGGTCAACATCTACCCGCAGGAAGTCGACAACGAGTTGCTCAAGCATGACGCTGTGGCCGACGCCTGCACCATCGGCGTACCTGATGACGAGTGGGGCGAGGCGGTGGTGGCGCTGGTGCAGCTCCGGCCCGGGCAGGAGGGCGACGAGCAGCTGGGGCAGGCGCTGATCGACTGGTGTCGCGGTCGCCTCGCGACCTTCAAGTGCCCGCGACAGATCATCTTCGAAGCCGCACTGCCCCGCTCAGCCGCGGGCAAGATTCAGCGCCGGAAGGTGCGCGATGCTTACCTTGCCGAGCGGGCCTCAGCCTAGGGCGCACCCAACGCCCGAACAAACTCGGCGACGCCGTTCATGGTCATCTGCGTCGCGAGGATCACGAGGATCATGCCCATGAGCCTCGCCAGCGCCCGGGAACCTCGATCCCCAAGCACGCGCAGTAGAAAGGGCGATGCGACCAGCAGTACCGTGCTCCCGAGCCAGGCGATCAGCAGCGCGAGGCTCCATTCGAGCATGCGCTCCGGCTGCCCGCCGCTCAGCAGCAGCAACACCGCGATGGTGGAGGGTCCAGCCACCATCGGCACCGCCAGCGGCACGATGAACGGATCAGCCTCGGCCTCATCCTCCGCCAGCGCCGCTGGCCGCGGGAAGATCATGCGCAGGGAGATGATGAACAGCAGCACGCCACCGGCGATCGACAGGGATGACTGGCTGATCCCCAGAAACGCGAGAATACGATTGCCGGCAAACAGGAAGGCGAACAGGATGAGGAGCGCAAGGCACAGCTCCCGGGCCGAGATCAACGCCCGCTCCCGGGGCAAGTAGCGGCTTAAGATCGCATTGAAGATCGGGACGTTGCCCAGCGGATCCATGATGAAAAACAGCGTGGCGGCCGCCGCTGCCACCTCCGGCCAGAGGACCTGATCCAACATTGCTTGCTCCTTGCCCGGGCACCCCGCTGCGCGCTGCGCACCCTAGCGAAGTCATGCAGGCGCGCCTAGAGGCCAGGCGCGCCTAGAGGCTGCGGCGACGCCGGATCAGCAGCAGAGCTCCGAGACCCAGAAGCACGAGCCCAGCCGGTTCCGGGACTGCAGCGAGGCTCGCGACCGGCAGCGGCAGCGACCGGAACCGGGCGGGTGCAGGCGCAGCAGACTCCGGCAGCGAGGGCGCCAGAGCGGCCTGGGACACAGGCTCGACGACCGCAGGGTCCATGACGCTTCCCGCCGCGCTCGAACTGAGCGCACTCAAGGAGATCGCGCAGAGCACGGTCAACGCTGTGAGAGAACGTCTGTGTTTCATCCTTGCCAATCGTTGGGGCCCAACGGTGCCGTCCGGCCTATGGCCGCGCCGGTCACCGGAAGAACCGGTCCCACCCTTCCAGACGCCACCGTAGCACTCGCGGGGAGGTGCCTATGCAAGAAGATTGTAAAATGTCCCGATACAGCCACGGAGACGAGCAAGCAGGTTTGCCAACGCCGGAGAGTGGCCCTCCGGGCCTGTCAGTCCTGCTGAAGGTCTGTCCCGGCTTCGTCGAGCTGCGTCTGGGCCAGGCGCAACAGCGGATGCTCCGCGTCTGGCGCAAACTGGGCCACGAAAGCCGCATATCCACGCCGAGCCTCGTCGGTGAGTCCCGCTCCCTGCCGGGCCTGTGCCCGCCAGTATTCGAGTTCCTGGGTCAGACGCAGCGTTGGCAGGTCATCCAGGAACGCGGCGATGCCCTCCCCCAATCGCTCCGCGCAGACGTCGAACTCACTCATGGCTTCAACGGGACTCCCGGCCGCGAGGTAAGCCCGCCCGAGCAGATCACGGACCAGCCACAGATCCGCTAGACGCAGCGCTTCACGGCCATGGTCAATCGCCGCCAGCGGGGTATCCGTGGCCAGGGCAATCCAGCCACGGATGACGCTGCCGTAGGCGCGGGACTCCGGTGCGGGCTGCTGCGCCAGGCGTTGCGCCAGGGACTCCGCGGCCTCGTGCGCGTCCGCGCCCACCAGCGCCCAGGCGGCGGGGACGAGCAGCGCCGGCTGGCGACGTTCCCCCGTGGCCGTGAGCAGCTGCTCGACATCGAATGCGGCGCCGCGATCGACATCTGCCACGGCCTGCCAGGCCGCCATGCGCCGGGCGAAGTCCCCCTGCTCACTGACGGTGCCGCCCCGAGCCAGGCCCTCCCGCAGCTGCGCCGCTGCAGCTGCGGGCAGTCCGCGGTACAGCGCCAGGTCCGCCGCTGCGAGCCGCGCGATATCGCCGGCATCCGCGGACGCGTCGGCCATGGATCCATAGGCGGACGCCGCCGCAGCGTAATCGCCGTTGCGCACGGCCGCCACAGCGATCGGCAGCCAAGCCACATGGTAGGAAGGATCGAGTTCGAGCGTCTCCTGCCCTTCCTGCGCCGCCGCTTCGAACTGACCGGAGTACATGAGATACAGGGCGTGGTTACCGCGGTAGAGAGGTCGGTTCGGAAAGATCTCGAGCAACTGATCGCTGTACTCCAGCGCCTTGTCGAAGCGCCGCTTCAGAAAGTACGACACCGCCAGATTGTTCAGACCAGCATTGTCCGCCGGGAAGCGCTCGATCAGCGTCAGGTAGTTTTCGATGGCTTTGTCGACGTTGCCGGAGCTGCTTGCGT
>JBCDIK010000292.1:0-3270 GCA_038749065.1 Pseudomonadota bacterium | reverse complement strand
TCCGGACTGGATCGAGATTGATGCGCGTGGTCAGCGGCCCCGCGCCGTCGATCTCGAGACCGCCGTTTACCCGGGCTTTCCAACCGACATGCAGGCGCAGTTCCTGGCGCTGAACTGTCTGGCCGAAGGCCACAGCCGGGTCAGCGAGACGATTTTCGAGAACCGCTTTATGCACGTTCAGGAGCTGAATAGACTGGGCGCCGGCATCCGCCTCGAGGGTCCGTCGACAGCCCATGTGGAAGGCGTCGCGACGCTGCACGCCGCTCCGGTCATGGCGACGGACCTGCGCGCTTCTTTCAGCCTGGTCATCGCTGCGCTTGCGGCTGCCGGCACGACGCGGATCGATCGCATCTACCATATTGACCGTGGCTACGAGCAGATCGAAGAGAAGCTGACCGCGCTCGGGGCCGTCGTCCAGCGGGTGTCGCGCTGACCGCGCTTGCACTGCTTCCGCATGCTGCAAGTGCATGCCGATAGCGCGCTCACGACATCGATAACCATTGAGGGGGCACCGTGTCGCTTACCATCGCGCTCAATCGAGGGCGCATCCTGAAAGAGTGTCTGCCGCTGTTTGCCGCGGCTGGCTTCGCCCCGGCGGAGGACATGGACAAGTCGCGCAAGCTGGTCTTCGAAACCAAGACCGGTAGTCATCGCCTGCTCGTTGTCCGCGGCTCGGACGTCCCCACCTACGTTGAGTATGGCGCTGCCGACGTTGGCATCACCGGCAAGGATACGCTGCTGGAGCATCACTCGACCGCGGGCTACTACGAACGGCTGGATCTGAATATCGGCGTCTGCCGGCTGATGACCGCCGCCCCGGAGTCCCAGGCGCGGCAGCTTGCCGCAACCGGCGGCGAGTCGCTGGCGCCGCTGTTTCTGAGCCCGGCGGGGAAGGATGGTGTCGGCACGGCGCCGGCAACCTGGGCGGCGCGCGGCGGCAAGCTGCGGGTGGCCACCAAGTTTGTCCGCAGCACGGAGAAGTACTTCGCTGAACGCCGCCAGCCGGTCTCGATCATCAAGCTGGCGGGCGCGATGGAGATCGCCCCCGCGATGGGGCTGGCTGACTGTATCGTCGACATCGTCGATACCGGCAACACGCTGCGCGCCAACGGGCTGGTACCCCTCGACACCATCGCCGATATCTCAACGCGGCTGATCGTCAACCGTGCCTCGATGAAGACCAAGCAGCGGGAGATCGATACGCTCATCACCACGTTGCGGCCGCTGGTGCAGGCTGCATGAGCAACCTGAATCCGCAGCTGCTGGCCACGGCCGATGACGCCTTCGCTGCGCAGCTGGATGCGCTGCTGGATTGGGACGTCACCTCGGAGTCGGCGATCAACAGCCGGGTCGCTGAGATTATCGAGCGTGTGCGGCGCGAGGGCGAAGGCGCCCTGCTGGACTTCACGGCCAAGCACGACGCGGTCGACGCGGCCACGCTCGAGGAGCTGACCCTCGGGGCGGACGACTTTGCAGCCGCCTGCGAACGCATCGGCTCTGCCGAGCGCGAAGCGCTGCGGCTTGCTGCAGACCGGATCCGGGCGTTTCACGAACGCCAGCGTCAGCGCGATTGGGAATTTGCCGATGACCTCGGGAATCGGCTCGGGCAGCGGATTACGCCGCTCGATCGCGTCGGGCTTTACGTGCCCGGCGGGCAGGCGGCTTACCCCTCAACGGTGCTGATGACCGCAGTTCCGGCCAAGGTGGCGGGCGTTGGCGAGCTGATCATGACCACGCCAACGCCGGCGGGTGCGCGTAACGACCTGGTCCTGGCGGCGGCGCACCTCGCCGGGGTTGATGTCGGTTACACCGTTGGCGGGGCGCAGGCGGTCGCCGCGCTGGCCTGGGGCACGGCCGGGATTCCGCGCGTCGACAAGATCGTTGGCCCTGGCGGCGCCTATGTCGCGGCGGCGAAGCGACAGGTCTACGGTCAGGTGGGCATCGATTCCATTGCCGGCCCGAGTGAAATTCTGGTCATTGCCGATGGATCTGTGGATCCCCACTGGATCGCGCTCGACCTGTTCTCCCAGGCGGAGCACGATGCGGCGGCTCAGTCGTTGCTGCTGACCAGCGACGCCGCCTACCGTGATGCCGTACTGGCCGCGATGCGTGACGAGCTGCCCCGGCAGGCCCGTGGAGAGCTCATTGCAGAATCGCTGAATCGCCGCGGGGCGCTCATCCTGACCCGTGACCTCGAGGAAGCAGCAACGGTCGCGAACCGTATCGCGCCGGAGCACCTCGAGGTTGCCACGGCCGATCCGCGTGCGTTGCTGCCCGAGCTGCGCCATGCAGGCGCCATTTTTCTCGGCTCCTACTCTGCTGAGGTGCTGGGTGATTACATTGCCGGACCAAGCCACGTACTGCCCACCTTCGGCACGGCACGGTTCTCATCGCCGCTCGGGGTGTACGATTTCGAGAAGCGGACCTCGCTGATCGAGATCTCCGCCGGTGGTGCCGAAACGCTTGGTCGGGCGGCGGCGCTGCTGGCGGATGGCGAAGGGCTCGGGGCGCACGGGGACGCGGCGCGCGCGCGCCTGAGCGGCTACGATGACAACCGTTGACCCGGGTCGCCTCACCGGACCCGCTCCCGCTCCAGCGCGAGGGTGAAGCAATGGCAGGTGCAGAGCAGCAGGCGGCTCGGACTCTCTCGCTCGCGGCAGGTGTGCTGCCGGAGCACGGCGGGCCCAAGGTAGCCGAAGCGGCAGCCGCCGCAGGTTATTCCCACTTTGGCGTCACCGTCGGTGAGGACTGGACGGCCGCGGATACGCGCGCGGTGCGCGCGCTCATGCGGACCCACGGCCTCCATTGTCTCGATGCCGAGGTCATCTGGCTCGGGGAGCGTGCCGAGATCACCGATCGGCATCGGCAGATTGTTGCCGTTGGAGCCGAGCTCGAGGCGGATAACCTGCTGGTCGTCAGCGACGAACCCGATCTGGCGCGGACGGCCGACGGCCTGCACCAGCTCTGCGAGCTGGCCGCACCCAACGGGCAGCGGGTATGCCTTGAGTTCCTGCGCATAACGGCAATCAGCCGTCCGTCGCAGGCACTTGCTGCAGTCCGCCAGGCGGCTCATCCAGCGGTCGGTATCCTGGTCGACAGCCTCCATCTGGCGCGCAGTGGCGAAGCGGCGGCGATACTTGCGGGACAGTCGTCACTGCTGCCGTACCTGCAGCTGTGCGACGCGCCCGCGAACTTCACCGATGACCCGGCGGGCCTGCTGGAAGATGCGTTGGATCGGCGCAGCGCTCCGGGCGAGGGCGAGCTGCCACT
>JBCDIK010000291.1:0-3286 GCA_038749065.1 Pseudomonadota bacterium | reverse complement strand
GAACGCCGCAGACCGTGCGGCGATCGAAGCGCTCTGGCGCAGCGCGCTGCAGGCTGCACCCGCAAGAGAGGCGCTGTGGCTGCACGGCGATGTCCACGCTCGCAACCTGCTCGTCGACGCGGGGCGCATCAGCGGGGTGATCGACTGGGGCGATCTGTGCGCCGGGGATCCGGCCACCGATCTGGCCGGCATCTGGATGAACTTTCACGATCGCGAGGCCCGGGCGAGCGCACAGGCGCGCTACGAGACGCAGCACCGGGATAGCGACTCGGCTCTGTGGCACCGCGCGCGCGGCTGGGCCGCGCTGTTCGCCGCGATCCTGATCGACACCGGACGGGCCGATCACCCGCGCCATGCGGTCATGGGTGAACGCACGCTTGAGAACCTGCTGGAGGGGTGATGCACCCAAGGTCCCACAGACATGCCGAGTTGTTGCTGCTGCGCGCGAGGGGCCCAACGCTGACCGGTCCCCTGCGATGGCTGGGCGGCACGCTCTTGACGTTGGCCTTGCTGGGCTGTGGCGCCAAGCCGGAGGCGCCGGTCGCAACGCAGGGTCCATTGCCCGCCTATTTCGACTGCGTGCGCGATGCGCAGGCGCTGTTGATCGCCACGCATCGCGCCGGGCCTGCGCCCGGCTACCCGGAGAACGCACTCGAGACGCTACAACACGCCTGGTCCCAGGGCCTGCTTGTTCACGAAGTGGACGTCGCGGAGAGCCGCGATGGCGTCCTGTTCCTGATGCACGATCGCTCGCTTGGACGCACCACCACCGGTGAGGGTCAGGTCGTCGATCGGGATTGGGCGCAGATCCGTGCCACCCGCCTGGTCGATCCCGTCGGCCAGGAAACGGCGTATCACCCGCCGACGCTGGCCGACGTACTGCGGTGGGCCGTTGAAGCGGGCGCAGTGCTGGAGCTCGATCGCAAGCGCTCGACCAGCTTTCGCAACATCATCGACGCGGTACGTACAGCCGGTGCGCAGCAGCATGTCGTGCTGATCTCCTACAGCGATTCCGAAGCCTCGCTCATCGCGCGGCTGGCCCCGGAGCTGATGCTCAGTGCGAGCGCCAGAAACCCGGCGGACGTCGCGCGGCTGGCGGAATCAAAGGTCGCGACAGAGAACCTGCTGGCCTGGACGGGAACGCGCAGCCCGGATGCGCAGGCGTTCGCCGCATTACGCCAGCTGGGGATCGAGCCCGTGTTCGGCACCCTCGGCCGCCGCGGTGAACGACTCGATGACCGCTGGCTGGCCGATGGCGATGCCGGGGAATACGGGGCACTGGTCGCCCAGGGGCTGGTGCTGCTTGCCACTGATCGCCCCTATGAGGTCGCCCAGGCACTGAGGGCCGATGAGCGGGCCGTCGAAGCCTGCGGGTTACCGTTTCCTGCGCCCTGACCGGGCGTTCGCGCGCTAGCGCCCCGCAAACAGGTCCGGCGTGCCGCCAATCGCCGCACCTTCGATGGCGAGCATCTTCAGCTTCGTCTCCAGGCCGCCATGGGCGGAGAACCCAGTCAGTTTGCCATCGGCACCGACGACGCGATGGCAGGGCACGATGATGGGCAGTGGGTTTCGTCCGAGGGCAGTGCCGACGCTGCGCGCCAGCTGCTTGTCGCCCAACCGCTCTGCGATTTCACCGTAGCTGCAGGTCGTCCCTGGCGGGATGTCCCGCGCGATGCCATAAACGCGCTGCGCAAAGGGCTCTACCGTGGTCAGGTCACAGCTGATCGACCGCAGGTCCGCAGGCGCGCCCTCGAGCAGCACGGTCATGTCGGCGATGGCCCGGCGAATGGATCTGGGCTGTGCGGCCGCCGGCGTCGCGCGCGCATTGGCCGCGAGGGCCGGCGTCCGCGCCAACAGGCGGGCTGCGGTGCCGGCCTCCGTACGCTCCGGCAAATGGGTCGCGACCACGGCGTCGCCTTCCCAGGCGATACCGCACGCGCCGATGGTCGTGGCAAACAGTGCAAAACACGCCATAGAGGAACCTGCTCAGGCGTTCTGGATCGATCGCATGATGCTACCGCACCGCAAACACACGATGAATCGGTCCACCGTTCCCGGTGCGGGACTTGGTGACGGCGATAATGTGATTCAGCCAGGCGTAGCGCTCATCGCCGGTTTCAAACTGTGGCGCCGCACGAAAATAATAGCGCCAGGCGCCGGCGGGGTCGTCCGCCTTCTGCACATCAAACGCGTACTCCGCATCTTCCGGCTCGCACCAGACCCGCCCTTGCCAGTACACGTAGATCAGCGCGCCATCATGAGTCTCGAGGCAGAACCGTACATCCAGCAGGCCTGAGCCATCCGGGCGAATCCGAATCCAGTCCGCCCCGGCATCGGGCACGACCGTGCCGCGCAGCAGTGGGCCTTCGAAGGTCCCGCCTTTGATGAGAAAGATGGTGCGCTGCCCGTCGGACATCGCACCCACATCCATGGGTGGCAGATGCAGTTGCACGCGGGCTTCGAACAGAAACTTAAGTTCCGGGGGGCTGTCCGCGTCCCAGTCGGCAGCGGTGGTTTTGAGTTGATCCAGCATGAGCGGTCCCGGCGCGCGAGTGAGCCCCGATTATGTGCGCAGCGCACATAATGTCAAGTTGCAAGGGCAGCGCGTGCTCCGTACCGTTCTGACGGTGATCGATCGTACTGCCAATCTCCTCGGCGCCGTCGGGCTCGCCGTCGCCGACCGTATCGCGCAGACCGGCCGCGAGGTCCTCGAGCACGCCGGGGAAACGCCGGCCGCGCTCGTGGTCATCGGCTACGATCTGGGGCCCTCCAATGACCAGCTGCGCCACATCCTGGGGTTGTCGCACCCGGGCACGGTGCGGCTGGTAGATCGGCTGGTGGCCGCGGGCCTGGTCGAGCGCCGCGAGGGCAGTGACCGCCGCCGCGTGGCGCTGTATGCCACGCGCCGTGGCAAGGCGCTGCGGGAGCGCATTCTGAAGGAACGCCTGGCCGCGATCCGCCCGCTGCTCAGCCCGCTGACCCGAGCCGAGCAGGACACGCTGGGCACGCTGCTCGGAAAGCTGCTTGAGTCCGTCGGCACCACCGACCTGGAACGCAAGACCCTGTGTCGACTGTGCGATGACCGGGTCTGCGGCAACTGCCCGATTCCCGCCGAGAAATAGGCGGTCGCTAAATCCTGTTCTTGTGGACGGCGGTGGCGGCATCGCCGGTGTTCGGCGTGCCCGCAGGCTCGATGATCAGCAGCTCCGCTTCTTCCGCCGCCATGGGGCAATGCTCGACCCCGTTGGGCACCACGTACAGCTCACCTTCCTGCAGCTGCACATCG
>JBCDIK010000290.1:0-3350 GCA_038749065.1 Pseudomonadota bacterium | reverse complement strand
GGCGTGCGCGCGCGAGCGCCGCGGCGCTGTGTCCCACCTCCCCCAGAAACAACCCTCGCGGGGCCAGCAGTCCAGGGAGCGCATCGAGAATCGGCTGCAGTACCGCCAGACCATCCCGCCCGGCGGCAAGGGCGTGCACCGGCTCTGCGCGATACTCCGCCGGCAATGCAGCCATGTCGCGCTCGTTGACGTAGGGCGGGTTGCACAGCACCAGATCGAACGCCCGCTGGGGCGCAAGGCCCTGAACGCCGTCCAAACAGAGCAGCGTCGTGCGCTCGGCGAGGCCGTGTCGCCGCACATTGCGCCCAGCCACCGCCAGCGCCTTGAGATCCAGATCGGTGAGGATCAGCTCCGCCTCGGGGAACGCCAGTGCGGCAACGATCCCAAGGCACCCGCTGCCGGTGCACAGATCCACAATGCGCCGGGGCGATCTGGGCAACCACTGCGAGCCGTGCGCCGCCAGCCAGTGCCCCATCGGCGAGCGCGGGATCAGCACCTCAGGCGCAACGTAAAACGGTAGCCCCAGATACGACCACTCTCCCAGCAGGTAAGCGAGCGGGATGCGCTCGCGGATCCGCCGGTCAACGAGCGCCTCGATCTGAGCCAGCGCTGCCGCCGTCACGGGCCGTTCCAGGGCTGCAGCATCGTCCGGGGCCTGCGTCACCGCCAGCACCAGCGCCACCGCTTCGTCCCAGGGGTTGTCGGTGCCGTGGCCATAGAACAGCCCGGCATCGTCGAGCCGCGCCGCCGTCGCCTCGAGCACCGCCTGCAGCGTCATCGGAGATGCCACCAGCTGCGACCGTGGTCAGTCGATGCGCGGCAGCACCAGCACCACGCGGGAGTCATCCAACTCGGCACTGGGCGCGAGCGGGCCAACTCCGAAGGTGCGCAGCGCTGGCCCGTCGGGCAGCGTCAACGCCCCGGCGGCGGTGTCGGCGCAACGCTCCGCGGCAGCAACGAGCTCACCCACCGCTGCGCTGTCGTCGCGCAGCTCGCGCTGGCGCGGGCGGCGTCCTTCCGGCGGCGGCACGCGATCGCGCGCGTAGACATGACAAACGACGTACAGCGCCGGCACATCCAGGGCCGCAAGCTTCGGTGCCAGCGAACGCAGCTCATCGAGTTCCGCCTCGGTCAGGGTGCCGTCCCGGTCCGGCCAGACCCCGGGGATCCGGTAGCGGCCCAGGCGGCGCAGATCGCCGAGCTGATCGGGGATGGCAATCAGATCAACCGGTTCTGTGGGCTCGTAGCGCACATGGTGCGCATACAGGCGACGATTGCCCCGACGGATAAGATAGACGGCCAGCAGCGCGTCATCCTGCTGCGCGGCAAAGTAGTACTGATCGGCATCCGGGCCGTAGAGCGCGGCGTTTCCGAAGATTGCATTCGCCCACTCGTTACTGCGCCCGCAGTCCCGGCCCCGGCACTGGTACAGCAGGCGCCCGCGCAGCCGCTGCTCGTAGTGTGCGGCGAGCGCGGCGAGACTGACGCTACGGGGCACCTGGTAGGTTCGCTCGCGCAGCGCGGCAGTGAACTGCTGCGACGCGCCAATCCGAACCTCACGGCGTTTGCGCTCCACGGGGCCCAGCGCCAGGGTTCGCGGCGCGGCCGGCTGGTCAGTGCCGGCGACCAGCCAGGCTCCGGGGAACCGGGGCAGCAGCGGCAAATCGGCCAGGGGGACTTCGTCCCGGGGATCGCTGGCAAGGTCCGGTGCAGCTTGCGCGCTCGCGGCGGACGCGAGACCCAGCAGCGCGAGCAACCCCACGAGCAAACACGATCGCGGAGCGGCGCTCATCGCGCCGCCGGCCACTGAGCCGGCGCGATGAATTCGACGTCTTCACCTTCCGCGCCCGTCATGAGCCCGGCGACGACCTGGGCCAGATCGCGCTCTTCAAAGACGATCTGGTGCAGCCCTTCCACCAGGGGCATGTACACCCCAAGTTTCTGGCTCTGCGCACGGACCACCTTGAGCGTGTTAACACCCTCGGCGAGCTTGCCGAGGCTTTCAACTGCCTCAGCGAGGGACATGCCTTGCCCCAGCTTCTCGCCGAGCTGGTAGTTGCGACTGAGCGGCGAGGTGCAGGTCACCATCAGATCGCCCACGCCCGCCAGCCCCAGAAAAGTCAGCGGGCTCGCGCCCAGCGACACGGACAGGCGCCCCATCTCGGCGAGTGCACGCGTGATCAGCATGCCGATGGTGTTCTGCCCGACCTGTAGAGCGCTGGCGACCCCGCAGATGATGGCGTAAATGTTCTTGAGGGCGCCGCCCAGCTCGACCCCATAGAGATCACTGTTCG
This sequence comes from Pseudomonadota bacterium, assembly GCA_038749065.1. Taxonomy (GTDB): domain Bacteria; phylum Pseudomonadota; class Gammaproteobacteria; order Pseudomonadales; family Azotimanducaceae; genus CALHVX01. The sequence goes on along the minus strand of JBCDIK010000290.1, from coordinate 1,056 downwards.
CGTACACCCGCAACGTCGGACTCTTGAGCGCCTGCTGAACCTGCTGACAGAGCACGCCGCTGTGGCTGGCGATCACCGTGCCTGCAAACTGGCCCTGGGCAATCTCCTTCGCCAGATTTGGGCCGCTCAGCGCGCCCACGGAGTGCCCCGGTGCAGCCTCGCGCAACAGATCACTCATCAGCTTGAAGCTCTCGCCTTCGATCCCTTTGGTCAGACTGACGAGGCCGGCATCCGGTGCCAGCAAAGGTGCGACCTGCGCGCTGACGCCGCGGAATGCCGCACTCGGGACACTGACGAAGAGGAGTTCGCGATCTGCGACCGCCTCGCGTAGATCACCGGTGACCGCTATCGCTTCTGCGAGCGGAAACCCGGGCAGGTAACGCCGGTTTTCGCCATGCGCCAGGGTGTCGGCCACCTGGGCCGGATCCCGCATCCACAGGGCCGTCGGATGGCCGTTGCCCCCAACGATGTTTGCGATTGCGGTGCCGAAGTTGCCGCCGCCGATGATCCCGACCTTCATGGCCCCATGCTAGGCAGCCGCCGGGCAATGCTCAACCTCTAGCTGCCCAGCAGCTCCAGCAGCAGCCGGTTCAGCCGCTTCACGTAGCCCGCCGAGTCCTTCAGCGTCGACCCGTCAGCTAAAGCCGCCTGATCGAACAGGATCAGGAGCAGGTCTGCGAAGCGGTCCTCGTCCGCTTCCGCGTCAAGCCGCGCCACCAGCTGATGGTCCGGGTTGTACTCAAAGATCGGCTTGCTCTCGGGCATCGCCTGGCCGCTGGCTTCCATGATCCGACGCATCTGTGCGCCCATGGCGTTGTCCTCCAGCACCAGGCAGGCCGGGGAATCCTTGAGGCGCTTGCTGACCCGCACCGCCTCGACCCGCTCGCCGAGGATGCCTTTCATGCGCTCCGTCAGCGGATCGTCATCAGCATCACTGTCATCGTCGTCCTGCGCCGCCTCGCCGGGCAGGGACAGATCACCACGCATCACGTCCTGGAAGGCTTTACCGTCGTACTCCGTCAGGGAGCCCATCATCCACTCGTCGATCCGGTCGTG
>JBCDIK010000289.1:0-3352 GCA_038749065.1 Pseudomonadota bacterium | reverse complement strand
CGCTGCCGACGCCCTACCTGCTCACGGGCATCGACGACGCCTTCGCGATGATCCCGATGCGCTACCACAAGCATCCCGAGGGTTTTCGATTCGTTCGGGACGATGAGGGACTGGTGCAGCTCGCCTTCGGCGACGTGGGCTGGCAGACGCTGCATGCACACCAGATCGCTGCCGCCGCGATGGCTCATAGCGGGGTCAACCTGATTCTGGATGAGGTCGTCCTGAACGAAGTACTACGCAGCGACTGGCTGCGCCTGCTCGAGGGTCTCCCCGTCCACTATGTGGGCGTGCACTGCGAGCTGGCGGAGCTGGAGCGCCGGGAGCGAGCGCGCGGGGACCGCATGCTCGGACAGGCCCGGGGACAGTTCGGACACGTCCATGAGGGCATGCACTACCAGGCGACGGTGGACACCACGCACCAGTCACCGGAAACAGCCGCGCAGCAGATCATCGCGGCACTGAAACTCTAGGCCTCATCAACCAACGCCCGCTGCTCCTCGACCGCACGCCAGGCGGCGTCGAAGGCCGCGTCCACGTAGGCGCTGTACTCCGCATCCGAGTTCGCGATCGAGATCCGATGATGCTGCTGGCGCGCCGCGTAGTGTGGCGATGCCGGATCATCCGCTGCCAGCTCACTCGAGTGACCCATAGGCTCGTAGGCATAGCCGTGCGTCCAGCGGTTGACCGTGATCGCCGCGATGTCCCGATCCGCATCAAAACCGTAGGCCCCGAGGGCTGCGCTCAGCTGTGACCGGATCGCCGCTTCAAAGTCGGCGAACGACTTGCCGTACACCACATGCTGCCCCGCCCGAAAGAGCTCCCGGGGCGTGCGCGGGTCACCTTTCTGCGCCGAAGAGGAGGCGTAGGAGATGTGCATGAGGATCGGCTCGTCGGGATTGGCAGAAAACTCAACGCCGCCCATGGACACAGGAAAGTCCAGCAGCATATGCGGGAGCTCGCTGCCGGGCGCATAGATGCGATGGATCCCGGCCTTGGCAAAGGCGCGCCAGTTGCGCAGCGCCACGTTGATGTAGCAGAGGGGCGCACGCTCCGCCTGATCCAGCGCCAGACGCTGAGGATTCGGCAACTCGTCGCAGATATAGGGAATGACCTGGTGATTGCAGGCCAGTATGACGTGCGAGGCCCTCACGCGCTGATGCGCGCCGTCCTTGATGTAGCTGACATCGACGGCGCCCCGGTCTAACCGATGGCGAACATCCACCACCGTGGCATTCAATCGACAGCGAACCGCTTCATCGGCCGTGTCTAGGCGCGCGTAATCCAGCGGCGCCAGTACGATGTCCTCCATGGTCCTGCCGCTCGCCGTCGTGGGGATCAGCTTGCGGACGAGCAGCCGCGCCAGGCTCGCATTGCCATCGGGAAAGTGAAAGATATAGGGCTCGACGCCATCCTGCGCCAGCACTCTGTCCAGCAACCACCGCCACAGGCCCCGGGGCATGAAGCGACGGGCCCGTGCGGCAGTGGCCACCAGATTGCCGGGCCCGAGACCCAGGGCCTGGGTGCCAGGCATCATCAGATCGACGGCGTTCGCAGCCGGTACCGCCTGCCAGTTCAACGCGTACAGCTGCTTGAGACTGTCGTCGAGGAGCGTCAGCAGCACATCACTGGCCTCAGCGTGCGCCGCCAGGAAGTCCGTGTAGCTGAGCTCGTACAGCAGCGCCCATTTCTCTTTCTCGTCGAACTCTGCCAGATAGTCCTTCGGTTCGAAGACAAGTTCCCGTAGCTTCGCCTTGTCCGCGGGCGCGAGCGGCAGGGTCTCAATCAGCGCCTCGCCCTCCCCGATGCTCGCCGCCCCGAACATCAGTCCGAAGCCACCCAGCATCTCCACTGGCGCCTGCTGGAAGTGCGCCGTCTCGAACGGGCCTTCGGCCATAAACAAGCCCATGGCGAGGCCCCGACTCGCATAGAAATCGCGATCGTAGTAGTCGTAGAAGCGCTCAGTTTCTACGCCGAGGTCTTTCAGCAGGCCAATTGCCTCAGCGGAGTACTCGGAGGGCGTGTCGATGGACTGACTGCCGCCGTGCCCAATCAGCACCTTGCCATCGACGGTGAACTCGTTGCGCCGGGCATGGCCGCCAAAGTCGTCGTGATTGTCCAGAATCAGAATACGGGCGTCGGGCTGCGACTGTTGGTAGTAGCGCGCCGCCGCGAGCCCGGAGAGCCCACCGCCAACCACCACCAGGTCGTAGGGCTCATCCACCGCCGTCGCGGCGCGGCCATAGCGCTTCCCGCCCCAGGCCATCGAGTGCATCACATCAAAGGAGCCATCGTGTGAGCCGCGCATGCCCGTGAGCGCCGGAGGGTAGGCGGGAACCGGCGCGCGCTGGGCGGGAACCGGGGTTGCCTGGCCCCGACCAGGCTGCGGTAGGCCCGCCGTCAGCGCCCCGGCACCGAGGATCGCGACGCCGTTCAAGAAGTCTCTACGGTCAATACCCATGGTGGTGGCACCTTCATCCTGCGCGGGCGAGCGCCCGAGCGGTTACCTGTCGACTGACTGGTATGCTACGACCGGGATCACAGCCTGTCAATTGACAGGTATACTCGTCGACTGCCGGACCGGGCGCTGCCCAACCCGCGCGATCGGGTCCCCCAGGAGTTCCTGTGAGCACCAAAAAGAAACCGGCGGCGACACGCCGCGCTGAAATTCTGCAGGCTGCACGCCGATTGCTTCTGGAGGAAGGCGCCCGCGCGCTCACCCTGCGCGGCGTCGCGCAAGCGGTGGGGCTGAAGCTGGCGTCGGTGCAGTATTACTTCCCCACGCATGCTGAGCTGATCACAGCGCTGGTCAACGATCGGCTGCTCGAACAGCAGCGCGATCTGGCGCAGCTGCAATCGGAAACCCGCGGCTCCGCGATGAAAACGCTGGATGCGGTGTTGCGCTGGTACACCATCGCCAGTGCGCAGAGCGTCGAAGAAGGCCGGCTCGACATCCAGTTCTGGGCACTCGCAGAGATTGACCCCACGGCGAAGCAGGCTTTGGGGGCCTATCATGGCCTCTACGTGACCTTTCTGGCCGACCTGATTCAGCAGGCGGTGGGGGTGACCCGTCATCAGGCGACCACGCGAGCGGTGGCCATCGCGTCCCTGCTGGAAGGCTCCATCCTGTTTGTCGATCTGTCTGATCCTTCCGCGCCGGGTCACCACCGCTTCAGAGACATCTACAAAGCAACTCGGCTGATCGCGTGCGGAGCACCCTGAACCGCTTGTGCCCTTGACCTCCGGTGTTTTATGTAACATATTAAATTACATAATGAAACTGGACAGCCGACTCTCTGACGTCCTGCACGTGCTGCTGCATCTGGCGGATCAGCGTGCGCCGCTCACGTCCTCG
>JBCDIK010000288.1:0-3367 GCA_038749065.1 Pseudomonadota bacterium | reverse complement strand
GCGGGCGTTTCTCTTTCTGCCTCCCTGTCTGTGGCTCCTCGCCTTGCGCAATTCCGATCCTGGTCTATAACTACCCGGGTATAACGTGTTCGGGAGGAGCATCGTGGCTTCAAGCAGCGACAAGGACAGCGGCGGCGCCGAAGTTTTCAACCACACCATCAAGGCGCGTAGCGAAGACCGCAGCCGCCTGGCGGCGGATGTCGAAGCCTTTCTGGAATCTGGTGGCGATATCGAGGAAGTCCCGCGCAATCTGCGCGCTGACCCGCCCCGGAAGCCGCAGAACAATTACGGTCGCGGCTCCCTCTAGCTTGCGCCCTTAAGGGGCTCGCGGGGTACAAGGGCTGGTAGAATCCGCCGCTCCCAGCAGCGCGGTCAGAACGCCGAGCCATGAACTACCTCAGCACCCGTGGGCGCACGCCCGCGATGCCTTTCAAGGATGCGGTCATCACCGGCCTGGCGCCGGACGGTGGCCTGCTGATTCCCGAGCGCATTCCCGATGTGCGTGCGCACCTCGATCACTGGCGCGAGCTCGATTTTGTAGGGCTGGCACAGGCCGTGCTGGCCGAGTTCGTCACAGACATCCCGCGCGGCGATCTGGATGCGCTGGTTCAGCGTGCCTACAGCACCTTCGACCATCCGCAGGTGGTGGATCTCGTCAGCGTCGGCGATCTGACGGTGCTCGAGCTGTTTCACGGGCCGACCCTGGCCTTTAAGGACATTGCGCTGCAGCTGCTTGGGCAACTCTTTGCCTACATTCTCGGTGAGCGTGGGGAGCGGCTGAACATCGTCGGCGCCACCAGTGGCGACACGGGCAGCGCGGCCATCGCCGGTGTCCGCGGTCAGGACAACGTCGACATTTTCATCATGTTCCCCAAGGGCCGGGTCAGCACGCTGCAGGAGCTGCAGATGACATCGGTGCTTGACGACAACGTGCATTGCCTGCGCGTGGACGGCAGCTTCGATGACTGCCAGTCCATGATGAAACAGACCTTCGGTGATCTCGACTTCAAGCACCGCTACACCCTGGGCGCCGTCAACTCGGTGAACTGGGCGCGCGTGCTGGCCCAGGTGGTGTACTACGGCTACGCCAGCCTCAAGCTCGATGGACCGGTCAGTTTCTGTGTGCCTACGGGAAATTTCGGCAACGTGTTCGCCGGCTACGTGGCACGGCGGATGGGCTTTCCGATCGAGCGGCTGGTCCTCGCGACCAACGAGAACGATATCCTTGCGCGGTTCTTCGCCAGCGGTCGCTACGAGCGTGGCGATGTGCGCTTTACGGTGACGCCGGCCATGGACATCCAGGTCGCGAGCAACTTCGAGCGTTACCTGTACTACCACCTGGGGCAGGATGATGCGGCCCTGCGCGGCTTCATGGCCGAGTTCGCGCAGTCGGGCTCAGCGGCGCTGTCGCAGGTCCCCGCCGACGAGGGCCTGGCCGCCACCGCCGTGGGCGCAGCCGATACGCTCGCCGCCATCCGCTCGATTCATGAGCGATTCGGCTACATCGCGGACCCCCACACGGCGGTCGGGCTGGCAGCGGCGGCGGACCTGCCCCGCACCGGGCCCATGGTCTGCGTGGCCACCGCTCACCCCGCCAAGTTCCCGGAGTCGGTCGATGAGGCCGTGGGGGCGCCGCTGGCACGGCATCCGCGGCTGGAGGCGCTGCGCGCGTTACCCAGCCGCTGCGAGTCCCTGCCTGCCAGCGTTGATGCGCTCAAGGCGTACGTTGCCGATCGGGCTCGCTGAAGCGGGAGCGCGGACGGCAGATTTTTTGAACCGATCTGCGGCCTCGGGCCTCTCAGCTGGACGTGATCCAGATTCCGGAGGGGCAAGATGCTCAAAACCACGATCGTTGCTGTTGCTGCTGCAGGGCTTGGCATTGCCCTCGCCTGGGTGCAGAACGCCCCCCAGGGCGCACTTCCGGAGGCGACCAGCGCCCACTCGACTGAGTTGGTGCCGCAGGCCCCTGCCAGACCCGCAGCGCCGGAGCCTGCACCTGCGCTCGCACCCGTAGCGGTGGTGACGCAACCCGATACCCCCCCGGCCCCCACGCCCGCGAAGGCGAGCCCAGCGGAGCCCTCGCCGCCGGCGGCCAGCCTGAAGGCCCTGCTCGCGGCGGGCGACGAGCGGGTGCTGCAGCGCTTCAACGCAGAAGCGGTCAGTGCGGACGACGAAGCGCTGCTTGCCGAGCTGGAAGCGGCGCTGCTGGCGGCCTTCGAGGAGTCGTAACTTCTCTCCGGGTCACCGTTAACGGGTCTTAGTCGTTGCCGGGAACCGGTTGCCCTGAATCGAGCTCGCAGTAAACGTTATGATATAACGTTTACTGATCGTGGGAAGCGGATTCGCCGTGGGAATGCCGATGCGCCATTGCGCGAGTAGCTGCCTGGGTGACCTGGCAGATGTGTATCGAGAAGACGTCGAGCTGATCACCGTAGCGCGGCCGCAGGCCGATGGCGCTTCGTCAGTGGCGCTCGTGGACCGCCTGGCCGAGCTACCGCTGCAGGAGCGCTGGACGCAACGCTGCTTGGACGCAGAGCCCGTCGAGCAGCGTTTGCGCAGCTGTATCCCGGCACCTCTGCTCGGACCCCTGGCGGCGGACATCACCCTGGCCGTGTCGGTGCTGCATGACCTGCTGGGCTGTGCCTCCGTAGGGATCCGACTGGCCACCCTCCACGGGCCGATGTGCCCACGCTTTCATGTCGATCACGTCCCCTGCCGGCTCCTCGTAACGCTCGCCGGTCCCGGGACCCAGTGGATTGCCCGCGACGACGTGGACGCCGCGGCGTTTGACGCTCGCGCATCTACTCCGCCTTTGCGCGATGGCGCAGCGGTGCGCCAGGTGGCCGCAGGCGCATGGACGTTGCTCAAGGGTGGTGCCTGGCAGGACGGCTTCCGCGGCGTCGTGCATCGCTCGCCGCCGGAGCGATCACAGCGATTGCTCCTGTCCCTGGATCCCCTGTTCGATCAGGGTGCCGGGTAGGAGAGCGAATCGGCAGCTTCGTTGCCCTGCGCGGTAATCTCGACGATGGCGTGACTGTGGTGCACGCGACCGAACTCATCCTTGGCGCGCACGGTGACGCGGTAGGTTCCCGCCGTCAGGTCATCGCCGAAGTCCGCCTCGAACAGATGCGTCGACGGCATGGCTTCGACCCAGCTTTTCTTGCTGTCACGATGTCGATTGAACTGCTCGACGATGTATGGGTCCTTACGCAGGACCCGGGCCATGGGTTGGAACTCACCGTTGTTCACCTGGTAGGCGACCTCCGAGCGCGGCCCGCCGTCGAACAGGTTCACGATGATCGTTGCCGCATCCAGGGCGGCCGCTGACATGCGGCCGTCCAGCAGCACGCCCGGTGCGTAGTCGCGC
>JBCDIK010000287.1:0-3370 GCA_038749065.1 Pseudomonadota bacterium | reverse complement strand
GGTCGCGCTAGACCGTGGTTTTCATCAGGGAAAGAGCTGAGCGGGAACGTTCATTCGTTCGTGCAGAACACGCAGGACGAAGATGCCGTCGTCTTCGATGATGTACACGATCAGGTGTTTGCCGTGGTGGTGAATGCGAACAGGCGGATTGAATTCGGTTCTTTCAGGTGCAGCGAGCGGGCGTTCCGATAGCGCGACAAACTGATCGTTGAGGCCGTTCAAGTAGGCTCTCCTCTGATCCGCGCCCCAGGTGTGCTCTGTGTAGCGGCCGATTTGCTCAAGATCCGCGACGGTTGCCTTGCTGACGCGGAAAGTGGGCACTACTGGGAATCCAGCTTGGCCTGTAGATCCGCCATATCGAAGTCTGTGGCCACACCGCTTGAGATGCCTTCGGAGATCGCCCTTTGTAGCGCCTCATGCTTCGTTTCGTGTTCTTCCAACATGCGAAGCCCAGCCCGCGCCGCCTCGCTAGCAGACCCATAGCGTCCCTTCTCGATGAGGCCCTGTATGAAGCGCTCGAAGTGGCTGCCCAGGGAAATGCTGGTTGTTTTTGGCATCGGGGCTTCTCCGGTCGAAAAGGCCAATATTTACCAATATATAGTAAATCCCGTCCCGATGGCAGTTTTGGTCGGGGAACTCCGATTGCAGCGCAGTTCTGCGTGAGGCTGGGTCGACGTGAAAGCCGCGGCGTATGATGAAGTGACCCGTCAGAGCTGACCCAAGGAGCCCCCATGAGACTGAGGCAACCCCGCATTACCCCGCTTGCGGACGAGGAGATGCAGCCGGATCAGCGCAAGGCCCTGGGTGCCTTCGGCAGTGGCCCTATCTTCAATATCTTCCGAACTCTGGCCCGGGCGCCGAAGGCCCTGCAGCGCTTTAATCACTGGGGCGGCTATGTGCTGTCGCAGCGCAATGACCTGCCGGCGCGAGAGCGCGAGATCCTGATTCTGCGTGTGGGCTATCTGTGCCGCAGCGGCTACGAGTTTGCGCAGCATACGCGCATCGGGTTGGAGTCCGGCCTGACGCGCGACGAGATTGCCCGCATCAAGACCGGTGCGGAGGCGCAGTGGAGCCCGGCCGATGCCGCTCTGATCCGCGCCGCCGATGAGCTGGTCGGCGATCATTTTATTGCCGATGCCACCTGGGCGGCGCTCGGTGAGCACTTCACGGATAAGCAGCGCATGGATGTTGTGTTCACCTGCGGGCAGTACACCCAGGTCTCGATGATCCTGAACAGCTTCGGAATCCAGTACGACGAAGGCCTGGAGCGGGACCCGGACCTCGAGGCCTATTGACGTGGCGTCGCGACTCGCGGGCAAGGTTGCCATCATCGCGGGTGCCGGACAGACCCCGGGGAGCACGACCGGTAACGGCCGCGCCATGGCGCTCCTGTTTGCTCGCGAAGGGGCGCGGGTCATCTGTCTGGATCGGGACTTGGCCAGAGCGCAGGAAACGGTCGACCTGATCACCGCCGAGGGCCAGGCCGCGCAGCCGCTGGTTGCGGACGTCAGCCAGGCGGACGCCTGCCAGCAGGCGGTCGCACAGGTCCTCAGCGCACACGATCGCGTCGATATTCTTGTCAACAACGTGGGCATCGGCGGCGGTGGCGCCGTGCACGAGCTCGACGAGCGGGAGTTTGATCGGACGCTGCGCGTCAACCTCAAAGGCAGCTGGCTGATGACCCGGGCGGTCCTTAAGGCCATGCGCGAGCAGCGTTCCGGGGCGATTGTCAACATCTCATCGCTCGCCGCCAGCGCCGGTGGGATTCAGCTCGCCTACGAGCTGTCCAAGGCGGCGCTCAACCGGCTCACGACGAGCGTTGCGCAGTCGCAGGCGCGCTATGGCATTCGCTGCAACGCGGTTCAGCCGGGGTTGATCGATACCCCGATGGCTGTTGCCGGCATTGCGGAAGCGACGCAACGCACTGAGGCCGAGGTCCGCGCCGAGCGCGATGCCCGCGTGCCGCTGCGCGGCAGAATGGGTACCGCCTGGGACACGGCGTATGCAGCGCTGTTTCTGGCGAGCGATGAAGCGGCGTTCATCTCCGGCGCGATCCTGCCGGTTGATGGCGCGATGGGGGTTCGCATCGGGTGATGTGCACCGCGCCTGTGGGCATGATTAAAACTTAGGGGAGAGAGTCTATGTCACGCTGGAATCGGATCGCAGTGCAGGTGGCCGCGCTGTCACTGCTGGCGGCGTTGAGTGCTTGCGCACCGGACGCGCCGCCACCGTCGCCGCCCACACTGGTGCTGCCAGAGGTTGAGGCTGCGGCGCCCTGGACCGCGGGGGCGTTACAGGACGACTCGGATGACTTTCACTTTGTGGTGGTCAGCGATCGCACCTGTTGCGCCCGGCGTGGCGTGTTCGCTCAGGCCATGCCGAAGGTCAACCTCCTCTCTCCGGCGTTCGTCGTGAGCGTGGGTGATCTGATCGAGGGCTACACGCAGAACCAGGCGCAGCTCGAACTGGAGTGGGACGAGATCGAGTCCTACACAGCGCAGCTCGACGCGCCGTTCTTTTACACCCCCGGCAACCACGACATGAACAACGCGCTCATGGCCGAAGAATGGCAGCGCCGTTTCGGTCCGAGTTATTACCACTTCCAATACAAGGATGTGTTGTTCCTGGTCCTCAACTCGGAACTCTTCGGGATGGTCGGTGCGCCGGATACACCGGTGCCCGGCCCCTTTGTGCAGGAAGAGCAGATGGCTTTCGTGCGCTCGGTACTCGCCCAGCACCCCGATCCCCGCTGGACCATCGTGCTGCTGCATCAGCCCCTGTGGACGCATCGTGAGATCGATGCCGACTGGCTGGAGGTCGAGTCGCTGCTCGGAGACCGCCAGTACACGGTCTTCGCTGGGCATGAGCACCAGTACAGCCACGTCGTGCGCAACGATCGCAACTTCATCACCCTCGCAACCACCGGTGGCGGCAGCGCCCTGCGCGGGCCGGCTTTCGGGGAGTTCGACCATGTTGCCTGGGTGACGATGCGCGAGGATGGCCCGGTCATTGGCAACGTCCTGCTCGACGGGATCGTCGATATCGACGTATCGAATCCCGCGCTGCAGGACGCGCTGCGCGGCGTCGCTGAGCAGCTGGTACTGCGTTCGCCACCGCCGGCCGATGGCCTATTCAGTAACGCGGTGGTCGAGCTCGCGATTACCAATCCGACCAGCGCGCCCATGACGGTCTCGCCCAGCGTCGCACGCCGCGGCAACTTCCGGATCGAGGGGCTCGCCCCCCTGACCGTTCCGCCCGGCGAGACCCTGATGCAGACGCTGCGGCTGAGCACTGAGCAGCCGACACCCTTCCAAGAGCTGCAGACGGCGGCGGTACAGTGGGTGGTGACCGGCACGGTTTTGGACCGCCC
>JBCDIK010000286.1:0-3428 GCA_038749065.1 Pseudomonadota bacterium | reverse complement strand
GGTGATCAAGGCCGATGCCGCGGAGTACCTGGTCGTGTTCGCGTACGAAGATGAAGCACAGCGCGACCTGCTGAGCGCCCAGGTCACCGAGCTGACCGGGTTTACGCCTCGCTGATGACAGCTCACTGGACGCGCAGCGGTGCTGTTCGGCTGATGGGGTTGATCCTGGTGTTCAGCGCCCTGCCCGCATGGGCCAGCATTCCCTATACCAGCTGCTTCGAGGCGTCCGCACGCGATCATCGCCTGAGCACCAATCTGCTGATGGCAGTCAGCGCTACCGAGAGCAACTGGAACGCCAACGCGCGCTCGCATGCCAATGCACACGGCATGATGCAGATTCAGTGGCCGGGCACCGCAAAACACCTGGGCGTACGCCGCGTCTCGGAGCTGTACAAGCCCTGCACCAACATCGATCTCGGCGCGCGCTACCTGCGCGAATTGCTCGATCGCTATCACGGTGAGGAACAGCGAGCGCTGGCAGCCTACAACTACGGCCCCGGTCGCATCGGCCGCACCGGCGAACTGCCTGCGGGCGCGCAGCGTTACGTCGCCACGGTGCGACGCCATCAACAACGGCTGGCGGGTCGCCATCCACAGGCGCCCCAAAGCCCGAAGAGCACCGCCAAAGCGGTCGTCGGGACGCAGCTGCCTGTGCTGAGCACGCGCACTCGAGTTGGCGCTGGACGCTACATCCGCGCACTGAATCGACGCGTCAAAGGCGCTGCGTTCCACTACGGTCGCCACGAGGGCCGGCACACGGTGCTGATGGCCGTCGGCGAGCAGGGCCTCAGCGCCGCGGATCGAGTGGTTCTGCGCAGCATCGGCTGGACCCAGGAGGACACCCCATGAACATCCGTTTCCAGACTTCTGTGGCAGCCGCCCTCATGCTCGGGCTCATGGTCCTCGCGCCGGCGGGGATCGCAGCGGAGCGCATTGTGTACGGCCGTGTGCTCGAGACCACGCCCATCCCGGCGGGGGACGCCGACGCTGCGCCGCGCTGCGCCCCACCGGTGGCGCCGGCATCGACAGAGGGATTGGCGGCCGCTCTTCGGCACGAGCTGCTCGAGCAGCCCGCCGCTGAGCGACGCTGCCGGGCCGAACGCAAGCAGGCGCTGGCCGGCTATCGGGTGCGCTACCTGTGGAATGGCCGGGAGTTTGAGGATGTAGTCCCGACGCCGCCGGGGCGCACGATCGCGCTGCGTCTGCACATCGACTGAACTCCCGGCGCGGCTAAGTCTCTGGGGCGTTTTCTTCGAGCCAGTTCAGCACGTAGCCACTGAGGACCACCTTCAGTCCGAGAGACTCAAGGCCATAGGCATCGCCGCTCAGCTCGAACACTTGCAGCACCGGCTCGCCTTCCGTCGCCGGGCGACCCGGCTCCGCGAACCAGAACCGACGCGCGCAAACATCCGCCACCAGCGCCTTGAAGCGCCGCAAAGCGGTGAGCGTCACGGGCTCGGTGCACAGCGCAGCGAACCACTCGCCCCACCGGGTGTGCAGTTCATAGGCCGGCACCGCCCGCTGCCCGGTGATTGTCGCCGCGCCCGGCGCGGCCAGTGCGAGCGTTAGCGTGCGGCGCAGCAGCCGACGCTCGGCCTCATCACCAATGTCACTGCACAGCACCACCATGTAAGCTCGCTTTTTGTCCTGCATCACGACAGCAGACCACCCGTGAAACGCCCGTGCCCCCCGAGCCCGTCGCTCCGCAGCGAGCGCCTGTTGATCGACCGATTTACCGCTGCGGACGCACCTGCGGTGCTGGCCCTGGTCAATGATCCGGGCTGGCTGACGTACATCGGCGACCGAGATATTCACAGTGTTGTCGCGGCTGAGGCGTATCTGGAAGACAGCGCTGCCAGCGCGCCCCCGGGCATGGGACTCTTCGCAATCCGCCGCGGTAAGGAGGTGCTGGGAATGTGCTCGCTGCTTCAGCGCGAGTATCTGGAAGATCCGGACCTGGGCTTTGCACTGCTCGCTGACCATGTCGGCCAGGGCTACGCCGCTGAGGCCTCGAGGCTGGTGATCGACTACGCATTCGATACGCTTGGCGTCGCGTCGCTCAGCGCGATCACGCTGCCGGAAAACCGGTCCTCAATCGCGCTCCTGGAGCGCTTGGGGTTCCACAGCGAGGGGTTGGTGGACAATGGCACAGAGTCCCTGTGCCACTTCAGGCTGAGGTGTTCGCCCGCCGGATCTCCGGCGAGCTAGTCCTCGCTATCCTCTTAGTCCGTCTCGTCATCTTCGATCTATTCGACGACGGGGCGGTCTACCAGCTCTATGTACGCCATGGGGGCCGCATCGCCGGCCCGGAACCCACACTTCAGGATGCGGGTGTAACCGCCCGGGCGCTCCTGGTATCGAGGGCCGAGCTCACCGAAAAGCTTCCCGACCGCAGCCTTATCCCGGGTCCGGGCGAAGGCCAGGCGCCGGTTGGCGACGCTGTCTTCCTTGGCCAGGGTGATGAGCGGCTCAGCCACCCGGCGCAGTTCCTTGGCCTTCGGCAAGGTCGTCTTGATGATCTCGTGCTCGATCAGCGAGACCGCCATGTTCTTGAACATCGCCTGGCGATGCGAACTGTTGCGATTGAGCTGACGCCCACTTTTGCGATGACGCATGACTGATTCCTACCGAATGCTCGCCTGGCTCAGGCGACCTTGTTATCGCCGCGCAGGCTCTGCGGCGGCCAGTTTTCCAGACGCATACCCAGGGACAATCCCCGAGACGCCAGCACGTCCTTGATCTCTGTCAGAGACTTCTTGCCCAGGTTCGGGGTCTTGAGCAGCTCGACTTCCGTTCGCTGGATCAGGTCCCCGATGTAGTAGATGTTCTCCGCCTTCAGGCAGTTCGCACTGCGCACGGTCAGCTCCAGATCGTCGACCGGACGGGTCAGGATCGGGTCGATCTCGTCTTCCTTCTCTTCCGCGACAGGCTCGCCTTCGCTTTCCAGGTCAACGAAGACCGCAAGCTGCTGCTGCAGAATCGTCGCGGCCCTGCGAATGGCTTCTTCCGGATCGATCGTGCCGTTGGTTTCGAGGTCCAGGATCAGCTTGTCGAGGTCCGTACGTTGCTCCACACGGGCACTCTCGACGCTGTAGGAGACCCGCCGCATGGGGCTGTAGGTCGCATCCAGCCGCAGCACACCGATCGGGCGGCTCTCGTCCTCATCACTGATGCTGTCGACCGGCACATAGCCACGGCCACGGGTAACCCGCGCCTCAAGACGGATCGCGCCATTGTCGTTGAGCGTGCAGATCACATGGTCCGGGTTGGAGACCGTGACGTCCTGGGAGAGCTTGAAATCCCCCGCGGTCACTTCGCCGGCACCTTCCTTGGACAGGGAGATCAGCGCCTCGTCACCATTGTGCAGGGCGATGGCCACGCCCTTGAGGTTCAGCAGAATATCGAGGATATCTTCCTGAACGCCTTCC
>JBCDIK010000285.1:0-3430 GCA_038749065.1 Pseudomonadota bacterium | reverse complement strand
GGATTACGCCACCGTCAACGGCTCCGCGATCGCCGGGCCCGACTACGTGTCCCGCTCGGGAACACTCAGCTACCCGGCGGGCACCACCGCGGCCAGCTTTACCGTTCCCATCGTCGGCGACCGGACCGAAGAAAGCACCGAAAGCTTCTCTGTCAGCCTGAGCAATGCGACCGGCGCGACCATTGCCGCCCAGTCGGCGACGATCACGGTGCTGGACAACGATAATGCCCCGGTCGCTTCGACGCCTTCCAGCTTCTCGATTGGCGACATCACGGTCAGCGAAGGGAATGCGGGCAGCGGCGCGAGCGCGGCGCTCACAGTGCGATTGACCCCGGCCAGCGCCAGCGCAGCGAGCGTTCGCTTTGCGACCAGTGACAACAGCGCTCGGGCCGGAGACGACTATCTGGCCAATACCGGCATCCTGAACTTCGCGGCAGGCGCTACGGAACAGCGCATCACGATCCAGATCGTTGGCGATGCCAGCGCAGAGCCTACAGAGGATTTCCTGGTGGCCTTGAGCTCGCCAACCGGGGCGGACATTGACGATGGCGCGGCTCGGGTGACGATCTCCGATGACGATTCCGCGGCGCCAGCGCCCGTCTACGGCCTGAGTGCGCGACCGTCCAATACCAGCTGTTTGGCTCCGGCGCGCACAACGAGCGCCGGCGCGACCAGCGTTGTGGATGCCTTCCCGAGTCTTGCGGACCTGGGTGGCCCGATGAAGCTGGTTCAGCCCGAGGGTGACAGCACTTTCTGGTACGTACCGACCAGGGGCGGAAAAATCGAACGCTTCGAGAATCGCGCCGATGCGACTGCCAAAGCGGTGTACCTGGAGCTGCCGGTGACCGCCGCGGGCGAAGGGGGCCTGCTGAGCATCGCCTTCCATCCGGACTGGCCGGCGCGCAAAGAGCTGTTTGCGTCCTACACCATCGACAGCGGAGGCTTTAAAAGTCGCCTGTCGCGGCTCGTCATCACGAACGATGCCTCGCTCCCGGCGAGCTACAGCGAGCAGGTGCTGCTCACTGTTGATCAGCCGGCGGACAACCACAACGGTGGCGATCTGGCCTTTGGTCCCGACGGCTATCTGTACTACGGGCTCGGCGATGGCGGCGGCCAGTTTGATCCCGACAATCTGTCGCAGGATACGACCCGACTGCTGGGCAGCATCCTGCGCCTTGACGTGGTGGATGTGCCCTACCCCAGCCCCGGCTATCGGATTCCGGCGGACAACCCCTTCGCCGGCAATGCGAACTGCGGCGCGGCTGCGAACAGCCGTGACTGCCCGGAAATCTACGCCTGGGGCTTCCGCAATCCCTGGCGCATGAGCTTCGATGGCTCGACGCTCTGGGCGGCGGATGTCGGCCAGAACCGTATCGAGGAAATCAACCAGGTTCGCCGCGGTGGCAACTATGGCTGGAGCTGTCGCGAAGGCACGGACACCGGTTTTAATACGGCGGGTTGCCCGGCGGATCTGATCGATCCGGTCTACGAGTACCGCCACTCGGATGGCAATGGCGGTTCGGTGACCGGTGGTTTTGTGTATCGCAACGCCGATGTTCCGAGCCTGAACGGGCGCTACCTTTTCGGTGACTTCTTAAGCGGCAAGATCTGGAAGCTCGAGGGCAGTCCGGGCAGCTACAGCGCCGAGCAGGTCGGGAGCCTTGCGAACGTCAGCACCTTCGGGCGCGGCAATGATGGTCGGGTCTATGCGCTGAGCATCATCAACGGCGATGTCTTCGGCTTCAGCAGCTCGGGCGGCGTCACCCAGGACAACGTGCCGGAGTTGCTGTCGCAGACCGGGTGCGTCGACGCCGGAAATCCGCAGCTGGCAGCGGATGGCCTCCTGCCCTACAGCGTGGCGGCACCCTTCTGGTCGGATGCTGCGGACAAGGAGCGCTGGATGGCGCTGCCTAATGGCAGCACCATCGATGTGGACAGCGAAGCGGACTGGCATTTCCCGCGCGGTAGTGTGCTCATGAAGCACTTCCGCCGTGATGGGCGTCTTCTCGAAACACGGCTGATGATGCGTCACCCGGATGGCGACTGGGCGGGCTACAGCTACGAGTGGAACTCGGCGCAGACCGAGGCGAACCGGGTTCGTACCGGGCGAACGCTAAGCGTTGGCGCGACCCCCTGGCGCATTCCCTCAGAGTCCGAGTGCCTGATCTGCCACACCAGCGCCGCAGGCTTTGCGCTTGGCCCGGAAACCGCCCAGCTCAACAGCGATCACCGCTACTCGAGCACCGGTGTCACCAACAACCAGCTCGAAGTGTTCAACCACATCGGCATGTTCTCCGTCGATGTGGCCGAACCGGTCAGCGTCAATCCGCGTCTTGCAGACCCCTATGCGGTTGGCAGCGGGAGTCTGGAAGCACGCGCCCGGGCGTACCTGCACACCAACTGTGCGCAATGCCATCAGCCCGGTGGCGGTACCGGCTCGACCATGGATCTGCGCCACGCCATGCCGCTGCGCGATACGGGCACCTGCGATGTGGCGCCACAGTCCGGAAACCTGGGCATCAGCGGCGCCCGCATCATCGATCCGGGTAGTGCCACCACTTCGGTACTGCTGGCCCGAATGGACACGCGTGGCACGGACGCCATGCCGCCTCTGGGCAGCAACCGGGTTGATGATGAGGGGGTCGCCCTCCTGCGCAGCTGGATCAACACCCTGCCGGCGAGTTGCGACTAAGCCGCGGCTGTGCTTTGGCCGCGGCTGCAGGTTAGCCGCGCCGTCGGCCCAGGCGCTTCAGATTCTTGCGCCGGGCGTTGGCTCGATCTTCTCCCTGGGCGACGACCGCCTGATCCTGGTCCCTGGGGTCTTCGTCCAGCCAGCTCGCCAGCGCGGCGATCGAAGGGTACTTGAAGATATCGCTGATGCGGATTTTCCGCTCGGTGAGCTCGGACAGCATGCCCTGCATGCGCACGGCGAGAATTGAGTGGCCACCCAGGTCGAAGAAGTTCGATTGCGGGTCGATATGGGGTAGATCCAAAAGCTGTTTCCACACCCCGCTCACCATCTCGACGTAGCGATTGGCGATCCCGTCCAGCGCCAGTGGGCGCGCTTTGGCCTGAGCCACCACCGGGGCTTCCCGGAGTCGCTTGCGGTCAACCTTGCCGTTGGGCGTCTGCGGAATCGCCTGCAAATGCACGTAACGGGTGGGACACATGTAGTCGGGCAGTGTCGCCTGCAGTGCAGCGCGGAGCTGTTCGGGGCTGTGGGTCTGGGCGGCCTCGTAATAGCCCACGAGCTGCTTATCGCTCCACTGGTCGAGCTCGGCATTGACACTGGCCTTGCTGATCCCGGGCAAGCGGAGCAGATTCGCTTCGATCTCGTTCAGCTCGATCCGATAGCCGCGAACCTTGACCTGGTCGTCGTTGCGGCCGACATAGAGAATGTCGCCATCGGGCAGCATGCGGACCACATCGC
>JBCDIK010000284.1:0-3438 GCA_038749065.1 Pseudomonadota bacterium | reverse complement strand
GGGTGCCAGTACGCGATTACGCGCCGGGTGCGGCGCACTTGCGCGGCCGCGCGCCTGAAACTGGCCCTGGCCGTCGCCCGTCAGGGCTCGGTGCAGCTTGTCCGCGAAAGTCGCCGCATCGTAGTGCTCGGCGTGCACCGCCTGCTCATCCCCGAGGCTGAGCTCGAGGGCATCCGGCAGTGCGACGGTCTCAAGGTTGGCGACGATGATGCGCTTGTCCCGCGCCAGGGCGAAGTTCAGCTCCTTGAGGCAATTCTTGCTAGCCACGGAGCGCTCGCTGGCCAGGAACAGTACCCGGTCGCAGCGATCGATCGCCGATGCCAGCTCGTCGCGCCAGGTGCTGCCTGGCTCGATGCCCTCGGCGTACCAGAACTGAACACCGCGTTCGCGCTGCTCGAGCAGGAGCGGATACACGCGCGCAGAGTCAGCATGGGCATAGCTGACAAATACAAAGGGCTCGTCGCCGCTGTAGGCGGCAAAAGGCCGCTGGCTCACAGTGCACTCCACGGCTCGGCGAAGGGGCTCGCCGCACATCATCTGAAGGCACCAATTCTACCGCATGCGCCCCGGCCGATAGAGGGGCTCGGCCCGCCGTCCCCGGCCTCAGTCGGAGAGCTGTGGGATCAGCGCCGCGACGGCCTCGATGGACTGCTGACCGATTGCATCGGCGTAGCCCAGATTGCCGGGAACCACGTACAGATAGTCCAGGCCCAGATCGCGAAGCTGCTGCAGCCGCGCCAGGACTCGGGTGGCGTCACCGGTCACGGCGAACCAGTCGACAAAGCTGTCGGGCATGCTGTGTTCATCTGTCGCGCTACCGTCGCCAAACTGGCTCATGTCGTAGCCTTCCAGCAGTTTCAGCGCCGCCTGTAACGGCCCGGGGAGCGCCTCCCGATCCGGTCGCATGAGCGAGAAACGCGCCCAGATACCGGTCGTACCGCGCACTGCCGTTCGCGCCACCGCCAGATCATCGTTCAGGACCACATTGACCCAGGCACCATAGCGCACCGAATCCGGGTCACGACCCGCGGCGCGGACCGCCGCCCGCGTCGTTGCCAGAAACTCGGCGACGTATTCCGGGTCGCTGCCGACCGCGAACGAAATGCGATCGGCGTAGCGCGCCGCCAGCTGCACCATCTTCGGTCCCGAAGGGGCCAACTCCAGGGGAATCGGGCCCAGGGGCTGAACCAACGGTAGCCACTGAATCAGGCTCGGCGTGCCGTTACGATCGACGACGACCTGATCGAGGTAAGCACGTAGCTGCGAGACCTTCTGCTCGAACGACCGCATGTTTTCCGGCGCGCGCCCGATGAAGTGCGCGGACGAATCGCCGCGGCCGACCGCGAGGACCGCGCGCCCGCCGCTCAGCATCTGCAGGGTCGCGGCGGCGGAGACGGTCACCGCCGGGTCGCGGGTGAGGGTGTTCGTGACGCCGGGACCGAGCAACGCGGTGCTCGTTTCCGTGGCAGCGGCGCCGAGCGCCGTCCACACGTCCGGCGCGCGACACTGGCTGTCCGTAAACAGGACGCAGCGATAACCGAGCCCCTCGAGGTTCGCGGCGACCCCGTTCAAAAGGGGTCCAGTCACGGTTCCAATCTGCATCATCAGCACTCCAGCATGGGAGTCCTATTCTTAAAACGCATTTCTGATAGATTGAAGCCATATCAGAAATGCGTTTTGAGAATATATGGCCACGGACCGCTTTGCGGAGATCGAAACGTTGAAGGCCGTTGCGGACACCGGCAGCTTCAGCAAGGCAGCCATGGCGCTCGGTATCACCCAGTCCGCGGTCAGCCGGCGCATCGTTGCGCTGGAGGCCCGTCTTGGGGACCGACAGCTGGTCGCCCGCACCACGCGGCAGCTGCAGATCACGACCCTGGGACGCCGCTATCTGGCGCGGGCGCAGAGCGCGCTGGAGCTGCTGGAGCAGGCCGCTGCGGACCTGGACGCCGAGGACAGCAGCCCGGCAGGACTCCTGCGTCTGTCCCTGCCGCCCGCCTTCGGGCGCGTCGTCTTCATGCCCGCCTTGCGGATGCTGAGCGAGCGCTACCCCAGGCTGAGGCTGGATATCGACCTGTCGGAGCGTTACGTCGAGTTTGCTGAAGACCGGATCGATCTCGCTGTCCGCGTCCGGGCCTTCGAGCAGTCGGGCACGGACCTGGAGAAACTGGCGAACACGCCCCTGCTGCTGCTGGGCGCGCCGGCGTACCTGCAGGCGCACTGCCCGGATCCCCGGGACCTCTCCCGCGCCTGCCTGATCGATCGACTGGTGCGCAGCGAGGGTGATCGGACCGAGCCCGAGCGCAGGCGCCGGCAACTGGGGATCACTCGCAGTGCGCAAATCCGGTGCGCCGACGTGACCGCGCTGCGAGAGCTGGCCGAGGACGGTCACGGCCTGACGATTTTGCCGGCGCTGGTGGCGCGTCCTGCGGTACGCAGTGGCCGGCTCCAGGCGCTGCCGACCGCAGCGCCGCTACCCGTCGTGACGCTCTACGCCCAGTACCCACGCGAGCTGCGGGCGCTGGCGCGCGGCCGGGCGCTGTTGCAGGCGTTGCGGGACTCGGCGCAGGCAGCGGCGGATGAGACGGCTTCCTGAGCCGTCACGCTGCGCCCGTCCAAGCGCCCGTCCAAGCTTCTAGGGACGCACGAACAGCTCCGTGCCTGGTAGCGACGCGTTGCCGTAGCGGTAGGGCTGCCAGAACAGCGGCGTGGGTGCGTGGTCACCGGCGTCGAGATCATAGATGCCGATGGAAATCCGCGCCTCCCGCCAGTCGCCGGCGGGAAAGCCGGCCGCGGCCGCCTTCTCACCGATCAGCGCCAGGGGAATCGCAAACTCGGCGGCGTAGCCTCCATCCGTCCGCTGCACCCGGTAGTCGATCGCCGCATTGGTCTCCTGCACGAAGCCGAGCAGCTCATCGGTCAGCGCGTCGCCCGTTGCGACAATGGTCGCGACCTGTGCCGCCATATCCCCGCCCAGCGCCGCCTCGCCAGCGGACATGGGCCGATTCCGCTGCGGTGCGGGCCGCGGGTCGATGAAGAGAAGAACCGCATCCTGAGAGCGCGGGATCAGGTCCGGGAGGACCTGTACGTCGTCGTCTGTCACGTCGATCGCAAGGAACAGGTGCTCCGCACCTTCACGCACGTCAAAGCGATAGGAAGCGTCCGCCGGATCCAGATCAGGAGACAGAATGTCGCCCTGTCGACGCACTGCAAAGCGCAGCTCGCCCCAGTCCGTGAGCGTGCCATCGATGGCAATCGATTCCGCACGTCCGATCGCGTGGCGACCGAGGGGCAACAGGGGCTTCGTCACCGGGAATTGGAGGGGGCGGTCCAAAACCGTGCCGGTCACCACCCACTGTACCGCCGCCGTCTGCAGCTCTTGGAAGGGTGTCGGCTGCTCAGTGCTCAGCCGCAGCGTCTGCATCAGGGTCTCGCCGG
>JBCDIK010000283.1:0-3454 GCA_038749065.1 Pseudomonadota bacterium | reverse complement strand
GCTCGCGCTCACGCACTGGGGGGACAAGTACCGCCCAAACCCCAAGGGCGCCCGACTGATCTTTGCCGATCGGGAGACCGGCGTGCCGATTCTACCGATGCACGCCGTGACGGAAGACGGCAAGGCGCTTAAGCCAGGGGACGTGACCGCCGTGCCAGGGCCTGGTGGCGACGCCCGAGACGCCTAGCGCATGGCGCCGAGAATCGCGCCCATGATGGTGAGCGCGACCGTCGCGTAGCCACCGTTGATCAGCCACAGGGACAATGGGCGCGCCTCGAACAAATAGATGATGCCAAGGAAAGCGGCGACCCAGCCAAAGCCGGCCGCAAAGCCGGCGAAGAGCCCGAAGGTCAGGTCCGCCTCCGGGCCCAGAAACGCGGCGAGATTCGCAGCGGCGATCAGCGACAGGACCGCCGCCAGGCCGAACACGCGGCCCATGGACCGTCCGCTGAGCGCGTCCTCGGAAACCCCGCAGGCCGCCAGCCAGCGGCGCCCGAACAGTGGTCCGTACCACAGCCCTCCCAGCAGGAAGGCGGACAGCGCCGCGGCGGCAACGGCGAGTAGATTGATCTCGGGCATGACAGCTCCAGCAACGATTGAACGGCGCCAGAATCCTCGATCCCAGCCACCGGGTCTTGAAAAAAATTAACGAGATCGATCGAGTGGAAAGTAGTTCAGGGCATCGGGATCGAAGCCCGCCGCCTTGAACTGCGCCGGGGTAAAGCCGGAGAAGTGCCGAAACTCCCGCACGAAGTGCGACTGATCTGTGTAGCCGCACTCCAGTGCAATCTCGGCCCAGGACAGCCGCACCCCAGCCTCGAGTCGCCGGAACACATCATGGAGCCGCATCAGCCGGTGATAGAGCTTGGGCGTCAGGCCCACATGGCGCTTGAAGTGATCGATCAGTGTCTTGTGACTCTGGGGATAGGCCGCCGCAATCTCCGCCAGGGCGGATGCCGGTGATGACCGCAATGCCGCCACGGTCTGCCGCAGCGCACTGGGTGGCGTCAGATCCTCACGGTAGCGCTCGGCCAGCCAGGCATCGACAACCGCAAACTTCGCCTGCGCGCCCTGCGCCTGCACAAGGCGCTGGTGAAACCCGCGTAGCGCACCGCCCAGCGCCGTCTCCACGGGCTCAATCCGATTGCTGAACCGCGACAGCGGCGCGTGCAGAAAGGGCATGGCCCCGGGCGTCGCGAAGCGCAGCACCAGCATCTCTGAATTCGGATGCGCGGAGATCGACAGGTAGTGCTGATGCATGCCGTACAGCCAGACATCACGCAGGGTCGTCACCGGTTCCAGGGAGACTTCATCGAACGTGTGTCGGGCCATGCCGTCAAAGCAGCAGATGATCGACGGGTGCCCGGTGGGCACCAGCCGCTCGATGCGGTGGTCGGGCTGAAATCCGCGAAAGTAGATCACCTCAGCCACGCCATCACCGATCGGGGCAGCCGGCTGATGCGTGGTCAATTCCACAGGATCAGCGTGTCGGGGCCGCGCGCCGGCTCAGCACAGCTGACCGTCCACACTCGGAAACACCCGGCCGCCGACTTCGATGGGATCGGCAACCTTGAGATAGAGCCGCGACGGTCGATTGATCTCGACCCCCTGAGCGACGGTCACCGCGCCGAGAGCCCCGAGGTGCGCCCGCAGATAGGCCGCGAACGCTGTGTTGGCACTGCCGGTCGCCGGGTCTTCCCGAATGCCGCCGGCGTCGAAGAACACCCGCATCGCGTAGTCGCTGTGATCGTCGTAGCTCTCCGGGCTGAACACACAGACGCAGGACACCCCCTCCCCGTCTGCACGCGCGGCCTCGAAGCGCTGTACATCGAGCCTGGCCGCGCGCAGATCGGCAAGCCGTGCCACGGGAACGAACACGAAACTGGGGCCGACCTGAGCGTGCTGTGCGGGAAGCGTGGGGTGCACTGCCGAGGGCGCCAGCGACACGAGCGCTGCGGCAGCGTCCGGTGCGATCGTGTCGCCCAGCTGTGTTGCCGGGGGCGTCATCCAGCCCACGCCCGATTCAAAACGGACCGGCACCTCTCCCGCCGCCAATGCGAGCGTGATCGTGCCCTCACCGCCGGTCAGCGCCCAGGCGGTGCCCAGGGTCGGGTGCCCGGCGAACGGCAGCTCGGCCGTGGGCGTAAAAATCCGCACGATGCTGGCGCCGTCGCGCTCGCCGGTCACAAAGGTTGTCTCGGAGAAATTCATCTCCCGTGCGATCGTCTGCATGGCCTCGGTGGAAAGCGTCGCGGCATCGTGCACCACGGCGAGCTGGTTCCCTTCGAACTGGCGTTCCGCAAAGACATCAACGATTTGCAGGCGCATGTGCACACTCCGGCGATTCCTCCGGGGGCATGGTACGGCCCCCGCACGCTGCTGTAACCTCAGCCGCGTCTACCCAGTGACGAATACGCGACCGATGAGCGGAACTCTCGAACAGATCTTCTACGCCGCCGAACACGGCGCGCCCCAGGCGCCCCTGGACGCAGCAAAACTGGTGCTCGGCCGAGGACTGGAAGGCGACCGCCACTTCGGTAAAGACGGCGGTGTGATCTCGCTCATCGAGGCGGAGGCCATCGAGCAGTTCGAGGCCGATAGCGGCCTGCGCATTCCGCCAGCGGCGATGCGTCGAAACCTGCTGACCCGTGGCGTTCGTCTGAATCCGCTGGTGGGCGAGACCTTTCGAGTGGGCGACGTGTCCGTAGAAGGGTTCGAGCTGTGCGATCCCTGTGCTTACCTGGGCGGCACCCTGGCCACTCCGGAGCACTCCGCCGCCAGCATCGTCAAAGCCTTCCTGGTCTCTGCGGGGTTGCGTGCCTATGTGCGGGGCACGGGCGTGATTCGCCCGGGAGACCCCATTGGCTAAGCACCCGCTGTGGGTTCCGGCGCGCCGAGCGTCAGGATTTTCCCAGTCGCTCCTGGATCTCCATCAGCCGCGTCCAGTGTTGCGCGGTGGCGGGCAGCTGCGCTGCGGACTCCACCAGCGCCCAGGAATAGCTCAGCACCACGAAGATCGAGCCTGCGGTCACCAGCTCCGCGGCGGCGGTTGAGGGATCCGCAGGCAGGCTTGCGAGCCAGAGATTGGCCAGCAGGAACGCAAACATCACCGCGTAAATCGCCCCATAGAGAACCGAGTCGAGGTCCGAGAGCGCCACTTCCCGGGCACGCCGCTGCCTGAAAAACCGGCTGATCGCGCCGCCGCCCGCCGCTTGCAGCACTGCAACCTGAGCTTCTGCCAGACCATTCAACGCCCGGTTCAACCGGTAGAATCGGGGTTGGAACAGCGCGTACAGCCCAAGCACAGCCGCCACCGCCAGAACGCCGCCGACCCCGAACGGTCGCCCGAAGCCGAACAGCACCACGAGTGCGACCACCAGCTGCACACCGCTGGCGAGCAGGAGCGGCCACTGTTCTTCGAGGAAATCAACGAGCTCCCGCGCCATCTCAACCT
>JBCDIK010000282.1:0-3485 GCA_038749065.1 Pseudomonadota bacterium | reverse complement strand
GAGGAACTCTTCGGACACGGAGACGAAAGCCGACCTGGCCAGCTTCGATGCCGACGCCGCACATGACGCCATGCAGACGGCGCCGGGCAACGCCACGGAGGCTCATATCGCCATCGGGTCGCTCGCTCTTTTCGCGCAGATCAAAGTTGCCGAAGCCCGACAGCTTGACCTGCTCATTGCGTTCCAAAGCATCGCGCAGCTCGCCGAAGAACATCTCGACGATCTCTTTAGCCTCGCGCTTGTTGAGCCCCAGCTCGTCGAACAGCCGATCAGCCATCTGCGCTTTCGTCAGCGCTGCCATTAGCCGTCCTCCATGAGCCGGTCCCTGCCACCTGCCGTGTGTTGCATCGCACCCTTCACTGCGCCCGATGAGCGCCCTTCCCGTCCGCAGTCCCGGTCGCGGGCGATCTGTGCCGCCCTGCGCCGAACTGTCCGGTGATCGCCGTCTGAGCCTCCGCTCAGCGCTGGACCGCGCCGAAGCGGCTTGAAAGCTCAGTGACAACCTTCTGAACAGACTGCGTGATTTCTTCGTCAGTTAGCGTCGCCGAACGATCCTGCAAGGTCAACCCCAGTCCGAGGCTTTTTTGAGCAGAATCAATACCTTTGCCCTGATACACATCAAATAACCTGAAGTCTACGAGCAGCTCGCCCAGCACTTCCCGCGTGGTCGCCTCGAGGGCCGCAGCAGACACGGACTGATCGACCAGCAGCGCCAGATCGCGCCGGACCGCGGGATACTTCGAGAACCGCTCGTAGCGGCGCAGGGGATGTGCCAGCCATTGGGCGGCATCCAGCTCAAAGAGGAACACCGGCGCATCGATATCGAGGATCCCGGCGATTTCCGGATGCAGGCGTCCAAACCGGCCAACCCAAACGCCATCGAGCTGCACATCCGCCGCCTGCCCCGGATGGAGCACCGGGTCACCGTCCCGCGCGGTCACGGTCAGCGCCCCACCCCGCCAGGCCGCCAGGCGCTCCAGATCGCCCTTCAAGTCGAAGAAGTCGAACGGCTCCCGCTTGCCATGCCAGCTTTCAGCGGCACGCTGGCCCGCGATCAGGCCTCCGAGTCGCCGCTCCTGCCGCAGCGTATCACCGGGCACGAAGCACTGACCGAGCTCAAAGATCTGCAGCCGGTCAAGCTGCCGCGCGGCATTGGCACGCCAGACCTCCACCAGCCCGGGCATCAGTGTGGTCCGCATGACCGACTGCTCCGTAGACATGGGGTTCTCGAGCTTCAGCGGCGTCACCCCGGGGTCCATACGATCCAGCAACACCGGGTCGACGAAGCTGTAGGTGATGACTTCCTGGTAGCCCACCGCGGTGAGCTGCGCTTTGAGCGCTCGCTCACCACTCTCCTCTACAGCGACCGACTTGAGCGTCAGATCCGTCGTGGGGCGGCGGCTGGGCATATTGTTGTAGCCATGGATCCGGCAGATCTCCTCCACCAGGTCCGCCTCGATCGCAATGTCGAAGCGATGGCTCGGTGAGCGCACGGTCCAGCACACGCCATCGCGCGGATCCTCGCGCCGCGCCAACACCTCAAAGTCGAGGCGCTGCAGCACCCGATCGACTTCCGTATCGGGAATCGTGGTGCCAAGCAGCTCCGCCAGTCGCCGCGCTCGCAGCGTCGGCTCCGGCGTTGCGGGCAATGCCTCATGATCGACGGCCTCGAAAATCGCGCCCGCTGTGCCCCCGACAATGTCGAGCAGCAGCGCTGTCGCCCGCTCAACGGCGCGATGCTGGAGCGCGTGATCGACGCCGCGTTCGTAACGGTGCGAAGCGTCGGTATGCAGCCCGTAGCGGCGCGCCGTGCCGGCAACCGCGAGCGGTGCAAAGAACGCACACTCCAGGAACACGTCCGTCGTTTCACCGTTGATCCCGCTGCGCGCGCCACCCATGACGCCCGCAAGCGCCAGCGGCCCGGAGCTGTCGGTGATCAGCAACGTCTGCTCGTCTGTTGCGATCTCCTTGCCATCGAGCAGGGTCAAAGCCTCGCCGGCGCGCGCCATGCGCACGATGACCTCGTCCGTCAGCTGCGCCCGGTCGAAGGCGTGCATGGGCTGTCCGAGCTCGATCATCACGTAGTTGGTGATATCGACGATCGCATCGATGCTGCGGATCCCGCTGCGCCGCAGCCGTTCCTTCAGCCACTGCGGCGACGGCTGGCTGACATCGACGCCCTTGATGATCCGCCCCAGGTAGCGCGGACAGGCCGCCGGGTCTTCCAGCCGCACCGGCAGGATCTCGTCGTGCGCCGCCGGCACAGGCTCGATCTGCAGATGGGCCACCGGCAGGTCGCTGAGCACCCCAACCTCCCGGGCGATGCCGGTGAGGCTCAGGCAGTCGCCGCGGTTAGGCGTCAGGTCCACCTCGATGATGGTGTCATCGAGCTTGAGCACCTCGCGCAGAGAGACGCCGGGCGTGAGTTCCGCCGGCAGATCCATGATGCCGTCCGCATCGTCCCCGAGGCCCAGCTCGGCCGCACTGCAGAGCATGCCGAAGCTCTCGACCTGCCGCAGCTTCGCCTTCTTGATCTTGAAGTTCTCCGGCAGCACCGCGCCCACGCGGGCGAAGGCCGTGACCAGTCCAGCGCGCACGTTCGGTGCCCCGCACACGACCTGCACCCTGGTCTCGCCGTCGAAGACCTGGCACACGGACAGCTTGTCGGCATTCGGGTGGGACTCGAAGGACTCAACGCGGGCGACGACCACGCCGGTGAAATCGCCGGCCACAGGCTCCGTGCCGTCCACTTCGAGACCGGCCATGGTGAGCTGCTCAAGCAGCTCCGGTTGCGGCGTCTCGATCGCCACCCACTCGCGCAGCCATTGTTCGCTGAATTTCATGCGGCCCCCGGCTAGTTGAACTGGCGCAGGAAGCGCACGTCGTTTTCGAAGAACAGGCGCAGATCGTCGACCTGATACATGAGCGTCGCCAGCCGATCGCCCCCCATGCCAAAGGCAAAGCCGGAGTAGCGTTCCGTATCAATGCCCGCCATCTGCAGCACGTTGGGGTGCACCATGCCGCAGCCGGCGACCTCCAGCCAGCCGGTGTGGCTGCACACGCGGCAGCCTTCGCCCATGCAGTGTACGCACTGCACATCCACTTCCGCAGAGGGTTCCGTGAACGGGAAATAGGACGGCCGGAAGCGCACCGCGAGCTCCTTTTCGAAGAACCGGTTCAGGAACTCGATCATGGTCCCCTTAAGGTCCGCGAAGCTGATGCCCTCATCTACGACCAGCCCTTCCACCTGGTGAAACATGGGGCTGTGGGTAATGTCTGAATCGCGCCGATACACGCGCCCGGGACAGATCACCCGGATCGGCGGCGCCTGACGCTTCATGACATGCACCTGGGCCGGGGACGTGTGCGTGCGCAGCAGCCGGCCATCACCGAAGTAGAAGGTATCGTGCATGGCGCGCGCAGGATGGTGCGCGGGAATATTGAGCGCTTCGAAGTTGTGGTAGTCGTCCTCGATCTCATTGCCG
>JBCDIK010000281.1:0-3495 GCA_038749065.1 Pseudomonadota bacterium | reverse complement strand
GGGCAGGGCAAGTGGTATCCCGGCGAGCCGCTGCCGCGCTGGGCGTTGACCCTGTTCTGGCGTCGCGACGGCGAGCCGGTGTGGCGCGACCGGGCGCTGCTCGCGCACCCGCAGGACGAGGATGGCTACGGTCATCGCGAAGCGCGGCGCCTGATGGAGGCGATCACCGCAGAGTTGGGCTTGCCGGCGCAGCGGATCGTGCGCGCGTTCGAACACACCGCGTACTACCTTTGGCGCGAAAGCACGCTGCCGCGGGGCGTCACGCCGACCAATCGCAAGCTGAAGGACCCGCTGGAGCGCAAACGCCTGGCGCGGCTCTTCAACCGGGGATTGAACGAGCCCGCCGGTTACGCCCTGCCGCTCAAGTTTGTGAGCAGCGGCGGTGGCTACTGGCAGACGGGGCCCTGGCCGTTCCGCAGTGGCAAGCTGCTGCTGGTCCCTGGTGACTCGCCCATGGGCCTGCGCCTGCCACTCGATACGCTGCCCTGGCAGAGCGAGCCTGACCTTGAGCCGGGCCATGATCCATTTGCGGATCTGGCGCCGCTGCGCAAGGGCAAGCTGAGTCGTGCCGCGGCCGCTCGGGCGAGCCGCGACATCATTCACACCGCGCTGTGCGTGGAGGCCCGGGAGGGTCGCCTGCACCTGTTCATGCCGCCGCTGGCGCGACTGGAAGACTACCTGGCGCTGCTGGAGGTCCTGGAAGCTGCTGCCGCTTCGACGGGGCTCAAACTGATGCTGGAGGGCTATGAGCCGCCCTTTGATCGGCGTTTGACGAAGCTACAGATCACTCCGGATCCCGGGGTCATTGAAGTGAATGTGCAGCCCGCGTCGAGCTGGCGGGAACTGGTGGACAACACCACCATGCTCTACGAGCAGGCCCGGCAGACCCGACTCGGCACCGAGAAGTTCATGCTGGACGGCCGCCACACGGGCACCGGCGGCGGCAACCATGTCACGCTCGGCGCCACCCAGGCCACCGACAGCCCGTTCCTGCGACGTCCGCACCTGCTGCGTAGCCTCATTACCTTCTGGCAGCAGCACCCGGCGCTGTCCTACCTGTTTTCCGGCAACTTCATCGGCCCTACCAGCCAGGCACCCCGGGTAGACGAGGCCCGGGACGACAACCTCTATGAACTCGAAATCGCGTTCGAGCAACTGCCGGACGGCGACTCGGATCAGCCCTGGCGCGTGGACCGTGTGCTGCGCAACTTCCTCGTTGACCTGACCGGCAATACCCATCGCTCCGAGTTCTGCATCGACAAGCTCTACTCTCCAGACAGCGCGTCCGGGCGCCGAGGGCTCCTGGAGCTACGCAATTTCGAGATGCCGCCGCACCCGCAGATGTCACTGCTGCAGATGCTGCTGGTACGCGCACTGGTGGCGCACTTCTGGTCGCAGCCCTATGGTGGCCGCCTCACGCGCTGGGGTACCGCGCTGCACGACCGGTTCATGTTGCGCCATTACGTCTGGGAGGACCTGGCGGAGATCGTTGAGTTTTTACGCGGCGCGGGCTACCCCTTCGAGCTCAGCTGGTTCGATGCGTTCCGCGAGTTCCGCTTTCCGCGGATCGGCACGGTTCAGGTCGGGCCCATGACGCTGACGCTGCATACGGCCCTGGAGCCCTGGCACGTCCTCGGGGAAGAGTCCGGCGCGCAGGGCACGTCGCGCTATGTCGATTCCTCCGTTGAGCGGCTGCAGGTCTCGATCAGCGGCATGGTCGAGGATCGCCACGCCGTGACCTGTAACGGGCGCCGGATCCCCCTGCGGCCGACGGGGGTGCCCGGCGAGTTCGTCGGCGGCGTGCGCTACAAGGCCTGGGATCCGTACTCGGCGCTGCATCCGACCATCGAGGTTCACACACCGCTGACCTTCGACATCCTCGATCTGGCTAACCGGCGCTCCCTGGGGGGCTGTGAGTACCACGTGGCGCATCCGGGCGGGCGCAACTACGACACCTTCCCGGTTAACGCCAGCGAGGCCGAGGCGCGGCGGCACGCTCGATTCACCGGCCACGGCCATACCCAGGGAAATGTACCGGTGCCGCCGGCAGAGGTTCACAGCGATCAGGCCTACTCTCTGGATCTGCGCCGCGCCCCGCCGCTCGGATAGCGCCCAGCCCGCGGGGGTTGAATCCCACGGCGCTGTCCCCATGTAGCCGCCAGCATCAACCGGAAGGGACGACCCATGGCCGAATCCAGCGCCGCCGAGACCTTTGGCTTCCAGACCGAGGCCAAGCAACTTCTCAAACTGATGATCCACTCCCTGTACTCGAACCGGGAGATCTTCCTGCGCGAGCTGATCTCGAACGCCTCGGACGCGATCGATAAGCTCCGCTTTCAGGCGGTCAGCGATGGCGAAGCGGCAAGCCTCGAGGACGGCCTGATTCGCATCGATTTCGATGCGGAGGCGGGAACGCTCACGATCAGTGACAACGGTATCGGGATGACCCGGGACGAAGTGATCGCCAATCTGGGCACCATCGCGCGCAGCGGCACCGCGGAGTTCCTGTCGAAGCTGACCGGTGATCAGCAGCAGGACTCGGCGCTCATCGGTCAGTTCGGGGTGGGTTTCTACAGTGCCTTCATCGTCGCGGACGAAGTCGAGGTCGTCACCCGCTCCGCCGAGGGCCCGGCGACTCGATGGCGCTCGAGGGGCGAGGATGCCTTCGACATCGAGCCCGCAGAACGCGAGGGCCGCGGCAGCGATGTCATCCTGCACCTGAAAGACGATGCGAAGGAGTTTGCCGACGGTTACCGGCTGCGCAGCATCGTGACGCGGTACTCCGATCACATCGGGGTCCCGGTCGAGATGCCGGTGGAAGTGCCGCCGACGAGTGGCGATGACGACGAGGCGGACGCTCAAGACCGGGCACCGCAATGGGAGGCCGTAAACAGCGCCAAAGCGCTGTGGACGCGCTCGCGCACGGAGATCAAGGACGAGGAGTACACAGGCTTCTATAAGCACCTGAGCCACGACTTCGAGGACCCCTTGAGCTGGAGTCACAACCGGGTTGAGGGCAAGCTCGAGTACACAAGCCTGCTGTACCTGCCCAAGCGTGCACCCTTCGACCTGTGGAACCGAGAAGCGCCCCGGGGCCTCAAGCTCTACGTGCAGCGCGTGTTCATCATGGACGAGGCCGAGCAGTTCCTGCCGCTCTACCTACGGTTCGTCAAGGGCGTCATCGATTCCAATGACCTGCCCCTGAACGTCTCCCGGGAGATTCTTCAGCAGGACGATCGGGTCACCAGTATCAAGAACGCGCTGACCAAGCGCGTGCTGACCATGCTCGACAAGCTCGGTAAGGATGACGCAGAGCGGTACCAGGCGTTCTGGGATGAATTCGGGGAAGTGCTCAAGGAAGGCGCCGGTGAGGACTTTGCCAATCGCGAGGCGATCGCGAAGTTGCTGCGGTTCTCCAGCAGCAGCGCGGGGGACGCGACCCAGCAGCGTTCCCTCGATGCCTACATCGAGGCCATGGTCGAGGGCCAGGACAAG
>JBCDIK010000280.1:0-3536 GCA_038749065.1 Pseudomonadota bacterium | reverse complement strand
GCCCGCGGTAGGCATCGAAGCGATCGTGGCTCGCCTGATCGGGGACGCTCAGCAGCTCCCCCTGCGCGGCGTAGGCGCGCAGCAGCCCCGCTTCCTCGAGGGTCTCCCGTACCCCGCAGATGTAAAAGCCGCGCCACTCATTGCCCAGCGCCTTGAGCTGCGGCGCCTGGACCGGTGCCGGGCCTTCGCGCACGGCGTCGTACTTGTGCAGGTGATCATCGCCATCGACACGGCCACCGGGGAACACGTACATGCCTCCGGCGAAGCTGGCGCCGGCGGTGCGGCGCAGCATGAAGATCTCGAACTGGGGCTGGGCCTCGCGCACGATGATGATCGTCGCCGCGGGGCGAATCGGCTGAACAGGTTTCATGGGGCTATTGTGACGCAGCGACCAGGGAAAAGCGCGTAACCGCGATGGGCGGGTCGAGCTGCTCGCCGGTCACCGGCGCGGCGAAGATCTGTTCCAGGGTGGCAAAGCCGCGACACACTTCGCCGAAGACCGCAAAGCCCTGGCCATCCGCATGGCGATCGCCGCCGTAGTCGAGGGCCGGCTCCTCGCGCATACACACGAAAAAGCTGCCGTACAGCTCCGTGGCGCCGAAGCGGGCCGCGGACACGGACCAGCGCTGGTGGGACAGCCCCGTGCGCCGCGTGTGCTCGAGCGGCACCTCGTGCTGCCGGGTGGTCATCCACTCATCGCGCCCGAACTGGATCACATGGATCGGGCTCGTCACGTCCGGCGGCTGGTTGCGCTCACAGAGCATGCGGAAGGCCTCGGCGCCGCGCAGCCGATCAGCCGCGACCAGCTGCTTGAAATAGTCGCAGGTGGCCGGCGCGGCGGCCTCCTGCAGCGCGATGTCGAAAGCGCCCATGGTGGTCTCGACGCGCAGTGAGCTCATGGATGCGTCAGGCCGTCAGTCCAGATCGCTGCTGGGGGGAAACAACACCGGCGTGCCGACCCAGATCAGCACCGCGGGTGCACCGCTGACGTTGCGCACGTTGTGGTTGACCTGAGTGTTGTGGTGGGCGCTGTCGCCCGCGCGCAGGGTGAACACTTCATCCCCCACCATCTGCTCGACCTCGCCTTCGAGCACATAGAAGAAGTCCTCACCGGTTTCCCGGCTGACCGTGGGCAGCTCGGTGCCGGCCGGCAGCTCCAGCTTGAGCGCGCTCATCTGCTGGTTGCGGATCTCTGCATCGAGGCGGCAGTAGGTCACCGGCGAATCGATGTCGATGTACTCGGGCTGATCGCCGCGTCGCACCAGCTGCCGGGGCGCCGGCGGCGTCAGGAAGTAGTGGATATCTGTGTCGAGGGCCTTGGCCAGATTGATCAGCGAGACGATCGACGGCGTCGCCTTGCCACGCTCCGCCTGGGAGATGAACGCGGCGGACAGGCTCGCCCGCTCGGAGAGTTCCTGCAGCGTGAGGCCCCGCTCCTGTCGGCGGGCACGGAGCAGCGCGCCGAGGGAGCGCTTGACCGGATCGCTGTGCTGGGCAATTTGTGACATGGACCTTCGATTCCGGAAGCTGGCTGATGCGCGGCGCGCCGTCTCAGAGAAGATGGTATCGGCGCCGGGCGCTCGCGGTAACTCGCCTTTGTAACAGCGCCCGATCGATCGGGCACCGCCGTCGCGGGCGTCAAGTCTACGTCAAAAAATGTTGAAGTGGTTAAAAATTTAAGTATCTTTAACTGCGGTTAACAACGACGACGCTTTTGCGTCGCCACCGCAGCTGAGCAGTCCGAGCATCTGGAGAGCAGTGATGCCGCCGGCGGGGGCCGGCACGCACAGCGGCACCGGTATCGACGATTCA
Source organism: Pseudomonadota bacterium (assembly GCA_038749065.1). Taxonomy (GTDB): domain Bacteria; phylum Pseudomonadota; class Gammaproteobacteria; order Pseudomonadales; family Azotimanducaceae; genus CALHVX01. Next base: position 1,724 of record JBCDIK010000280.1, on the reverse strand, counting down.
AGGGGGTTCACTCATGGTTCGATCCAAGGTCTTGCGCACCGCCATTGCGCTCTCCACAGCACTACCCGCTGCCAGCCCGCTGGTCGTGGTGGCCGAAGACGGGGCCATCGCCCTGGAGGAAATCGTGGTCACCGCCCGGCGCCGGGAGGAATCCGTCCAGGAAGCGCCGGTCGCGGTCACCGCCTTCACCGAGCAGATGGTCCGCGATGCCGGCATCTTCCGCGTGGAGGACTTCATCGCCCTGACCCCGAACGTGACCATCGCCACGTCCCAGGGCATCGGCACCAGCTTCATGAGCATTCGCGGCATCACCCAGGTGCGCAACGGCGAGCCGCCTGTGGCCACCATTGTGGACGGCGTGCTGCAGTTCACCGCCCAGCAGTTTCGCCGGGAGCTGTTCGATATCGAGAGCATCGAGGTCGTGAAAGGCCCCCAGGGCGCGCTCTACGGCCGCAACGCCACCGGCGGCGCGATCATCATCAACACCCGGCGTCCCACCAACGAAGCCTACGGCTACGTGCAGGCGGGCCTCGGTGAGGGTGACGAGACGGCGCTGCAGGCGTCCTACGGCGGCGCGCTGATCGAGGACAAGCTGTTCGGCCAGGTCTCCGCTAACTGGATCGACCGCGACGGCTACCTCGACAACATCACCCGTGACGAAGAGGCGGACCGCTTCGAAGACACGACGCTGCGCGGGCGGCTGATCTGGGAGGCCTCGGACGCGCTGAGCCTGGACTTCCGCGCCGCCTACTCGGAGCACAAGGGCCGCGGCATCGGCTTCCAGTTCCAGGGCGTGGACATTGCCGCCGACGGCATCACCGCCAGCGGTTTCGGCACGGACACGGGCCCGATCGACGCCAACAACGTGCTACCCGTGCGCGACAACAATGTCGACACCGGCGAGCGCGAGATGATCGACCTGACCTTCAAGCTCGACTACGAGACGGACTTCGGGACGCTCATCTACACCGCCTCCTATACCGAGCTCGAGGAGTGGGGCGACTCGGACCAGTTCCCCTACACCAACGCCCGCAGCAGCGCCGCGCTGTTCGGCTTCGACGGGACCCAGACCGGCTTCTTCGACCTGGAAGCCTTTACCCAGGAAATCCGCTTCACCTCCCCGGCAGAAAACCGCATCCAGTGGGGCGTCGGCGCGTATTACCTTGACTGGGAGCGCTTCGTGTCGCTGTCCACCGGCGTCGATACGGGCCAGGGCATCCTTCGCCTGGAGCGCGCGCCGACCATGGATCCGCGCAATCCGACCACCTCATTCCTGGCCGATGACAACGACAACACGGCCTGGGCCGTGTTCGGCAACGTCGACATCGCGCTGACCGACGAGCTCGACCTGCTGCTGGCGCTGCGCTACGACGAGGAAGACCGGGAGCAGAACGTGTCGCTCCTGCAGTTCCCAGCGGGCCAGCCCGGTGCGCGCAACAAGGAAAGCTTCGACAAGCTGCAGCCTAAGGTCACCCTGCGCTATCAGCCGACGGACAACCTGAACCTGTACGCCACCTGGGGCGAAGGCTTCCGCTCCGGCCAGTTCAACCAGAACGGCATCGCGCAGGTCGCCGCCGGTGCCGGCCTGAACGGCGTTTCCGACGTCGCCGATCAGGAAGAGTCCGAGTCCTTCGAGATCGGCGTCAAGTCGACGCTGCTCGACAACCGCCTGCGCCTGAACGCGGCCCTGTTCCGCACCGATGTAGAAGGCCAGCAGTTCTTCT
>JBCDIK010000279.1:0-3571 GCA_038749065.1 Pseudomonadota bacterium | reverse complement strand
AGCGGACTCATGGCCGGGACCTACCTGGCCTTCTCGAGCTTCATCATGCGGGCCCTTTCGAGCCTGGGCGACCAGGCTGCCGCCGCGGCCATGAACGCCATCAATCGCGTGATTCTGCGGTCAGCTTTCATGCCCGTGTTTTTTGGCTCCACGCTGATCGCCGTGCTGCTCATGCTGCACGGCCTCTTCAACAGTCACGCCGCAGAGGCCAGAATCGGACTGCTCGCCGGAGGCGTCTATCTGCTGGGCATGTTCGCGGTCACCGCGGCCGCCAACGTTCCCTTAAACAACGCGCTCGCTGAGGCAGCGGATCCGCAGCCCGGCGCGGGGATCAGCTGGCCGGCCTATCGATCGCGCTGGACACGCTGGAACACCGTGCGCAGCCTGGCGTCGCTTGCAGCGCTCGGGCTGAGCCTGCGAGCCCTTAACCTTTGACGCGTAACCGGAGCCCTGAACGATGACCATTGTGAAACGCACCGCCGCGCTGCTGGCGCTGGTCGCCCTGTGGGCAGCACTGTGCGGCTATCTCGCCCTGGAAGGGTTCTGGCTGAAGCCTGTTGCCACCGTTGGTGATCACGCCGACTTTGCCCGCTGGGCAAGCGCGAAGCTGCAGGCCGAGAACGCCGGCAGCAGCGCACTGGTGCTGCTCGAAGATGGGGTCGTTGCCGCCCAGGATTTCAGCGCCGGGATCAATCGCGAAACGTTGTTCCCAACGGCTTCCGCCAGCAAGTTCATCGCGGCACTCACAGCGCTGCGGCTGGCCGAGCAGCAGCGCCTCGATCTGGACCGGCCGATCTCAGACTACCTGACCCGTTGGCAACTGCCGCCCTCGGCGCACGACCTCGGGGGCGTCACCGTGCGACGACTGCTCAGCCATACCGCCGGCCTGACCGACGGCCTCGGGTTCGGTGACTACGAGCCGGACGAACAGATACCGAGCCTCGAAGAATCGCTCCAGGCGCCCCGCGCGTCGAGCGGCGAGCCCGCCAAGATTGCCGTTGAAGAAGAACCGGGTCGCGGTTTCCGCTACTCCGGGGGTGGCTACCTCCTCCTCGAGCTGATCCTGGAGGAGCGGTGTGGCATGCGCTTCGCTCAGTGCGCGCGTGAGCAGCTGCTGGCGCCGCTGGCGATGCAGCGTTCGACGCACGACCTGCTCGCTGTGGCAGACAACGTCAGCCTCTCCTATCGGCGCGACGGCACCCCGGCGCCCAGCTTTCGCTACGCGAGCGCCGCTGCGACGGGGTTTGCCAGCACGGCGGCAGACCTGACGCGTCTGGCGCACGCCCTGCTGGGCGCTGCGGACAGCCCGCTGCAGACACAGACTCTGGCAGCCATGCGTGAGCCGCAGGCGTTTGTCATGGGGGCGAGCATCTGGGGCACGGGCACCATGCTGTATGCGCCGGCAGGAAACGACGACTACGTGTTCGGTCACGACGGCGCCAACGACCCTGCGCTCAATGCCGCGCTGCGGCTGAACCCGGTCAGCGGTGATGGCTTCATCCTGCTGGTATCAGGGCACCCGTCGCTCGCCAGCGACATCGGTGCGCAGTGGGTGTTGTGGCAAACGGGCAAGCCCGACTTCCTGAGCACCGAACAGGCGCTCGCCAGCGCCGTCAAGCCTCTGCTGCTGGGCAGCGTGCTCCTGTCGCTGCTCCTCATCGGATGGTGGTGGCGACAGCGGCGCCGGGCATAGCGCCGCCGCTAAGAGCGAAATCGCCGCAGTCGAGCGCGCAACGCAAGCCACAGATTCTTGCCGATGAACGCGGGCACCCCTTGCGGGTTGGCCTTGGCCTTGCGCGCCAGCAGCCGCCGTAGGGCCGGGGTGCCGTCGTAGTTACCGGCACGCTGCCCGTGGCCCCGGTGGAGATCGATATCGGGAATGTCGATCACGTCGAGCGCCAGCGCGAGCGTGAGGGTTTCCGATTTCGGCAGCAGACATTCGCGGTCAGTGCATGCCTGGTAGCGCACCGTGACGCGGATATCCACGCTCGGGACATCCAGTGGCCGGCACTCACTGACGAGTTCACCGGTCGCATAGAACGGATAGACCAGGTCTACAGTGCCATGCCAGACGTTGAGCTCCGCGATGTCCGGCAGGCTCAGCGGCTCCGTGGGCGGCAGCTCCGGAGCCATGACCCGGAAGCCTTCTGGACCCTCGATCTGAACGTGCGTTGCCACCATGCCTTCCGGGACCGGCGGACCATAGATATGCAGGCCCTCGGGCAGCTCAAAGCGAACGACGAGCTTGCGAATCACGCCCTGGCGAATCGTGCCGCGGCCACCGTGCACCGCAACGGTCAGGCGCACCTCGGGGTCAGCGCCCTGGGCCTGAGGGCTGTCCGTATCGAGCGTCAGACGGCCGAGGGCCGCATCCAGATACAGCTCGGCGCTGTCGCGCTTTTTGTAGGAGTCGTGAAAGAACTTCGCCACCACCCGGCCGTCCTCATCCGTGACGTAGACGCCGGGGTAGGGAATCCCGTAGAGCAGCCCGTCGCTGACTGAAACCTGCTCGTTGAGAATGCCAAACTCGCGGATGACTCCGGAGTCGAGGTCAGACAGCAACGGGTATGGGATGTCCTGCTTCTCCGCAAACTCCGACAGCGTTTCCTGATCGTCGTAGCTGATGGCATAGACCGCAACGTCTTGGTCCGCGAACTTGCTATAGGCATCGCGCAGCTCACCGAGCTGCGTCCAGCACGGCGGTCACCAGACTGCAGAGCGATAGAACACCACCACCGATTTACGACCGGATCGATGCGAGTGGTAGGTCAAGGTATTGCCCTGCGCATCCGGCAGGGTGAAATCCGGCAACCGGTCTCCGAGCTCCGGGCCGGTTGGATGGCCATCGGGCAACCCCGCCCGGCCGGGGTGCCCCAGCGGCGCCGGCGCATCGAAGCCGTGATGATCGCGCTCTACGACCATAGCTAGAACCTGCTCTGCTTTGCTGTATAACGCGGAGTATGAAACAGATTCGTCTGCTTTGGCCCATGCTGCTGCTGAGCGCCTGCGGCGAGCCGGACTTCGATCGCCTGCTCGCCGCGCCCGGGGGCGAGCCTCGGGAGACCAGTGCCTGGTCCAGCTACGGCGGCGCTGGCGGTCGCCACTTCGCGCCCCTCGACCACATCAACCGCAGCAACGTGCAGGATCTGACGCTTGCCTGGACGGTCCGCACGGGCGCGGTCGGCACTGTGTTCCAGTCGACACCGGTACTCGCCGATGGCCGGCTGCTCCTGTGCACCCCCTTCAACGAGCTGATGGCACTCGACCCTCTCACTGGCGGGGAGCTATGGCGCTTCGATGCACAGATTGATCGCGACGCGCGCCCGGCCAATGAATTCAACTGCCGGGCCGTCACGCCGTGGCAGCAGGCGAGCGCACCCTGCCCCTCCGTGGCCTTCATGGCCACCAACGACGCGCGACTGATCGCGATCCGCACCGATACCGGCGCGCGTTGCACAACATTCGGCAACGACGGCGAGGTGGATCTGAGCGAGGGCGTTGGGGAGACGCGTTGGCCCGGGGAATATCAGGTCACATCGCCCCCTGCCGTCGCCGGCGACCTGGTGATCGT
>JBCDIK010000278.1:0-3620 GCA_038749065.1 Pseudomonadota bacterium | reverse complement strand
GCGCGCACCCAGCCTTCACCCATGAAGTAGCCACCCGCGGTGAGGCCAGCACCGATCAGCAGGGCGGCGATCAGCGTTGCGCCCGTTGGCTGCGCCACGGCTAGCGGCCCTTGAACTCGGCCTTGCGTCGTTCCATGAAGGAGGCCATGCCTTCCCGGAAATCTTCGGACTGCATCAGCGGAATGAGCTGCAGGAACACGTGGTGGACGTGATCGTCGAACGTCTCGTTCATGCCCATGCGCATCATGCGCTTCGATGCCTGTACCGCCAGCGGCGCGTTGGCCACGATCTCAGCCGCCAGCGCGCGGGTCTTCTCGCCCAGCGATTCTGCGGGCTCGACGTAGGAGACCAGGCCCAGCTCAAGGGCCTCAGCCGCCTGCAGCGTGCGCCCCGTAAAGATCAGTTCCGCAGCTTTCGACCAGCCGAGCAGTCGCGGCAGGAACCAGGTGCCCCCGGATTCCGGCACGATGCCACGCGCGGTGAAGGCAGCGGCCAACTTGGCACCGGAGGCCATGAGGCGGATATCGCAGCCTAGCGCCATGTCCAGGCCGTAGCCTGCTGCGGATCCGTTCAAAGCGCAGATGGTTGGGGTGTCCAGGTTGAACATGACCGTTGGTGGCGTGTTGCGCAGATCCAGATTGGGCACCGCGCGCTTGCCTTCACTCATGCCGCTGCTGATGTCGCTGCCCCGCAGATCCAGGCCCGCGCAGAAGAACTTGCCGGTGCCGGTGAGAACGATCGCGCGCACGTCCCGATCGGCGTCGGCGGCGAGCATGTGCTCGGTGATGGCGTCGAGCATCGAGCGGGAGATCGTGTTCTGCCGCTCCGGGCGATTCAGCGTGATGGTGGCAACATGGTCGCTGACGCTGTACTGAACTTCGTCGTCGGTGGCGGTCTCAGCGGCGGGTCCTGGTTCTGCCATGGCATGGCTCCTTTGCTGGGTTGTTTCAGTATGGGTTGCAACTGCAGGCGCCGCGCGCGGGCTAGCCGCGGCTGCGCTCGGGCATCTTTTCCTCGCACAGGGTGTAGCCCGCGTTCGTGGGGATGCACAGATAGTTGCCGTCGTCGCGCCGTTCGGTCCAGGGTAGGACCGTCACAATCGAGTCATTGCGGCTCGCCTGCAGAGCAGCGGGCACGCTGTCGTGACGAGCCAGCTTCTCGAGGTTGCGCAGGGTCGGGAATATAATTGTGTAGCGACCGTCGCCGGCACCGGCCAGCGCGTCCTGCGGGCGAATCCACACCGAGTCCACGGACTCGTAGCCATCGTGCACAGCGAGCTGATCACCCGGTGCGGTCACCAGATAGAAGTGTGTGTCGAAGCGCTTGGGCATCATCTCCGGTGTGATCCAGTGAGCGAAGTGCACCAGCTGATCGCAGGCCAGGATCAGCTGCTCGCGTTGCAGCCACTCAAGGAGCGGCAGGCTGCCGTCGTTGAGACGTTCGCGGTCCTGTGCAAGACCTGCGATGCGCTCGCCGCTCACCAGTGCGTCGCTGCCCTGGTCACGCGCCAGCAGCACGCCAGACTCCTCAAACAGCTCGCGGATGCCGGAGACGACGATCGCCCGCTGCGCCGCATCATCCGGTGCGCCGTTCAGAAACGGGATCAGCGCATCATCGAAGTCCTGCGGATCAGCCTTGCCGCCGGGAAAAACCAGTGCCCCGGAGGCGAAGTCGATCTGGTGATGGCGCACGACCATGAAGACTTCCAGTCCCTCGGCGCCATCGCGCAGGAGCAAGACCGTCGCCGAGGGGATGATTTTGCTGGCCGAAGCGGCGTTGTTGCTCATGGATGATCTCTGCGGGGCATACTGCGGCTGAACCGAGCGATGTTCGCTTATGGGCACCGCTATGGCAAACTGACACGTCCGAAAGCGGCCGCATAGGGCGCCACCGGGCGCCAGCCCCCGGATGATCCTCGGAAGATGGAACAGACGACCGAACGTACCACAGAGCAGCCTCAAGGCGCGGATGTCGCAGGGGAGTCCGCGCCCCGTGTGCTGCGCACGGCGCGGCTGCGGTTGCGGGCCTTCGGTGCCGCGGATCAGGAAGGATTGACAACGCTCTGGCATGACCCAGATGTCCGCCGTTACCTCTGGGATGATGAACTCGTCAGCAGCGCACAGGTGGCACAGATCATTCGGGCCAGCGAGCAGTGTCTGCACAGTCACGGCGTTGGCATGTACTCGATCTTCCTCAGCGAGGCGCCGACGACGCTCGCGGGTTTCTGCGGCCTGCGCGAGTTCGAAGCTCCCGGGGAGCTCGAGTTGCTGTACGGCATGTACCCGCGTTACTGGGGACAGGGCCTGGTCACGGAAGCCGCGCGTTGCGTGCTGCAGCATGGCTTCAAGCACTCTGCCTGCAGGTCGATCACCGCGGCCACTGATACCCCGAATCAGGCGTCGGTGCGGGTTCTGCGCCGGCTCGGGATGAACTTTGTGGAGCGTAAGCGTTGGCACGGTCTCGATACCCTGTTCTACGCCCTGACGCGCGACGAGCTGGCCCAGATCTAAGGTGCCCGCGATCGAGCTGATTCTGGACTTCCATCTGTCCGGGTGTCGTTCCCTGAAAGAGCGGCGCGGCCGGCTGCGGGGATTGCGTGATCGCTTCGGTCGAGCCCCCGGCGTGTGTCTGTTCGAAGCGCCGCTGGCCCACCTGCAGCAGGCGCGCTGGCACTTTGTCGCGGCGAACTCGGATCGCGGGATCGCGCAGCAGCAATTGGACGACGTGCTGCGGCTGGTCACGTCCACCGTTGATGCGCAGGTTCAGGTCGTGGCGCGCCGTGCTCTGGAGCCCGCGGAGGGCGCAGCCTCGCGCGCGACCGATGTCACCACTGGCGAGCCGCAGGCGGAGCACGCTGCCAGCGGCGATGCCGACGCGCTGCTCGATGCGTTTTTCGCACAGCCCCCCGCGGCTCCACGCCGACGCCGTTGAAGGTTAAGCGACCGGGGCTGCTCCTGCTGTTAATGCTGCTTGGGAGCTGCGGATCGGCGAGTGATCCTGCCAGCGAGTATGTACGCCGCATTGCCCGGGTCCTGGAGCAGCCGATACCGACGCTGCGCGTCGACAACCCCGTACCCTTGCCTGCGATTCGCGAGCTGCGCCAGCCTTTTGCGGGGGCGAAGGTCGACTGGGTCGAGTTTGCGCAGCTGCATCGCTGCGACATTGGCGATCTGCTGGGGTATCGCAACAGCAGCCTCGGGCGCGTCATGAGCGCATCGGAACGCTATCGCTATGAACGCCGCTGGGTGACGGTCGCAGCCCGTTGTCAGGCCGGCCTGGGCGAAGCGGACGTCGATACCCGGGCGCTTCTTGAGCGACTGCGCGCGGCCAAAGCCCGCGACAGCGAGACTGCTTTCTGGAATCTGGTATTTGCAGGTACAGCCATGCAGCGGTGGCTCCGTGAGAGCCAATCACCGGGCCCGGACGCCCCCTCGCGGCCCAGCGCGGCCGATGCGCTGGTCGCGATCAGCACGGCGAGTCCCTGGCGTGAACCTGGTGATGCCCGAGCGGGGTCCAGTCGGGCGCTTGATCTGGCCTTGCAGCAGCTGTCCGGTGCGGACGGGGGCGGCGGGTCAACGGCCACCTGGCGCCTGGCGGACGCGCAGCTGCGATCGGTGGCT
>JBCDIK010000277.1:0-3622 GCA_038749065.1 Pseudomonadota bacterium | reverse complement strand
GCATTGATCAAGCTAGCGTCTGCTTTTACTTCTGAAAGAGCGAAGCCATGTCTGAGCATCGGATTGAAAAAGCAGCCGCCACCGCACTATTGGCACTGCTGCTGAGTGCCTGCACATCCACGGATGCCGAGCCTTCTGCCAGCGATCAACCGACCGCAGAAACGGCCCGTGAAGTGGCCAGCAACCTATCGCAAACCCAGCGAACGGCGACCTCGGACGACGGCAGAATGATCTGTAAGCGGACGCAGGCCACCGGCTCCAAGTTTCACCGGAAAGTCTGCGCCACCAAGGAAGAGTGGGACGCGCGCGCTGTCGAAGACCGGCAAACGATCGAGCGTATTCAGCGCAGCGCAGGCCCCGGAAAGACGAACTAGAGCAACTCACCGCCGCAGGCAGCCGCAGTCGTGCCATCGGCCTCGTAGGCCTTGATCACGTTGCGGCCCACGCGCCAGCGGTGCACCTCATCGGGCCCATCGACCAGACGCTGGCTGCGAATACTGGTGTACCAGCGTGCCAGCGGCGTATCGGTGCTGTAGCCGAGCGCGCCGTGCAGCTGCAGTGCGGTATCTACGACCTTGTGCACCATGTGCGCCAGGAACACCTTCGCAATGCCGTTCTCCTGACGTAGATCCATCCCCCGCTCCGCCTTGTAGGCGATGTGGAGCAGCATCAGGCGTGCCATGTAAAGCTCGCTGGCGCAGTCGGCGAGCATCCACTGTACGCCCTGGCGGTCAGCCAGACGCTTGCCGAAGGTTTCGCGACTGGTCACGTGTTTGGCTGCCAGATCCAGCGCCCGCTGGGCCATGGCGACGTTGTGCATACCGTGCCGTAACCGGCCGTAGGCCAGTCGATGCTGGCCCATCGCAAACCCCTTGCCGCGACCGCCGAGCAGATTGTCCCTGGGAACTTCCAGGTTCTCGATTCTGATCTCCGAGTGCGTAGCGCCAAGCTTCTCGCCGATCTCCGTGTGCGGCGACATGGTCTCGATGTTGCGCACGATCTCGTAGCCGGGATTCGGCAGCTCGACGATGAAGGTGCTGTAGCGCTCATGGCGCGGCGCGTCCGGGTCCGTCATCGCCATCACCACAGCGATATCGGCGACGCTCGCGGAAGAGCTAAACCACTTCTCGCCATTCAGCACCCAGTGATCGCCCTTGAGCTCCGCTCGGGTCTGCATACCGGTGGCATCGGCACCCGCGGCTTTCTCGGTCATGGAGTAGCAGATGCGCTTCTCGCCGGCGAGCAGCGGCTTCAGAAAGGTTTCCTTCTGATAGTCCGTGCCGTGCTCGAGCAGCGTGAGCATGGTCGCATCATCGGGGCCCTGCGTATTCAGAGCGAGTGCGCCGAGATAGCTTTCGCCCAGCTCCATCTGTACCAGCGCATTGGCGAGCGGCCGCAGCCCCATGCCGCCGTAGGCCTCTGGGATAAAGGGGCACCACAGCCCCTGCGCCCGGGCCTTGCCGCGCAGCTCCGCCAGCACCTCCTCATAGGGCCGGTCCTCGAGTTGGGCCTCGGCCGGAATGCAGTGCTCATGGACGAAGGCGCGGACCTTGGCGCGAATGGCCTTGGTGTCCTCCGGAATCTCGAAATCAATCATGCGTGGTTCTCCCCTCGTGTCTTCAATCCCAATCGTTATCGTACACCGCCCAGGCGGCGGTGCCGCCGCTATGCAGAAGGACCACATCGGACTCGCCCTCAAACACACCCAGCGCAACGTGATCGAGCAGAGCGTGCAGCGCCTTACCGGAGTAGACCGGATCGAAGAGGACGCCCTCCAGCCGCGCGCACAGGGCAATGGCAGCACGCTCGGCAGGCGTCGGCAAACCGTAGCCAGGACCGAGGTAGCCGCCGACGATCTCGAAATCGGGCAGCGCCGGGAGCGGCCCGAAGCGCTCGATCTGGCCGCGCTGCAGCGTCCGCAGGCGCTCCCGCAGGCGCAGGGAGTTGGGGTGGTAGACATTGACGCCACAGACGGTGACGGGCGCGGCGAGCGCCGCCAGCCCATAACTCAGACCGGCCTGGGTGCCGGCACTGGCGCTCGCGTGATACAGGCGCGCGGGCGCGATACCGGCCGCCGCGAAATCGGCCACCAGCTCCGCCGCTGCGCGCACATAGCCGGCGGTGCCGAGCACACTGGAGCCTCCGGCAGGGATCTCGCAGAACGCGCCCACGCCGCCGAGCTCGGTGACGAGGCGATCGTAGGCCGGCCACGCGTCCTCGAGGTCAACGAGGGTGACCGCTGCGCCATACAACTCATCGAGTAGCCGGTTGCCACCACGCTCGTAGCCGGGATGGGCCCAGGGCACGCGTCGGGTCAGCAGCAGATGGCAGTCCAGGCCCAGCCGAGCGCAGGCCGCGGCCGTCTGCCGCGCGTGATTGGACTGCACGGCGCCGAAGGTGAGCACCGCTTTCTGGCCCAGCGCCTGTGCCTCCGCCAGCAGATACTCGAGCTTGCGGACTTTATTGCCACCGAGCGCGAAGCCGGTGAGATCGTCGCGCTTGAGCCAGATCCGCGGCCCGCCGAGCTCTTCGCTGAGCCGATCGAGAGGCATCAGCGGCGTGGGCAGCGTCGCCAGCTCGACGCGCGGCAGCCCCTCGAAGGTTGCCGGCAAGGACACGACGGGCGTGCCCATCTGGCTCACGAGCGAGGCACGCCTAGTCTCCGAGCGTGCTGCGCCGGAGGCGCCGCATGCCATGCAGCCAGCGGTCGACATCGTCGCCCTTGCGCCGCACGTACTCGCCCACTTCAGGATGGGGCAAGACGTGAAAGCGCTCTTCCCGCAGCGCTTCAACGACCGTCGCTGCCAGCTGCTCCGGCTCGATGATGCCATCGGTCTGGCCATCGCCGAGGCTGCGCGGTGCCATCGCCGTGTTCACACCCTGAGGACACAGCACGGAGACGCCGATACCGTCGTCGCCGTGCGTAATGGCCAGAAACTCCGCCAGCTTGACCGCGGCAGCCTTGGTGACGGTGTACGGGCCGGAGCCGATCGCCGCCAGCAGCCCGGCGGCTGATGCGGTGTTCAGCAGATAGCCGGAGCCGCGCTCGAGCATCCCGGGCAACACGGCGCGGGCGGCATACAGGTGCGCCATGACGTGCAGCTCCCACTGCTGTTGCCAACTCTCGTTCGGCGCATCGGTCAGCACGCCCTGGGCACCGGCACCGGCGTTGGAGCAGAACAGGTCCACGCGTCCGAACCGCTCCAGCGCATCGGCGACCAGCGCCTGCACCGCCTGCTCATCGGTCACATCGCAGGCCCGGCCGGCACAGCCCAGCTCTGCAGCGGCAGCAAGGGTCGCCCCCTCATCCAGATCTGCCAGCAGAACGCCCGCTGCCCCCTGAGCGAGGAAAGCGCGCGCCATCGCCTTGCCGATCCCGCCGCTGCCGCCAGTAATCACGACCGCCTTATCCGCCAACTCCATAACCGTTCCCCCTGTCAAATTCAGTCTGATGCCGCGCGCTGACCCGCCTTCAGCCAGTGAGCGATTGTTTCTTCCAGCATGGGCAGCGGCGCATTGTAGGACCGCGGACAGGCTTCCGATAGACTGGAGGCTTCGCAGCAGGGGCGACACAGGGGATGGGCCATGGCGAATGAGGGGATTGAGGGCGGCTGCCTGTGCG
>JBCDIK010000276.1:0-3623 GCA_038749065.1 Pseudomonadota bacterium | reverse complement strand
CTGGGCGGCCGCCTTCTCGGCGCTGCCTTGCGGCGGCTGGGCGATCGCCGTGCCGCCGGCCAGCGCCCGGATCTGCATGGTGCAGGCACGCTCCAGGTAGTACATGGCCATGTAGGCGTCAGCGCAGGTCCGGCCGACGGTCAGCGTGCCGTGATTGCGCAGGATCATGAACTGAGCTTCGCCCAGATCGCGAACCAGCCGTTCACGCTCGTCCAGATCAAGCGCCACTCCCTCGTACTCGTGATAGGCAATCTGGCCCACCTGCATGGCGTGCTGCGTGATTGGCTGCAGTCCGGCTTCCTGCGCAGACACCGCGACGCCGTCGTCCGTATGCAGATGCATCACGCAGTGCGCATCTTCCCGCGCCATGTGCACCGCAGAATGGATGGTGAATCCGGCCGGATTGATGTCGTAGGGACTGTCGAGCACCTTCTGGCCATCGGCATCGACCTTGACCAGGCTGGATGCCGTGACTTCGTTGAACATCAGCCCCAGAGGGTTGAGCAGAAAGTGATGCTCAGGTCCGGGGACCCGGGCCGACAGGTGCGTGAACAGCATATCGTCCCAACCATGGTGGGCGATCAGTCGATAGAGCCCGGCCAGGTCCTGGCGGACCTGCCACTCTTCCGCGCTGACCTGCGATTTGACATCAGGGAATTCCAGATCCGGATTGGCTGCCATAGTGATTCCTCCTGCTGGAGCTCCATTCTAGCGCACTGCACCCTGGCCCGGGCGCTGACGCCCGTCAGCGCGAGATCATGATAGCCTCCACCCAATCAAGGGGGCCCCTATGTCAGATCCAGCGGCAGATCCAGCACCGACCATCGATTCACCGACAGGCGCTAAGCCGCCCGCGCCCCTATGGCAGCGCCTGTTGCCCTGGGTCATCACCGTGGCCTGCTTTGCCTATCTGTACAATCGCATCGCGAGCCGGACGCCGCCGGATCAGACCGTGCTCGGCTATCTGGCAGAGGTCTTCAGCAGCGTGAACTGGATCGCCTGGCTGGCGCTGATGATCCCCTACTCCGTGTTTTATCTGATTATCGATACCGGCATCCTCTGGCGGGTCGTCAACTGGTTCAACGCACGCGTCTCCTACGGCAGTCTGCTGCCAGTCCGCGCCAGCTCCTACATCATTTCCATCCTCAACGAGCAGGTCGGCAAGGGCGCCATGGCGCTCTACCTGAACCGGCGTGAGGGGGTCCCCGGCTGGCAGGTGGGCAGCAGTATGCTGTTCATCATGTTCTGCGAGTTCTTCTACCTGCTCGCCTGGGCCACGATCGGCGTCTTCATCGCCTGGGACGTGCTGCCGCCGCTGTTCCACAACATTCCCTGGATCGCGCTGGGCGCTGGGGTCTTCCTGCTGCTTTGGGTGGCCCTGTTTCGCAGCGAGGCGCTCCGCGGTTTCAGCCTGCGCGACACGCCGCTGCTCAAGTCCTTTCGCGAAGCGCCCCTGCACTACTACCTGATCATCATGCTCATGCGCTCGCCGGCGCTGCTCGCCGCGGTCTGGGTCTACGCCCAGGCCGCAGCGCTGTTCGGCGTGAACATCCCGTTCACGGACATGCTCGGCTTCCTGCCCGTCATCTTCTTTGGCACCCTGATCCCCGGCCCGTTCCGGGCCGTTGCGGTTGCCATGTGGCCGACACTGTTCCCCGACTACGCCGCTGAGATGACCGTATTCGGTCTCGTGCAACACAACTTCTTCCTGCTGTTCAACGCAGGGATTGGTCTGCTGTTCCTGCGGCGGGCCAACCGGGAGCTGTTTGCCCAGACGGCTTAACAGCCGAGCCGATTCGCTCCAGCGCACCAGCGCCGAGCACCAGCGACAGACCGACCGCACCGAGCAGTAGCCAGCCTGCGGCCTCGTAACCGGCGAGCGCCAGCCACAGCGTCTGGGCAAGGCCAGCGAGCGCCATCAGAGCGCCCACCAGCGGCCTTCGACCGGCACCCTGCCACAGGTCCGCGAGACCCAGGGTGACGCCGATCAGCAGCAGCGCAAGCGCCGCGGACAGTGACGTCTGCCCCAGCAGCGCCGCAGCCAGCAGACCAGCCTTCAGTGCATACAGCAGGCGCGTTGCGCCCGCGCCGGGCATCTCAGGCTGGGACTGCCAGTGTGTCAGCAGCAACAGCGGCAGCAGGGCAACGAGCGCCTGAACCGTTTCAGGCAGCCCGGCGAGCACCGTTCCGGTCACCCACTGCAGCAGGTTCAGACTCAACCACGACAGGGACAGGAACGCGGAGCCGGTGGCGGCGGTCGCAGCGGCGAGTGGCCGCGCCGTACCGGGCCAGCGTGACACCAGCAACGCCGCGAAACCGCAGAACGCAAGCAGCATCGGGATCGCGCCGGCGGGGTCCTGAAACAACACGGCCCGCAGGCTCGCGATCAGCGCCGGCAGCACAAGTGCAACACGAAGGCCAACCCGCTCCAGCATCGCCGCCGGCGCAGTGGCACCTGGGGCTGCCGCTGTGCCCGCGAACGCGGTGACAGCGAGCGCCATGAGTGGCACCAGCCAGCCTCCGAGCCCCTCTCGGAGCGGAATCAGCAACAACACATTCAGCAGCAACCACCCGTACAGCACACTGCGCGGTCGAGCCGGTGCCAACACGCGGAAGCCCGCATGTGCCACCAGGGCACCCAACAGGAGGCTGCACAGTAGCTGCCCCCCCCAGCTGCCTGCAGAGGGCAATCCAGCGAGGGCCAGCGCATCACCGGGCACCGTCTGGTACAGGTCCACCAGCAGGCTACCCAGATGCGCGAACTGCGCGGGCACGATCAGCAGGGCCAGGGCAAAGAGCAGCCGGACGCCATAGCGATCCGCCAGCAACCGGTGGCAGACCCAGCCGCCACCGACACAGGCGAGCAACGCGCCGATGCCGAACCAGTCACGGAGCGCAGCCAGCTCATGCTCGACGCCCTGCAGCAGAAAGCTTGCGACCGCGGCCAGCATGGCGAGCAGACCACCGAGTCGCAGCCAGCCCGACAGCCCAGTGGCTGCAGTCCTCCCGGAAACCTGCCGGTCCTGTGCCACGGTGTTCACCTATCGTCCTCCGTGCCAGAGGAGCGCGGTGCTTGCGCCCGCAACGCCGCCAGCCGCTCCGCCCGGGCATCGGCGCGTTCCTGTGATTCGAACCCCCTGGAGAAATCATCAACGCCCTGACCCTCTACCACGGGTACAAAGGCGCCACTGCGATACTCATCGGCCATGACCGACTCCTCCCAGCGCGCGAACACGCCGCAGGCGACCCGTGCGTCGGCTTGTTCGCAAGCGGTCGAGGACCGGCCCAGACTCGCCAGCTGTGCCTGCCGAGCCCGGACGCTGAGTTCCGTGCGCCGGCTGCGCAGCTCGGTCAGGCGTCCTTCTGCCTCCCGCACGGCATCCCCCAGCAGCGTAGCCTGCTCCTGGTAGCGTGCGAGGCTGGCGCTGAGCTGCTCCGCCCGCGCCGTTTCGTACTCAGCTCGAGCGACACATTCGAGCGCGTCTGCCCGGCGCGATTCCGGCAACTCGATCGCCCGGGTCTCCCAGCGGGTGATCTCGGCGTGAGCCTGACCCAGTTCCAGGGACACCCGGTCGCGACAGCGGGCGTTGCGCTGTTCCTCTGCACGAATCCGGGCCGCTGCG
>JBCDIK010000275.1:0-3668 GCA_038749065.1 Pseudomonadota bacterium | reverse complement strand
GGCAGCGAGCGCTCACGCTGACGCAGGTAGGTCGGAACATCGGTGACGATGGTGACCGCGAGCTGGGTGGCGGCGACGGGGCTGCCGATGTGTGCGGCGGGCGCGTCGTGCTGGCCGTGTAGCTGCGCCGTCAGCTCGTGCGGCGTGAGCGTCCCGCTGAAGCGTACGTTGCCGTGATATCTGCCCAACTGCTCCGCGAGGTACGTCCCCGCGTCGAGGCAGCGCAGCTGCAGGCACGCGGCGTCTTCCGCCTGCAGCGCGACATAGGGCAGCGTCTCGCGCAGCTCGCTGCGTCGGCGCCAGTGGGCAAGGTCCCACAGCAGCTGCCGCTGTGCTTCGTCGAGCTCCTCCTGCCAATTCATGGGCGCCAGAGTCTGGAACAGGACATCAATGCGCCGCTCGAGCTGTTCGAGCGTCTGCGCTGGGAGGGGCCCGCTTCCGCTGGGGACCGGGACCGCGCGAATCTGCGCCAATGCACGGCGCAGCGCGCTGTCCGGCAGACGTGCACACTGTTCTCCCAGCGCCGCGAGATCCAAGGTCGCCGAGAGGCTGTCGATGGCTCGGGGGCTGAGCTGATGGGCCTCATCGATCAGCAGGAACCGCTCGCGACCATCCGCCAGGCGCTTCAGTCGCACTTCCGGATCGAAGACGTAGTTGTAGTCGCCAATGATCAGATCCACCCAGGGCGCGAGATCCAGGCTGAGCTCGAAAGGACACAGGGCAAACCGGTCCGCGAGCGCCCGGATTGCCTGCGCATCGAGGGCCGCGAACTCGGGCACGGCGGCCAGCGCCGCAGGCAGACGGTCGTAGTACCCCCGGGCCCGGGGACAATCGCCCTCCACGCACTTCGGCACGGCCGCGCCGCAGCCCTGCGCCCGCGACTGCAGCCGCAGCCAGCGAATCGGTGGGCTGCGGCTCTCGAGCTGCCGTGCAGCCCGCTCCGCCGCGATCCCGCCGGACGTTCGCGCGGTGAGATACAGCACCTGCTCGAAAGGTGCCGCAGCGATGGCTCGCAGGGTCGGGTACAGCACCCCAAGCGTTTTCCCGAGCCCGGTGCTCGCCTCGAGCAGCAGCGAGTCCCCATTGCAGGCGGCCTGCCAGACCCGTGCGGCAGGGCGCGCTGGTTGGGCCGAAACGCCGGCAACGGGAACGCCAGCGCCGCCAGCCGCTCATTGCGCTGGGCCCGGCGCTTCAACTCGCGCGCCCAGAGCGCTCCGAACGTCTGCAGCCGCGTGAGCAGCGCCTGCAGAAGTTCCGCCCGTGACCAACCCCGGGTCTGTTGGTACTCGGTTTCGTGCTCGGGGGACAGATAGCGCAGGCGCAGTTCCCAGCGATCCATCTGTGGCGCCGTGAGCGCCAGGAGCGCGGCATAGCACTCCAGTTGTGCCCAGTGCAGCGCGCCGTCTTCCTGGTGCAGGCGCAGTGGGTCCGTACGACTGGTCTTGATCTCGTCGACGATCCATCGCGAGGGCGTGCGCCGGAGCCCGTCGGCGCGGCCCCGCAGCGTGAATTGCACCCCGGCCGCGGTAAAGGTGCGCGCGAGCGCGACCTCTGCTTCGTAGCCGGGGGCTTCGCGCGCCACCAGGGCCTGCTGCGCTGCAATGCCCTCCTCTGGGCTGGTCTGAGTGCCGAGACTGCGCCGCAGATCGCCGCTGCGGGCCACGGTCTCGACGAAGGCCCGCACACCGATGCGCCGGGGCCGGCAAGTCATCCTACGCCCGTGCCCGAGCGTGCGGGCGCGGCCTTGAGCGCTGCTGGAGTGCCAAGCGCGTGCGCGGGAGGCGCTTTCAGTTTCAGGACCTGCACCGGCCACCCCAGGCGTTCGAGTTCAGCCAGCCAGCGTCGCTGATGCCCGGCCAGCGCATCGTTGGGCCCCTTGACTTCCAGCAGCTCGAACCGCGCGGGCTGCGGACCGAGGACCAGCAGGTCCGGAAACCCGGTCCGGTATCCGTCCAGATTGCGGATCACGAACGCAGCCAACCCCAGCAGACGATCGATTGGCACATGCCGCAGTAACAGGTCGATGAACGAGGATTGCCACAGCCCCCAGTGCACGAGTGGGTTGGCGCTGCCCTGATGCTGCTCGAGACGCTTGTACAGGAGTTGGCGCAGGCGGTCCGGATCGCCATTGAGGCCGCGCTGCAGTGATCGTTCGAAGCGTTGGATTTGCTTGTTTCGATGACGGGCAAAGTCGGGCCAGTGCAGATCGTTGGGCGCGCTCTGATAGGGGCGCGTGAAGGCCCCCGGCAAGCTTGCATAGATGATTGGCCAGTACAGCAACCCTGTCAGGCCCCGGGGCAGATGGTTTTCGAGGTGTAGCGCAGTGCTGCCGTCCTGCTGCAGCAGGGCGCAGGCGAAGGCTTCGATGCGGGGCGGCGTCGCGCCGAGCAGCGTCAGGCTGCGCGTACGCGGCAACGGGCGCCGACGGCGCTGGAAACGGGCCGCAAAATCGGCTTCAGCAGCACACCAGGGCGAGGCATTAATTCGCGATTGCAATGTACGGGCCGCGTCTTGTCGGCCCAGGCGCCAGAGGAGCCGGACCTGCCGTTCCCGGGCTGGGTGGCAGTACGCACCGGCGTAGGCTGCCAGGGCCAGTTCTGGCGCCTGCGCCCGCTCCAGACAGGCGCCGCTGCGGAGCAGCGCCCGGTCCCGGACCTGGGACTGTTCTCGCGACAACGCCAGCGGCTTGAGTCGTGCTGCTAGAGCCGCAGCGAGCGCACGGCTTCTGCCGTCGACTCCGGTCAGCCGATGGCTGCAGGCGGTCAACGCCCTTAACTGCAGATGCCGCGCCAGCGACTCCGGTGACTCGGTGAGCCAGTCCGGTGCCGACAGGCGGTACCGCGGGTAGCGCAGCAGGCCCAGATCTTCGGTGACGAAGAGGCTCAGATCCCGGTATCGATCGCCGAAGTACAGCCACTGGCAGCGCTCGAACGCTCCCTGGCAGCACAGTGACAGCCAGCGCAGCCGACCTGCGAGGCGCGCTCGCAGCTGGGCGTCGCTGTGGCGTCCGAGTAAGGTTGGCAACACATCGCGCTTGCGTGCACGCGGTGGCAGATTGAACCAGCAGCGCAGTTCCCCGAGCAGCGCCTGCTCCAGCAGCAGATCGGCTCGTTCCGGGCCGTTGATCCGGATCAGGCCGGTCTCGCTCAGCTCCGCAAGTGCTCGTGCCTGATCGGCGACTTCGTCGTAGCACAGCCGGTCTTCCCGAAACACCGGGCCCTTGCGCGACAGCAGGCGGGCCAGCAGCCGCGCAGCATCCGTGCTCAGCTCTGCAAGCGTCAGTGTGAAATGACGGGTGTCCGAGTCGAGCAGCGGCAGAAAGCGGTCGTTGATGGCCGCGACCAGGTGTCGCAGGTTCGCAGCGTAGTAGTCGGGCGGCGGTGCGCGGCCGGCGGTCAGCGTTTGCGGCGCGCGCCAGTCCATGTGGTGCTCCAATCAGTGCCGCAACGGGCGGACGGGGTTCCGCGAGCAACGGTCTGATCGGTCGCGGGCTCAGCCCGCATGATGAGAGCTATCTGTATATTTGTACAGTCAGGGAGGGAGCGCGCCTACTTGGCCTGCGTGACGGCCTGGGGCTCGCCGTGAATTCGCAGCCAGACTTCCTTGCGATGAACTTCAGCGCGTTTCGGAGCATCGATACCGAGGTGCACCTGACTGCCACGAATTTT
>JBCDIK010000274.1:0-3682 GCA_038749065.1 Pseudomonadota bacterium | reverse complement strand
GCGCTGAAAGACCGTGACACTGGCCGCGGTCTTGGCCACTTCTGGCAGCATCTGCACGGTGGTCGCGCCACAGCCGATGATGCCGATGCGCTTGCCGGCATAGTCGAGGCCTTCCTTTGGCCAGCGCGAGGAATGGAAGCAGGGGCCTTGAAAATCATCGATGCCCTGGATGTCAGGCATGATCGGTTGCGAAATCATGCCCATGGCGCTGACGAAGTACTTGCAGCGATGCACAGTGCCGTCGCCGTCGGTCAGGGCCCACCGCCCGCTGTCCTCATCGTAGTCGGCGCGCACGATCTCGGTATTGAGCTGGATGTGCGGCCACATGTCGCACTTGTCGGCGACGAAGTGCATGTAGCGCAAGGTCTCTTCCCAGCCGGCGTAGCGCTCGGACCAGCGCCACTCCTGCAGGATCTCCTTCGAGAAGGTGAGGCAGTAGTAGAAGCTCTCGCTATCGGTGGCTGCGCCCGGGTAGCGGTTCCAGGTCCAGGTGCCGCCGATGTCGGACGCCCGGTCGATGACCTTGACCGACAGCCCGGCCTCGCGCATGAAGTGAATCACCGCCAGCCCGGCAAAGCCGGCGCCAATGGCGATGACGTCGTAGTCGGGCTGCGCTTTCGCGGCGTTGACCATGTCTCCCCCCGGAGTCTCCCTGAAGCACCATCGATGCAGCGCTGGTGGTTGTGCGCGGAATGTGGTTGTGGTTCAGTCTGATCGGAACTTGAATAATGTTCAACCGCGCCGCCCGGCTCGAGAGAGACGCTGCCAGGGCGGCCCGGAAGCGGGCCCACGCCCGCAGGACACTTCATGGCAGGAGGGGAGATAGCGGTGAGCGTACTGACAACGCCCTGCGGCAGGCAGGTGTACTTCGAGGACTTTGGGGGGGCAACAACAAGCGGGCCCACCATGCTCCTCGTCCACGGCTGGGGCATGAGCACGCGCTGCTGGGACCCCATCTTGCCCGCGCTGCGCGATGCCGGGCTGCGGGTGGTCGCACTCGATCACCGGGGCTGCGGCTTAAGCGACAAGACCTTTGATGACATGAGCATCGGCGCGATCGCCGGCGACGTCGCCCGCCTTGTCGCACACCTCGACCTTGATCGGGTGATCCTGAACGGCTGGTCTTTGGGCGGCGCGGTGGTGGTGGAAGCGGCTGCGCTGCTGCAGGAACGCTGCGCCGGGCTGGTGCTGACCGGTGGCGCGACACCGGTGTATACGCAGAAGTCGGATTTTCCACATGGGGGCACGGCGGAGGATGTGGCCGGCACGGTGCAGGCCTACACGGAGAACCGGATCGACTTTCTGCAGGGCCTGTCGCAGGTGGTGTGCGTCAAGGACGTCGGCGCCAACGTCGAGAACTGGTTTTACCAGCTGTTCCTGCAGGCCTCGCCCCTGGCCGGCGCCACGCTGGGGGAGCTGGCACACAGTGATCAGCGGGACACCCTGCTCGGGCTCGATCTGCCGATCGTCTCGATCTTCGGCAGCGCGGACGGGTTCGTTGCGCCCGCCATCTGCCGCTGGGTGGGGGAGACGCACCCACGCGCCGGAAATGTAGAGCTCCCGGATATTGGCCATGCCCCCTTTATCGAAGCGCGGGAAGACTACCTGGCGGCGCTGCTCGCCTTTGCGGGGGAATGCTCATGAACTTCGGTCTGTGGTACGACTTCCGTAACCCGGCGCCCTGGCAGCGCCCCTTTGATGCCTTTTACGCCGACACGCTGGCGCAGATTCGCGATGCGGAAACGCTCGGCTTTGATTCGATCTGGCTCACGGAGCATCACTTCTGCGAAGACGGCTACACGCCGTCACCGCTGGTGCTGGCCGGCGCCATTGGCGCGCAAACGCAGCGACTACGCATCGGCACCAATCTGATGTTGCTGCCCCTGCACGACCCGGTGCGGTTGGCCGAAGACGCGGCGACCCTGTCCCTCGCAACCGGCGGTCGATTCGATCTGGGCGTCGGCATTGGCTATCGGCAGCTCGAGTTTGATCAGTTCGGCCGCAAGCTCTCCCAGCGCCCGTCCATGATGGAAGAGGGCATCGAGATCATTCGCCGGGCCTGGACCGGTGAGCCGGTCCGCTTTGCCGGCAAGCGGTTTGCCGTCGGTGATCTGCGCATTACCCCGACGCCGGTGATCAAGCCGCAACTGCTGCTCGGCGGCATGGCGGAGCCGGCGATCGAGCGCGCGGCGCGCATTGGCGACGGGTTCCTGTGCACCGGCGGCATCGGTCTCGATCTCTACGCACAGGCGCTCGAGAAGCAGGGCAAGGCCCTGACCGAGGGCAATGCGGTGCTCGGCTGCTGGGCGATTATCGCCGAAGATCCCGAGGCGGAAGCCGCCCGCGTCGGTGAGCACGTGTTGTATCAGACCAATGAGTACATTCGCTGGGGCGCATTTGGCCCACCGGATGAGACGCCGCTGTTCGACACGCCCGCCGCGGCGATCGAGAACGGGCTCTATGAGCTGTGGGATGCGGACCTTGCGGTCACGAAGCTCAAGGCACTGATCGATAGTTACCCGATGATCAGCGACATCCATTTCTGGGCGCAGTTTCCTGGGGAGTCGCACGCCAGCGGCAGTGCCCGTATGCGTTACATTGCGGAGCAGGTGCTACCGCAGTTGCGCTAGCTGGAATGGTGCGTTGACGGTTGCGCGCGCGTCAGCGTCGTCGGTTCTGGTAGTGCACCTTGCGCCCGCGAAAAGGCGCCTCTTGGCCTTCGTCATAACCTGATTGCGGCGCCGGCAGCTCGAACAGGGCAGACCAACATCCGCTCGGCGCCAGCAGCTGCTCCAGTCGCGACTGATCCGCCGGCGGCACTTCTCGCGCGCGCTGTTGGAGTTGCTCCAGGCACCAGACGCGGTACTGCGACACGGGCACCTGCCGGTAGGGGATCCCTTCGATGACCGGATCGAATCGATCGAGCGCCTGCTGCCAGGCACGGGCGTTGTCGTTCAGGTAGGGCAGGTAGGCGGCGCCAAAGTCGGCGAGTAAAGGGTGCAGGTCCTGCGGAACGTCGCTCAAGAGTGGACCGCGGGTGGTGCTGGCACGCGCGTTCCACAGGCGGGCCTGCCAGGCGAAGACCGCCGGGGCCCGCAGGCGCATGAGATCGGAAGCCGTTGGATCCTGCGAGAAGTGCCGGAACATTGAAGCGAAGAAACCGAAATCCCCCAGCGTTGGTCGCTCGCCGAGCAGGTAGGGCCGGTCCGTGAAGATCGCCTGCAGCCGGTCCAGGGTGTTCAGGTAGATCGACTCGACGTGGGCGCGCGTTTGCGCTGTCACGCCGTCCTTGGTGACGTACTCCCCGAGCTGGCGACGGCGGATGAAGGCGCGCTTGGCGAAACCTGGCATGGGCTCATCGGCCATCAGCTCATCGACGATCTTGCGCGCCAGGTGCACGCGGTCGGCTTTGTAGCTCCAGCGGTAATGCATGGCCGGCCGCCAGAGCCACTCTTCCGCGTAGTCCTCGATGAGGAAGCTGAGGAAGCGCAGGAGCGGCTCGTCGGGAATCACCGGTGGCTCCGGGTGCTGTGCTTCCAGCCAGGCGATCATCGGGGTCGTGTCGGTCATGAAACGACCATCCGGCAACTCGATTGCAGGCATCTGGGCGGCACCGGTCTCGGCTTTCAGCCGGCCCATGAGCCGGCGGTTGAGAACGACGAACTCGTGCGGGATCTCCTTG
>JBCDIK010000273.1:0-3696 GCA_038749065.1 Pseudomonadota bacterium | reverse complement strand
CGGCGTTCAGGCAATCGAGAAAATTGCCCTGCGTCCAGGGGAACGCGTAGGAACGCTGCTCGACCTGCACCACGCGGTCAATATCGCTCGGCAGCATGGGACGGAAGGTCAGTGCTTCCGGCGCTGCTGCCTGCTCACCCAGCTGAAGCTCGCCGTTCATTCGCGCCCTGGGGTTGTCTCGCTCACACGCCGGCGCTGCGCATTCAGCGCCTGCCACAGCGCGCGTTTGCCTTTGCCATCATTGAGCAGCGGTTCAAGCGGTGGGACCTGCGCAACGGGCAACGCCGCCAGGAACGGTTGCTGTTCGAGCAGGGTGATCAGCTCCGGTGCCAGCTCTCCAGCCAGCAGGACCATCGTCGCCTGTGCTGCCTCGACGCGCTTGCTGACAAAGCCCAGGAGCGCTGCCACGCGCTCATCCGGAGCCAGGTCCGCGGGCAGGGATTCGGGTCGCAACACGACCTGCTGCGCCTTACGCGTCTGGCCCGGGGTGGCCAGGGCACAGAGCAGGTCGGACAGAAACCGTCGCTGCCCGGTCCCGACGCTGGGCGGGCCCAGGTACGCCGCACCGCTCACCCAGGTGCACTGGAGCGCCTGGAAAAACAGCAGCGGCGCCTCGAGCGCGGCAAGCGCGGACGGCGCGGCAGTGCGCCCTGAGGCCGGTGTCCCGGTGCGGGCCTGCGCAGGCTGCGCGGGCCCATCGTCCATGCCCTCAAGGAGCGATTCCAGAGCCGCCGCGCGCTGCGCGCGTTGGGACTCGCGGCGAGCCCCGGTGGGGGACGCGGTCGCAGCCGGAGCAGAGGCTGTGCGCCTGGACCCAGGCGCCTGCTCGGGGGCCGGTGCCTTGGTCGCGACGGCCAGGCGCGCACGACGGACCCACAGGGGAATGCCCATGTCGGCCAGCAGTTGGCGCCGGTGTTTCGAAGGTGCGGCTACCACGTTCGTCTTGGACCGTTCGTTCAGTGCTGGCATTGTAGCGGCTGACGGCCCGCCCATCAGGGCCACGCTGCTGGAATCAAGATGAAGTACCAAACAGATGATCTGCGCATCACCGGCATGGAGGAGGTCATCCCGCCGGATGATCTGCTGGCCGCGCTGCCCGTCAGCACGGAAGCGAGCCAGCTCATCTTCGCCACGCGCAAGGCCATCGCCGAGATCGTTCACGGGCGCGACCCGCGGCTGCTGGTCGTCGTCGGGCCCTGCTCCATCCATGACCCGGACGCCGCGCTGGAGTACGCGCAGCGCCTTGCCGAACAGGCCAGTGCCTACCAGGACCAGCTGCTCATCATTATGCGCGTCTACTTCGAGAAACCGCGCACCACCATCGGCTGGAAAGGCCTGATCAACGATCCGAATCTGAACGGCTCCTTCGACATCAACGGCGGTCTGCACACCGCGCGAGGGCTGCTGCGCGACATCGCTGAGCTCGGGCTCGGCTGCGGGACTGAGTACCTGGATCCGATCACCCCGCAGTACCTGGGTGATCTCGTGAGCTGGGGCGCGATCGGCGCTCGCACCACCGAGAGCCAGGTCCATCGTCAGCTCACCTCGGGCTTAAGCTGCCCCATCGGCTTCAAGAACAGCACCGACGGGCAGGTGCAGGTGGCGGTCGACGCAGTCAAGTCCGCCGCCCATTCGCACATCTTCCTGTCGGTTACCAAGCAGGGCCGCAGCGCGATCTTCTCGACGGCGGGCAACGACGATTGCCATGTGATCCTGCGCGGCGGCGGCGGGCGCACGAACTACGACAGCGAAAGCGTGGCCGCCGCGAGTGCGAAGCTCGAACAGGCCGGGCTGAACCCGCGGGTGATGATCGACATGAGCCATGCCAACAGCGAGAAAGATCACGAGCGGCAGCTGATCGTCGGTGCGGACATCTGCGAGCAGCTCGGCGCCGGCGAACGACGCATCCTGGGGGTCATGATCGAGAGCAATCTGCAGGCCGGCAACCAGAAGATCGGGCCTCCGGAATCACTGACCTACGGGCAGAGCATCACGGATGCCTGCATCGACTGGCAGGCTACGACGGGGCTGTTGTCGGATCTGGCGAGTGCGGTTGCGCGCGGGAGCGCGACGGCGCGCTAGCGCGGGACCGCTGCCGCGCGTGCCAGCCCCGCTCGGCCAACAGGAGCGCAAAGATCAGCAGGTACAGCAGCGGCTCGCCGTAGCCATCGCGGGTCAGCCACAGCAGGTGCACGAGCGCAGCCCCCATGGCGACGAAGACCAGCCGGTGCAGTTGCTGCCAGCGCTGACGCAGACGTCGTTGCCAGGCGCGGGTCGAGGTCACGGCCAGTGGCACCAGCGCGGCAATCGCGACCGCGCCGGCGATAATGTAGCTGCGCTCGGTCAGATCGCCAAAGATCGCTGACAGCTCAAATCCTTTCAGAAAGCCCGCATAGGCGAGCACGTGCGCCAGGGCGTAGCCGAAGGCAAAGAGCCCGACCGTGCGCCGCAGCGGTGCCAGCGCCCGCCAGCCCGTGAATCGCCGCAGCGGGGACACCGCCAGCGCCAGCAGCAGCACGCGCATGGCCCACTCGCCCAGAAAGTCCGTCACCGCCTCGCCCGGGTCCGCACCGAACCGGGTACCGGGCGCACTCAACTCGAGGCTGATCTGCCACCCCAGCCACAGCGCCGGCAGCGCCAGGACCGTGCAGGTGAGCAGCTGAATGGTCAGTCCGCGGGACATGGTCAGCGCCCGGCCGCCTAAAACTCGCGCGCCAGGTCCATGCCGGCATAGAGCCCGGCGACCTGAGGCCCGTAGCCATTAAAGGCCAGAGTCGGCATACGGTTCGGGTTGAGCAACGTACTCGGCAGGCGGCGCTCGCTCGCCTGACTCCAGCGCGGATGAGAGACGGACGGATTCACGTTCGCGTAAAAGCCGTACTCGTTCGGCGCCAGCAGCTGCCAGGTGTTTTTCGGGCGCCGCGCGGTAAAGCGGATCTTCACGATGGACTTGGCGCTCTTGAAGCCGTACTTCCACGGGACCATGAGCCGCCAGGGCGCGCCATTCTGATTGGGCAGCGGCTTGCCGTAAACGCCGGTGACCATCAGCGCCAGCGGATGCATCGCCTCATCGAGACGCAGCCCTTCGACGTAGGGCCAGTCGATGCTGGAGAACAGCGAGCGCTGCCCGCGCATCTGCGACGGTCGCTCCAGGGTGGTGAACTCCACATACTTCGCGTTGCTGTCGGGCTCGAACTGTTTGAGCACCGCGGCCAGAGGAACGCCCTGCCAGGGCACCACCATGGACCAGGCTTCGACGCAGCGAAAGCGATAAACCCGATCCTCCACCGGTAGCCCGCGCAGCACTTCAGCCAGATCGAACTTGCCCGTTTTGCCCGCGCGCCCGCTGACCTGGACCGTCCAGGGCTCAGTCACCAGTGCATCGGCGTAGCGCGCCGGGTCGCTCTTGTCGAGCCCGAACTCATAGAAGTTGTTGTAGCTGGTCACGATCTTCTCGGGGGTGAGCGGCTCCGAGGTCGCATAGCCATCGGCCGAGACGCCCCCGGGCGCCGAGGCTGCGGGCGCGGCTTCCGCTGCATCCGCTGACGCTTGCGCCGCTGTGGCCGCCGCCGGCTCGCAGCCGGCCAGACCCGCAAGGGACAGCCCAGCGATCGAGGTCAGCAGGGAGCGACGGTTTAAGAAGGCGGTCTCGCTGGTGGTCTCCGAAGATCGGATTGCGGGGGCTTGGGATCGATG
>JBCDIK010000272.1:0-3727 GCA_038749065.1 Pseudomonadota bacterium | reverse complement strand
CCGCGTCGACGGTGACGCCTGTGCCAGACGTTGCGACCGCTTCATCGCCTGCTGGCGCGGCTTCATCCGCAAACGCGACTGCATCCGCTATCGCGGCTTCATCCGCTAACGCGGCTTCATCCGCTAACGCGGCTGCGGACGTGAGGGCCGTGCCCAAGCCCATAAGCAACACCGCAGCCAGCAGCGCCCTGCGAACTTTCTGCTGCGCGACCAGTCGAACCGCCCATGACCGCGAACCCATGCCATCCTGCACTCCTTCGGCAGATCGGCCCCGGCCGATGACGCCCGGCGCTGCGCCCAGCATTACAGCCGTGGTGCCCGTCTTGAACGAGCGCCAGGCACTGCCACGAACGCTGGCGCAGCTGACGACGATGCCCGAGGTCTCACAGATCATCGTGGTCGATGGCGGCAGCACCGATGGCACACTGTCCTGGCTCGCGGCGCGCCCGCATGCCCCCTGGGAAGTGCGGCACAGCAGCCCCGGTCGGGGTTGCCAGATGAATTGCGGCGCAGCGGTGGCGACCGGTGATGTGTTGCTCTTTCACCATGCCGATACGCGCTTCGCCAGCAGCGATCTGCGGGAGCTCCAGCGTCGACTCGCGGACCCCCAGGTGCAGTGGGGCGGGTTTCGACATCGCTTTACGCCACCTAACTGGAAACTGCGACTGATCTCGGCACTCCACAACTGGCGCTGCCGGGTGTCTGGTGCGGTCTACGGCGATCAGTCGATGTTTGTGCGCCGGGGGTTCTTTGAGTCGCTTGGCGGCTTCCCGGAGCAGGGGCTGGAGGATCTGCAATTTTCCGATCTCGCGCTTGCGCACGCACCTTCCGTGCTGTTGTCAGATTCGGTCCTCACGGACTCGCGAAAGTTCCGCGCCATCGGCGAATTCCGGGCCCTGTGGCAGGTGGTCTCGATCGTCTGGCGCTATGAGCACGACCAACCCATCGGCAATGAAGGGTTCTTTCAGCCGTATCGGTAAACAGAGTGCGAAGCGAGGAGGGTTCAAGTCTGACGCGAGTACCCCTGAAGGATGGTGCCGAGAAGAGGACTTGAACCTCCACGGGGTTGCCCCCACTGGCACCTGAAGCCAGCGCGTCTACCAATTCCGCCACCTCGGCATGAGGTCTCGATCGCTGCGGGCAGCGGTGCAGCGCTTGCACCCCCGCAACGGGTCGCGCAATGTACTGCCGGCCCCAGCGCTTGTCAATCCAGCGCCCCGGGGGCTTCTATAAGGACTCAAGGAACTGCCTTTGCCCAGACGTTCGGGGGCTAAGCCTCCCACCCGCAGCCGTCGCCAGCGTGGCTCGGGCGCCCCCAGCGCCCGCTCCGGTGACCCAGCAGACCGCATCAATGCCGCGGCCTGCCGGGCGGCGATGGGCACCGAGCCCATGACACTGATTGCGCTGCAGAAAGCCCTGCGCGCTGAGCACGGGGATCGGCGTCGGGTCCTTCTGCAGGTGATTAAGGGCCTGGTCCGCACCGGAGAGCTGAGCAAGGTCGGGCAGGGCCGCTACCAGTTTGTCGCCGGTTCCGGGGCGGATGACCTCGGCGCTGACGATGCGGCGTCAGCAGGACCTTCCAAGGGCTCTGTCGCGGCTGATGCTCTCGCCCAGGCCGTGCGCCTGGGCATTCTGGTCCTCGAGACCCGCTATCCCTACGTCGAGAGCACAGGCGAACAGGCCGGCGAGCGCATCTACCTGGGACCGGTCAGGAGTCGTGCTTACGAGCACGGCGATACTGTTAGCGTGCGGGTCACGGGCTCGGATCGCCACGGGCTCAAGGGGCAGCTCGTTGCGCGGGTGGCCCGCGGTGGCGGCGCGGCCCAGGCGGCAGAGACGTTGCTGGAAAGCTACGAAGTGCCGCGCGTGTGGCCCGAAGGCATGAGCGCGGTGGTGGAGAAGCTGCCGGAGCGGGTGGCATCGGGCAGCTACAGAGGGCGGGAGGATCTGCGAGCACTGCCACTCGTCACGATCGATGGCATCACCGCGAAAGACTTTGATGACGCGGTCTATGCGGAGCGCGCCGGGCGCGGCTGGCGCCTCATCGTCGCCATCGCCGACGTCGCGCACTACGTGGCGCCGGGCAGCCTGCTCGATGCCGAAGCGCAGCTCCGGGGCAACTCTGTTTATTTGCCCGATCGTGTGATCCCCATGCTGCCGGAAGCGCTCTCGAACGGGCTCTGCTCGCTACGGCCGAAGGAGCGCCGGCTGGCCATGGTCTGCGATATGCGGATCAGCGCTGCGGGCAAGGTCAGCAGTCATCGCTTCAGTAACGCCGTCATCGAGTCCCACGCGCGGCTGACCTACGAGCAGGTGGGTGGCTTCCTGGCGGGGGCGGAGCTTGAGCAGCCCGAGCCTGTGCTGACATCTCTGCGAACGCTGCACGCGCTCTACGATGCGCTGCGCTCGGCGCGGGAAGCCCGCGGTGGGCTCGATTTCAGCGGGCGCGAGGCCAACGTTGTGCTCGATGGGGATCGCGTCAGCGAGATCGTGCCTGTTGAGCGCAACGATGCTCATCGCTTGATTGAAGAGTGCATGATCGCCGCGAACGTTTGTGCGGCGGTGACGCTGGAGAAGGCCGGATTGCCCGGTATGTATCGGGTACACGAGCCGCCTTCGGCGGAGAAAACGGAGCAGCTGCGCCAGGCGCTGGCGCACACCGGAGTGCGGCTGCCGGCCGGCGAGCTGAATGCCAAGGTCGTGCAGGCAGCGCTGACGGAGATCGCTCAGCGGGACGACGGCTGGCTGCTGGAAAGCCAGGTCCTGCGCGCCCTGTCGCAGGCGGTGTACACGCCCGCCAACAAGGGGCATTTCGGCCTCGCGCTGAGCCGCTACATGCACTTCACCTCGCCCATCCGGCGCTACGCGGATCTCATCGTCCACCGCGCGCTTAAAGCGGTACTGGGGGAAGCCGAGGGGCGCAAGCAGGCGCCTCGGGGGGCGCACAGTTACGACATGGATCAGCTGGTCGGGCTCGGGGAGCAGATTTCCGCAACAGAGCGGCGCGCAGACCAGGTCAGCTGGGGGGTCGATGCCTGGCTCAAGTGCGAGTTCATGGGGCAGTTTGTGGGTGAGGTAATTGCCGGGCGCATCGCGGCGGTGACGGACTTCGGGCTGTTCGTGGATCTGACGGGATACTACGTGCAGGGCCTTGTGCACATCTCCGAGCTGGGTCGCGACTATTTTCACTACGAGGCACTGAGCCAGTCTTTAGTCGGTGAGCGATCCGGGCGCCGGTTCAGCCTGGGCGATGAACTTAAGGTCCGGCTCATCAGCGTGAATCCGCCACGCGGGCGCATGGAGCTCAAGCTGCCGGAACGCGAGGAGGCATCCAGCTCGGGCGGCCGGGGCCGAGGACGGGGTCAGCGTTGAGCCTGATCTTCGGTCACCACTCGGTGCTCGCACAGCTGCAGCAGGAACCGCAGCGGGTGCGGGTGCTGTATCTGCAGAAAGGCCGGCCGGATGGCCGCAATGCCGACATCCTGGCGCTGGCCAGCTCCCACGGCGTGCGCGTTGACCGGGTCGAGCGACGCTGGCTCGACAGCCGCGTCCAGGGCAGCCATCAGGGGGTGGCGGCTGACTGCCATGCGCTCGCGCTCGCGACCGAAGCGGAGCTCGAAGCGCGCTGGGCAGAGTTTGGCCCGGCGCCCCTGGTGCTGGTACTCGATGGGATCATGGATCCGAGGAACTTGGGCGCCTGCCTGCGCACCGCCTCCGCCGCCGGCGT
>JBCDIK010000271.1:0-3764 GCA_038749065.1 Pseudomonadota bacterium | reverse complement strand
GTCATCGGCGGCAAGCAGACCATGGGCATGGACCGCATCAAGTTCTACGGGACCGGCGCCGGCGCGATGCTGGCGATCTGTATCCCTTACAACGAAGAAGCGCAGCACTGTGGCAACGGCAATATGATCGCCATCGACGCCGGCGACCGGGCGACTGTGGACAAGCTCTACGCCAAGGCCATTGAGCTGGGAGCCACGGACGATGGCGAGCCCGGCGAGCGTATGCCCGTGTTCTACGGTGCCTACGTGCGCGACCCCGACGGCAACAAGCTGTGCTTCTTCGAGATGAAGATGGGCTAGAACGAAAACGTCACCGAGCCGCGCACCGTGCGCGGCTGCAGCGGGTGGCTGTGGATGTCCTCCACGCCTTCCAACGGCTCGCCGGGCAAGCGTGAGGCGTAGAAGTAGGCGATGTCCGCGTCGCGGCTGTCGAACAGGTTGAAGCAGTCCAGCGCCACGGTCACCGCGCCGGTGCGGTAGGACACTCCGGCATTGACCATGACCGAGCGATCGCTGCGCACACTGTTGTCTTCCGTCAGCGGCGCCGGGCCCAGCATGCGCAGCCGCAGGCTGCTCGAGAGGCCGTTGGCCCAGCTGCCAAACAGCCCTGCGGACAGCGTGCTCGCGATGGTGCCCGGAATTCGCCGACCGCCGCCTTCGGCGTCGCGGGTAAAGCGCGCCCGGGTGTGCGTGTAGTCCAGGTTCATCGCGAGCCAGGGCAAGGGCTGCCAGAACGCGGCCAGCTCCATGCCAAGGCGCTCCGTGGCGCCGTTCGGTTCCGTGGCGCCGCCGTCGCCGATGAACACCAGCTCCGATTCCAGATCCAGCGTAAAGGCGGTGACTGAGGCATTGAAGGCCGGGCTCGGCTCGAACCGCACCCCCAGCTCGGCACCGCGGGAGCGGGCGAACAGATCGACGCGCTCGGCGGGCTCGCCGCTGACCGGATCGACGCGGATGCTCGCGCCGCGCACATCGTTGCTGTGATGACCGCGGCCCCAGTTGCCGTAGAACTCGAGGCGCTCGCTCGCGCGCCAGGCGAGGTTCAGGCTCGGACTCACCAGCGTCTGCGAATCGCGGCCGTC
The DNA here is from genome assembly GCA_038749065.1 of Pseudomonadota bacterium. Taxonomy (GTDB): domain Bacteria; phylum Pseudomonadota; class Gammaproteobacteria; order Pseudomonadales; family Azotimanducaceae; genus CALHVX01. Next base: position 2,682 of record JBCDIK010000271.1, on the reverse strand, counting down.
GTTCGCCGGGTTGCGCGCATCGACGGTGTAGCGCTGATAGTCGAACCGCAGGCCGGGTCGGACGCGTAGCCGCTCGCCGATGCGCAGCTCGGCATCCGCGTAGCTGCTGACGCTGCTCACCTCGACCGCGTCATCGCGCACCGGCGCAATGGGTGTGCGGGCTGCACTGCGCGTCAGCTGTAGATCATCAATGTCGTCGTGGCGCGCGCTGACGCCCAGGGTCAGCGTGCCGGCGTTTCTCCCCAGGGTGAAGGGCTGCTGCCGCCGCGCACTGGCGCCGTAGGTCAGCCGCTGATCGCGCTGGCGAAACTGATCGCCCTGCAGCGGATCCTCCAGCAGGTAGGTGAAGTTCGAGAACAGGTCGAGTCGGGACCGCACCAGGTAGCTGCGCAGTTCCCAGCGCTCATTCTCAAGGGACGCGTTCAAGCCATAGCGCGATGCGCGCCCGCCCAGGGTCGGGTCCACTGCGCCGCGCCGATCCAGGCGCCCGTCGGCCACGGCGCGCTCGGGGATCTGGTCCGTCGAGGTCCAGCTGCTGCGATAGCCGTTGGTAGCGACCCGCGCGTTGAAGTCCCCGAGCGATCGGCTATAACCCAGATGCCAGCGATCCTGCTCGAGATCTTCATCGAGCAGCCAGGGCCCCTCGCCGCGGGTGACATCCGCCGCGGCGACCCAGCTGCCATCGCCCAGGCGACCGCTGCCGGCTGCCAGCGCGCGACCGTAGTCGTTCTCGCCCCAGGTGAGCTTCAGCAGATTTTCCGGCAGCGCCTGGTAGTAGCGAAAGCTGGCGCTGCCCGCGGAGGAGAAGTCACCGCGGTTGGCCCGATAGGGGCCCTTCTGGAACTCCGTGCGCGCCACCAGCTCGGGGATCAGGAAGTTCAGATCCAGATAGCCCTGGCCGTGACCATGGGTGCGCTGGTTGATGGGCACGCCGTCCAGGAAGGCGGAGAAGTCCGTGCCGTGATCCAGATTGAAGCCGCGCAGAAAGTACTGATTGGCCTTGCCGGTGCCGGCGTGCTGCGTTGCCACCATGCCGGGCACCGCTTCGACCAGCTCGCCGGTACGCAGCAGCGGCGGCAGGCGAATGTCCTGGGCCGCGACGGCGCCTTCCGACGCGGCGCTGACCAGACCGATGCGCTGCTCGGCGCGGCCGTAAACCACCACCTCTTCGATGGCATCCGTGTGCCCTTCGTGCGCGGTCGCGGGGCTGCTGCAGGACAGTATCGCGAGCAACGTGGCAAGCGGTGTGGCGGTTCTTGAGCTCATGTACCCGTCTCTGTCCGTCGAAGTCGCAGCGTACGCGCGCACTGTGAAGCCCCGGTTACCCGGCGGCGATCCTGCTGCCCTGACGTCATGTAATTGTCACCCATCTCGCCAAGGCTGTAACGATGAGTCGCTTGATTGGATTGTTTCCGACACCGCTGCTGCGCGTCGATGGCTTTGCCGACGCTGCCCTGCAGCGCGTGCTCGTAGAGCGGGCGCTGGCCGGGCGAGCGCAGGGTAACAGCGGCAGCGATGAGCTCAGCCACACGGAGTTGGTCGATCCGCGCACGGACGCCGTCTTCGAGTCGCTGCTGCCGGCGCTGCAGCCGCACCTGGTGCGCTTCGGCGCGTTGCTGTTCGCGAAAGAGCAGCCCTGGTATGTGAAAGAGCTGTGGCTCAACGTGCTGGAAACCGGGGGCAGTCAGTTCCTCCATACCCATGCGAACAGCTTTGCGTCCGGGATCCTGTATCTGCAGCAGCCTGCGGACGCGTCGCACACCATGTTCCGGCGCAACAGCGGTGGCGGGGAGTTTATCTTCCGCAACGATATCCCGGCTGGACACTTCAGCAGCGACACGTTCTTCCTGGACGATGTCAGCGCTGGGGACCTGGTGCTGTATCCGAGCTATCTCATGCACGGCGTTCCCCCCAACGAGGGCGCGCAGCGCATCACCCTGGCGTTCAACGCCATTCCCGATGAGCTCGACAGCCTGGGGTACCGCATTCGCTTCGGGCCTGGTCGCCCGTAAGGTGCTTAGGGCCGATCGCACGTTCACCCTGGCGCGCCCTAGCGAACGTTGAAGGCGACGGTCAGCCGCGCCCCCTGCCCGAAGTAGGGGTGCACCTGGTGCTGCAGCCAGCCAGGAAAGATCACCACCTGTCCCGGCTGCGGATCGATCAGAAACCGGCCGTAGAGATTGGTGCGATCGTCTTGCGTGGTGGCGCCCCCCTGCCGTGGGTCGAGCAGTTCCAGCTTGCCGCTGAAGGGGTGCTCAGGCCCGGCGCTGTCATTGCCGGTGACGTAGTACACCCCCGACCACTGCGCGTCTGGGTGGCAGTGAATGCTGTGGTAGTCGCCGTATTCGATGCGGTTGGCCCAGCCGGTAAGGGCGGGCGGGGCGCTGCCCGGACCGGTGGCCCCCGCGGTTGCCTGGCGCAACGCGGTGATCTGCGCGCAAATGCGCTCGCTCAGTGCCTGTACAGCGGGGGCTGGGTCGGCAAAGAAATTCAGCCCGGAGTGCCAGCCCCCGACGTTGCTGCGGGTCACGCCCGCATCCTCGGCGGCAAGCTGCTGGATGTGTGTTGCGAGCGCGTCGTTCCAGGGCAGCAGATCCTGCCACAGCGCGCTCAGCACCGGTGTGGCAAAGGCGGCGACCAGGCCCCCCGGGCGCGGTGCTGCGGTTGCGGTCTGCGGCGATG
>JBCDIK010000270.1:0-3835 GCA_038749065.1 Pseudomonadota bacterium | reverse complement strand
CTCAGGGACCGCGCCGCAACTTTCATATGGAAGCACTGCTCGATCACGCCCGCGCGCTGACGGCAAATCCGGCGAGCGACCCGGCGCCACCGATCGCGTTCATCGAGTAGCGGACGCCGCGAGCCCCTACCTTGCAGCTTTACACCGCCCCCTACCTGCTGACCATGAACCGCACCGAGCCGCTGATCGAAGACGGCGCGCTGCTCGTCGAGGGCGATTCGCTGGCTGACGTCGGCACGCGAACGGCCTTGCTCGCGGCGTACCCGGAGGCCTCGCGGGTCGATCTCCCCGATCGCCTGCTCATGCCCGGACTGATCAATGCCCACATGCACTCCGGGCTGCTGCGCGGTACCGCCGAGGGCCTCAAGCTGTGGGACTGGCTACGGCTGTACATCGATCCCATGCACCGCGTGTTGCAGCCGGAAGACGCGGAGACCGCGAGCTGGCTGTGCTACGCCGAAGCGCTGCTGTCAGGCACGACGACGGTCGTCGACATGTGGCGCTATCTGGACGGCAGTGCGCGCGCCGCCGAGCAGCTGGGCAATCGTGCGGTACTGGTGCCCTATGTCGGTGAACACCCGGACTACGACTACTTCGATACGCTCGACGACAATGAGCGGCTGATCGAGCGCTGGCAGGGCGCGGCCGACGGTCGCCTGATGCCCTGGGTGGGCATGGAGCATCTGTTCTACTTCACGGAAGCGGCCTGGACGCGTGCGGTGGAGATGGCGCAGCGCCATCAGGTCGGCCTGCACACGCACGTCGGTGAGTCCCAGGCGGAGGTGCGGGAGCTGAACACCCGCTTTGGCCTGCGACCGGTGCATGCCATGGAGCGCTTCGGCTTCCTCGATGTGCCGCAGGCGCTCTTTGCGCACTGCGTGTGGCTTTCCGACAGCGAGATCGAGCTGATGGCGAGCAAAGGCGTCGGCGTTGCCCACAATCCCACCAGCAACATGAAGCTCGTGAGCGGCATGGCGCCGGTCTCGCGCATGCTCGACGCCGGCGTGGCGGTGGGTCTCGGCAGCGACGGTGAGAAAGAGAACAACAACCTCGACCTATTCGAGGAGATGAAGTTCGCAAGCCTGCTCGGCAAGCTGCGCGACGACGATGCCACGGCAGCCGATGCCTGGCAGACCCTGCGCATGGCGACCATTGAAGGCGCTCGCGCGTTGGGCCTTGCGCAGCAGATTGGCAGCCTGGAGCCCGGCAAGAAAGCCGACTTCATCGCCGTGCGGACGGACACGCCACGCATGACACCGCTCCTGACCGGCGAGTGGCTGAACCTGCATCACAACCTGGTCTACGCCGTGCAGGGCGGGGACGTCGACCGGGTGGTCTGCAACGGCGTCGAGCGGGTGCGCGATGGCACACTCCTCTCCGCTGACCTGGGCGAACTGCGTGCGCAGGCTCAGGCCCGGGTGCCGGACCTGTTCGCCCGCCGGGCGGCCTGGCTGGCGGAACATGACGAGGGGGCGGTCAGCCCTGTGGACGGCGACTGATGAGCGAAGCTGCGAGCCCCGAAGCCCCGGACCTTGCCGCCGTCAGCCCGGTGGACGAACGCCTGCCGGCCGGCCCTACGAGCGCGCTGGCGATTCAGCATCTGCTGTCCGCCTATGCCTCTCTCGTGGTGACGCCGCTGATCCTGGCCGCCGCGCTGGATCTGCCGCCGGCCACGCTCACGCAGCTGATCAGCGCGGCGCTCGTCACCTCGGGCCTGTGCACACTCATCCAGTGTCTCGGGCTCGGCCCGCACATTGGCATCCGCCTGCCGGTGGTTCAGGGCACCACCATCGCCGCCGTGCCGGCGCTCATCCTGATCGGTTCCGCCTACGGCCTGAACGCGGTGTTCGGTGCCACCATCGTCGCCGGTGTCGCCGCGCTGCTGGCAGCCGGGCTCTGGAGCCGGATCCTTGCCCTGTTTCCACCGGTCGTGACCGGCACCGTGATCACCGCCATCGGCATATCCCTGCTGCCCGTGGCCATCATGTGGATGAGTGGCAGCACCGCCCCCGGCGCGCATCGCGTCGCACCGGCGGACATGGCGCTGGGCTTTGCATCGCTCGCCATCGTCGTGGCCGTGATGCGCTTCGGTCGCGGGTTGCTTGCCCGCTCCGCCATTCTGATCGGCCTCATGCTCGGCACCGGGATCGCTGCACTTCTGGGCAAAGTCAGCCTCGACGCAGTGGCGGCAACGCCCTGGTTCACCTGGGTCACCCCCTTCGCCTTCGGCGCGCCGACCTTTCCCCTGCCCGCCTGCATCGCCATGCTGCTGGTTATGCTGGTCACCATGATCGAATCCACCGGCGACTATCTGGCCATTGGCGAGGTCTGCCGCAAGCCGGTCAAACCCGCGGACATCGCCGCCGGTATTCGGGCCGAGGGACTTGGCACGGCCCTCGGCGGCATCATGAATTCCTTTGCGTTCACCACCTTCTCGCAGAATACCGGCGTACTACGAATCTCCGGTGTGCGCAGTCGCTACGTGGTGGCGATCGCGGCGCTGTTCATGATCGCTCTGGGGCTGTTTCCAAAGCTGGGTGCGGTGGTCTCGATCATTCCCGCGCCGGTGCTGGGCGGCTGTGCCCTGGCGATGTTCGGCAGCATCGCCGTCACTGGCATGCACACGCTGCGGCAGGTGGATCTGGAGGACAATCGCAACCTGGTCGTGGTCAGCGTCAGCCTGGGGCTGTCGCTGCTGGTCATCGCCAATCCGCTGTTCTTCGACGGTTTTGGCGATAACGTGAAGATCGCTCTGGGCAATGCCATCACCCTGGCCGGCGTCTCGGCGGTCGCGCTCAATGCGCTGTTCAACATCTTCGGGCGCGCGCGCTAGCTTCATGGTCCCGACCGAGGCGCTTCCCGCTGACCTCACTGCGCTGACGGCCTCGCGGCTCTCCACCGCGATTCGCGCAAGAGCGGTCAGCTGCCGGGAAGTCATGCAGGCGTACCTGCAACGCATCCACGAACGCAATCCGGTCTACAACGCCATCGTCAGCCTGCGCGGCGATGCCGAGCTCCTCGCCGAGGCCGATGTGGCGGATCGGGAACTGGACCAGGGACACTACCGCGGCTGGATGCACGGGATGCCCCACGCGGTGAAGGATCTCGCCAACGTCGCCGGCCTGCCGACGAGCCATGGCTCACCGATCTTCGCAGGCCAGCTCGCTAAAGAAGATGACCTGATGGTGCGCCGGCTGCGTGCTGCGGGTGCGATCTTCATCGGCAAGACCAACACCCCCGAGTGGGGCATGGGCTCGCAATCCTACAACCCGGTGTTCGGCGCGACCGGGAGCGCCTGCAATCCCGCGTGGACCGCGGGCGGCAGTAGCGGTGGCGCGGCAAGCGCGTTGGGCGCTCAGCTGCTGCCGGTGGCGGATGGCAGCGACATGATGGGCTCTCTGCGCAACCCGGCGGCGTTCAACAACGTCATCGGCTTTCGGCCGAGCTTCGGGCGCGTGCCCACTGGCGGCGACGGCGACCTGTTCTACCAGCAGCTCGCGGTCGCCGGCCCCATGGGACGGACTGTGGCGGATACGGTCCGTCTGCTGCACACGCAGGCGGGCGAAGATGCTTCGGCACCGCTCTCCCTGCGGGACCCACTTCCAGCTGCAGAGGCCTTCAAGGCGGCCCCCTTGAACGGTCTGCGGGTTGGATGGCTGGGGAGCTACGACGGCTACCTCGCGATGGAACCCGGCGTTCTGGAACGATGCGAAAGTGCGCTGACAGCGCTGGCCCAGCACGGCGCCCTCATCGAGCCCTGCCAGCCGCGCTATGACCTGGCCCGGCTGTGGCAGACCTGGCTCGTCCTGCGTCACTGGCAGTGGCAGAAGCTGCT
>JBCDIK010000269.1:0-3845 GCA_038749065.1 Pseudomonadota bacterium | reverse complement strand
CGTCTTGCCTGCGCTACGTTCGATCAATGCCGCGGATGCCGCCACGCGCAGGGTACCGAACACCCGAGTGTCCCACGCTCGCCTCGCAACGCTGATGATCAACAGGGCACCCAAGAGCAGTGCGGGCAGCTGCAGGGCTGTCACCGCAACCGTTGCGAGCAGCGCATCGATCGCCGCTCCGAGGGCAAGGGGCACCAGAGCCAGAATGACCACCTCCAACACCTGCAGTACGACGGTCAAAAGCAATCGCCACGGATGCAGGCGGAGCAGTCCGGACAGGCGCAAAGGGTTGGCATTGCTCATCGCCCGCCACTCGGCAGCCCGAGGGGGTCCGGGCCGGGGGCCGGCGCGCTTCGAGCCGGATGCGCGAAGAGCACCCGAGCCAGATCGCGCGTTGAACGAACGGCACGCAGATCGCGCAGCAATCCGGGCAGCTCGGAAAACCAGACCTTCAGCGGGTGAACACTGCTAAAGGCGCGCTTGAGACCGTAACGCGGCGTTTCTTCCTCCGCCTGATAGGTGCCGAACAGGTGATCCCAGACCATCAGGATGCCGCCGTAGTTGCGATCGAGATACTTCGGATCACAGCCGTGGTGCACGCGATGATTGGAGGGGGTATTGAAGACCCGATCGAGCCACCCCAGGCGCCCGATGGTCTCCGTGTGAATCCAGGTCTGGTACGCCAGTACGACGAGAATGCCGAAGAACACCACCACCGGCGGAAACCCCAGCAAAATCAACGGCAGGTGCACGACCGCTGATACCACGCCTTCGAAGGGTCCGAAGCGCACCGCGACAGACACGTTCATGAAGCGGGATGAATGGTGTACCGCATGTTGTGTCCAGAGCAGTCGCAGCTCGTGGCTGAGTCGATGCTCCCAGTAGTAGAGGAAGTCGCAGGCCAACACCGCAACCGCAACGGTCCAGGCGCTGAGCGGCAGCGTCCAGAACACCACCGTCTCGGCAAGGGCGATGTAGCCGAGATAGACAGCACCGAGCAGCAACGCCTCAACGAGCAGGTACGGGACCTGCGACGACACGCTTGCCAGCATGTCGAGCCACAGGCGGCTGGATAGAGTGCGCGCCTGGACGCCGCGCAGGATTTCAAGCGCAAACACAGCTGCGCCGGCAAACAGGAAACCGCCGTCGAGCCAATCGCCCAACCCCTGCACTTCTGACGGGGTCACGAGGTGTCCCCCAGACCCTGCGCCAGTGTCCGCCACGCCATCTGCGCGGCCTGCTTCGCCGTCAGTTCTTCGCTACGAACGCTCTCCCAGGCCGCATACAGCAGATAGTCAAAGCTGCGAACGCACCAACTGGCCGGCAGGCTGGGATCAAAGAGACCCTCGGTCTGCGCAGCCTCCATCCAGTCCAGCATTTCCGCGCGCATGCGCTCAAACGCGGCCTCAACCTCGGGTTCGGCCTGGATGTCCTCGTGCGCAAGAAACCCGTGCCGATCACCTAAAGGGATGAGCGCAAAGAGACTGTCCCGCAGCGACTGCGCCACAGTGGTTGCACCGGCGCTGGCGCGCTCGACCGCCTCGTCCATTTCCCGGATCGCTGTCAGAGCGAGCGCCGCAATCAGCTTCGCGCGCGACGGGTAATAGCGGTGCAGAGTTGCTCGGGTCACACCCGCTGCGAGGGCGATCTGCTCGAGATTCGCTCCGGGATTTCGACTGAGCAGCCGAAAGCCCGCCTCAGTGATCGCTTGCCGGGTGCCTGGTTGCTTGGCTGCCATGATACAAAAATGTATCACATGAGACATTAATGTCAAATCACGGCGGCGGGCCCCGGCCCGCACGCTGGGGGCGAACCCGAGCGCCCTCGCTGCTCAGGAAACCGCCGGGTCCCGCACGGAACGGCGATACTGGCCCGGCGCCACGGCGAAGACGCGCTTGAACGCCCGGCTGAACGCCGCTTCGGATTGATAGCCATACTTCTCCGCGAGCGCTGCGAGAGAGATCGGCGACGTGCACAGCTCCTGCCGCGCCAGCTGCATCCGCCAGCCCGTGATGTAGGCCTTGACCGACTCACCGACCAGCTCGGTAAAGCGCGCGGCGAGCGCAGAGCGCGACATGCCAACTTCCCGGGCCAGACTTGCCACGGTCCAGTCCCGCGCCGGCTCCCGGTGGATCGCGGTCAACGCCCGACCGATCAGACGGTCCTTCAGCGCCGCCAGCCAGCCATGCTGACCGTCGGCCGATGCCAGCCAGGCGCGAATGGACTGGACCACCACGATATCCGCCAGGCGCGTGATGATCGCTTCGCTGCCGGGCCGGGTCGCGTCCGCCTCCCGGGCGATGAAGCGGGTGGTGTCGCGCAACCACTCATCCTGCTCTGTGAGCGTATCCACCTGGATCACCAGCGGCAGCACCTGCAGCAGGGGCGCTGCCCCCAGTGGGTCGAAACGTACGCCGCAGTAGCTGACCTGCGTCATCTCGCCACCGCCGCCAAAGCACATGCGCTCGTAGCGATCGGTGATCAGCTGGACGGGCACTTCGGTCAGCGGTGTGACCGACGCATCGGGCGCACTGCGCAGCTGGTGCGCGGTGCCGTGCGGCAGCATCACCAGGCTGCCAGCTTCGATCCGGCGACTTTCCTGACCCGCCACATCCAGGTACAGCGCGCCGCGGTTGACGATATGAATGGCCATGCAATCGGCGATGCGCGGCAGGTCCAACCCCCAGGGCGCGGAAAGCTCTGCATGGCAGTGCAGCACGCCGGTGAGCTGCAGCAACCGCAACGGGTCAGCGAGCGGATCATCCGAGGGCGGTAGCGCCGTCTCGACCCGCGGCGTGGTCAGCCTGGCTTCACTCATATCCCGTCGTTCTGGACGTTCGATCATAAATCATGGCGTTGCAGTGATTCAGTGTCCAGAAGGAGTGGCGCACAGTGGCGATCACTGACATCGCCCAGCATCACAAGGAGCGCAGACCATCATGGCTGATTCACACATTCTCATCGTTGGCCCGAAGGGCAAGACAGGATCCCGCGTCGCGGCGCGTCTGCAGGCCGCAGGCATCCCGACCCGAGGCGTATCCCGTGCCACTGAGCCCGCCTTCGACTGGGCCGACGAGGCCGGCTGGGCCCGGGCCCTGGAGGGCATCACCGGCGCCTACCTGACCTATCACCCGGATCTGTCCGTGCCGCAGGCGGCGGGCCATATCGAGCGCTTCTGCGAGCTCGCCGCCGCCGCCGGGGTTGCACAGGTGGTCCTGCTGTCCGGGCGCGGCGAGCCCGGCGCGCAACGCGCTGAACAAGCACTGCGGGACAGCGGCCTGGCCTGGAACATTCTGCAGGCGAGCTGGTTCGCTCAGAACTTCAGTGAAAGCTTCATGCTCGATGCCGTGCAATCAGGGATGTTCGTGGTGCCCACTGGCACTGCAGCCGAGCCCTTCATCGATATCGATGACATTGCCGAAGTCGCCGTTGCCACACTCCTGGAGCCCGGCCTGCGCAACCGGTTGTTTGAGCTGACAGGACCACAGCTGCTGTCGTTCGAGGAGGTGATCCAACTGATCCAGCGATATAGCGGCAGCGCCGTGACGCTCAAAGAACTCCCGCTGGAAGACTATCTTGCCCACATGGCGCAGCAGCAGCTGCCAGCGACGTTCATCGAGTTGCTGAGAGAGCTGTTCGGTGCGCTCTTCGACGGCCGCAACGCCCACACCGCACAGGGGGTACGCGAAGCACTGGGGCGCCCGGCACGAGACTTCGAAGCCTACGTTCGCAAGACGGCGGTCACCGGCATCTGGCAGCAGGCTCAACAGCGGAGTGCGGGGTGATGCACCTGTCCTATTTCAATGCTCTGCTGATCGCCATGGTGGTTCTGAGCGGACTCATGG
>JBCDIK010000268.1:0-3875 GCA_038749065.1 Pseudomonadota bacterium | reverse complement strand
GCTGCCCGCGACTCTGTTGACGCGGCGTCCCGATCTGCTGTCAGCGGAGCGTTCGCTCGAGGCCAGTTTCAAATCGTTGGAGTCAGCGCGGGCGTCGCGTCTGCCCACCCTCAGCCTCACCGGAGCGCTGTCCGGCGCATCGACCCAGCTGTCGGAGCTGTTGGATTCTGAGAACGCGGCCTGGCAGCTGGCGGGCAATCTGCTGGGACCGCTCTTCGATGGTGGCCTGCGTCGCGGGCAGATCGATGAGCAATCCGCCGTGCGCGTCGAAGCACTGGAACGCTATGCGCAGACCGCGCTCATCGCCTTCCAGGAAGTCGAAAACGGGCTGGATCAGTATCGGGTCCTGGCCCGCCGTGAGGAGGCGCTGGAAACCGCTGCCGCCGCGGCGAACGAGGCGTTGCGGCTGGCCCGGCTGCGCTACCGCGAAGGCGAGACGGACCTGCTCGACGTGCTGACGATCCAGTCCACCACGTTCTCAGCCGACAGCGCGCTGGTCACGGTCCGCCGCGAGCGGCTGGTCGAGTGGGTCAATCTGAACCTGGCGTTAGGCGGCAGCTGGGAGTAGCGCGTCAGGTCGCGGACGCAGGGCCGATACTGCTGCTGCGAATCGCCGCCGCCGTGCGCAGATAGCCGACCATGGTCGCCAGCGCGGCCACTGAGCACAGAATCAGCACCGCGTAGTTGAGGGAGCGCTCGGCGTAGCTGGGCGCCATGGCATCGCTCATGGCGCCGATCAGGAAAGGTCCCAGCGCCTGGCCGAGCAGGTTGTTGACGAGCAACATGAAGGCGACCGCCAGGGCCCGCTTGCCAGCGCTCACGGACGACTGGAGCAGCGCCATAGACGGCGCCTGAGGCAACATGAAGAACGTGTAGGCCACCACGAACAGCGCGAGAAACGCCTCGAAGGTGCTGGCTGTGAGACACGCAGCGAAGGCCAGCACCGACAGCACGACGCAGATCGCGGGGATCCAGGCGCGCCAGCGCTCATCGAAGCGCACCAGGTAGTCGGTCAGGTAGCCGCCGATGATCGGCCCGGGAATGCCGCCCAGGAAGAACGCGCAGCCCAGATAGAAGCCCGTGTCTGCTCGCGAGACATCGAAGTTGCGCAGCATGATCGGCGCGGTCCAGATCGCCATGGCATAGCCCACCATGGTCAGCAGGGCATAGGACAGCCCGACCCACAGATAGACCCGGTTCCGGGCGAGCGCGGCGAGCGTCGCTCGCAGCGCCGGTGCCACTGCACCGGCGGGGTCGCCCTCGTCCAGCCGCCCGCGCTCGGGCTCGCGAACGGTCAGATACAGAATCAGGCCGAGGATCACGCCGGGTACGCCCAGGGCGACGAAGGTCATGCGCCAGCCGAGCCAGTCCGCGAGGTAGCCGCCGAGCATCAGCCCGGAGCCGGTGCCCATGGCCGCGCCGGTGATGTAGATGCCCATGGCGCGGGCGCGCTCGTTCGGTCGAAAGTAGTCGGCGATGAGCGAGTAGCTGGGCGGTGAGCCTCCGGCCTCCCCCACGCCCACGCCGAGCCGGGCTAGAAACAGGCTGATGAAGCCGGTGGCGGCGCCACACAGGGCGGTCATCGCGCTCCAGACGGCGAGGGCGATGGCAACGATGTTCTTGCGGTTGGTCTGGTCTGCTAACCGCGCAATGGGGATGCCGAGGAACGCGTAGAAGAGGGTGAAGGCGAGACCGGCCAGTAGACCGATCTGCGTGTCGGTCATGGTGAACTCGGCCTTGATGTCTTCGATCAGGATCGACATCACCAGCCGATCGGCGATGCTCAGCAGGGACGTGAGCGTCAAAATCCCGAGGACGTAGTAGCGATAGCCGCTAGCCAAGGGCGCCGCCCGCGCTTTTAAAGATGATGGTGCGCACCCCGCACTCCCGCCGTCCCGTGGCGTTGCAGTCTACACATCGTGCGGTCGGGGCGCTGGCCGGGGGCGGTTCAGGGAGGCTACAGCGTCCGGGTACGAAATCGGGTCTTGCTGCCGCACTTCATGACCCGGGGGCTGGGGCAGGCGCGAGAAATGCGCGGCAGCTCGAAGCGCTCCTCAGACTCTTCTGTCGCAGTAATGTCTATGGTCGCCGGGCGGCCGAAGGAAGTCGGTGTCACCGCTGCGACAAAGGCGGTTGAGACCACGGTGTTGCCGCCGCCTGTGAAGTGGGGATCCGCGGGAAGCGCAGCCACCAGGGCAATGCCGCAGGCGATTCCGATCATTTCGTCAGCGAGTTTCATGGAGCGTCTTCCGTTGCGGTTCCGGGAGACTGCAGAATGCCGTTGTTGCCCCAGGTGGCCTGTCAGTTGCCTGACAGTTCCCGGTGATTAGCGGGCCGCCAGTTCCTTCAGGATCTGCTGATGCCGGGCTTCATTCAGCTCGTAAAAATAGAGCGGGATGAGCGCCAGCAGCCCGCCCAGGCCGGGCACCAGGGTGATCAGCAGAAAGATGCCATCCAGGGCCTGCGCCGACTGCTCGGCATTCGGCACGTAGTTGACGGCGGTCAGCGCGATGCCGCCGAGGAAGCCGCCGATGGCGGTGGTGATTTTGGCGAGGAAGGTCTGCGTGGAGAAGATGATCCCTTCATTGCGCTGGCCCGTGCGCCACTGCATGTACTCGATGGTGTCGGCGATCATCGCCGTGGTCAGGATGGCCACGTTGCCCAGGAACAGCCCGTTGGCGAAGGTCATCACGTAGACGGCGGTCTCGTTCTGCCAGCCCAGGGCGTAGTAGACGACACTCACCAGCGCGCGCCCGAGGGTGATCAGCGCGAGGGCCTGCTTTTTGCCGAGGTGCTCGACCAGATACGGCACGGGCAGCATGCCGCAGACGATGCCCGCCACGGTCGCGAGCATCAACGTGGGGAGCAGCGCGCGATCACCCAGGTTGTAGGTCACGAAGTAGACGAACAGGGCCTGCGCCGCCATGGCGAACACCCCGACCAGATTCATGGCGATGATCATCAAGAGCGGGCGGTTCTGCCGGAGCGCATTGAGACTGTCCCGCAGCGTCGGAGCCGTGCCGTCCGGGACCACGCGCTCTTTGGTATTGAAGAAGGCCAGCAGCATGAGCAGCGCTGCCCCAGCGGCGAAGGAGGCGGCCGTATACAGGTAGCCGCGCTCGTCATCGCCCTGCCCGAACGCTTCGACCATGGGAATGACGAAGATGGCCGGCACCATGATGCCGACGGTGGCCAGAATCCGCGCTAGAGCGATGAGGCGCGTGCGCGCCTGGGAATCCCGGGTCATGGCCGACGACAGCGCCCACAGCGGCACATCGTTGACGGTATAGACCATGCTCCAGACGATGTAGGTCACGTAGGCCAGTGCCAGACGCGCGGTTGCGGAGACATCGGGCGTGAAGAAACAGGCGACGGTGGTGAGGGCGATGGGCACCGGCGTCCACAGCAGATAGGGGCGGAACTTGCCCCAGCGCGTGCGGGTCCGATCCACGATCATGCCCATGAGCGGATCGTTCACCGCGTCCCAGGTGCGGGCGATCAGAAACAGCGTGGCCACCGCGGCCGCCGAGATCCCGTACACGTCCGTGTAGAAGATCATGAGGTAGTTCAGAAAGAGCCCGTAGATCAGGTTCTGTCCGAACAGGGCGAAGCCGAAGGAGTAGCGTTCCTTCGGCCCCAGCTCCGCCTGCGTTGCGCGCTCGCTCAAGCGGCGGCGAAGCCCGCCAGGCGTTCTGCGATGATCCCCTCAGCCTCGGCCATGATCCGGTCGATCAGCTCCTGACAGGTGGGAATGTCGTGGATCAGCCCGGCGACCATGCCGCAGGACCAGGCGCCCGCGTCCATGTCGCCGTCCATCATGATCTTGGGGTAGACGCCGGCGACCTCGTCGATGATGTCCTCGAACTTGAGGTCGT
>JBCDIK010000267.1:0-3889 GCA_038749065.1 Pseudomonadota bacterium | reverse complement strand
GTCGCCCCCGGCTACCGTATGGCGGAAGCCGCCGCGGCGCAGCTGTGCGGCGCTGCGGGCTGCTTCGAAGGCGCGGACATGAGCACTAAGCTCAAGCTGCTCGGCGTTGATGTCGGCTCCATCGGCGACGCCCACGGTCGCGCCGCCGGCACCCTGTCCTACGTCTACACCGATCCGGTCAAGCACGAGTACCGGCGCCTTAATCTGAGCGCCGACGGCAAGCGCGTAACCGGCGCGGTGCTGGTCGGCGACTGCACGCCCTACGATCAGCTCCTGCAGTACTTCCTAAACGGGATCAAGGTCCCGGTCGATCCGGCCGCGCTGCTGCTGCCTCAGGGGGAAGCGCCCGGCCTCTCGGCGGCGGAGCTGCCGGCTGCGGCGACGATCTGCTCCTGCCACAACGTCTCCAAAGGCGCACTGGTCGACTGCATCGACGCTGGCTGCACGGCCATCGGCGACATTAAGGCGCAGACCAAGGCGAGCACCGGCTGTGGCGGCTGCGCGGCGCTGCTGAAGTCCGTAGTCGACAGCGAGCTCGCAGCCCGGGGCATCGAGGTCGACAAGTCGATCTGCGAGCACTTCGCCTATACCCGGCAGGAGCTGTTCCATCTGATCAAGGTGGGTGAGATCCGCACTTTCGCAGAGCTACTGGCGCAGCACGGCACCGGCCGCGGCTGCGACATCTGCAAGCCGGCCGTCGGCTCGATCCTGGCGTCGCTGTACAACGAGCACGTCCTGGCCTCGCCCCACGTTGGCCTGCAGGACACTAACGACGTGTTTCTCGCCAACATGCAGAAGGACGGCACCTACTCGGTGGTGCCCCGTGTGCCCGGCGGCGAGATCACACCGCAGAAGCTGATCGTCCTCGGCGAAGTCGCGCGGGACTTTGATCTGTACACCAAAATCACCGGCGGGCAGCGGATCGACCTGTTCGGCGCCCAGGTCCACGAGTTGCCGCTGATCTGGCGGCGGCTGGTGGACGCGGGGTTCGAGACCGGTCACGCCTACGGCAAGGCACTGCGCACCGTGAAGTCCTGCGTGGGGAGCAGCTGGTGCCGCTACGGTGTGCAGGACTCCGTCGCCATGGCGCTGTACATCGAGAATCGCTACAAGGGCCTGCGCTCGCCGCACAAGATCAAGATGGCCGTCTCCGGCTGCACTCGGGAATGTGCGGAAGCGCAGTGCAAGGACGTGGGGGTTATCGCCACGGAAGCTGGCTGGAACCTGTACGTCGCCGGCAACGGCGGCATGAAGCCGCGCCACGCCGATCTGTTCGCGACGGATCTCGACGACGAGACGCTGATCCGCTACATCGATCGCTTCCTGATGCTTTACGTGCTCACCGCCGATCGGCTGCAGCGCACGTCGGTTTGGATGAACAATCTCGAGGGTGGCCTGGACTACCTTCGGGAAGTGGTCATCGACGACAGCCTGGGGCTGGGGGCCGAGCTCGAGGCGCAAATGGCCAACATCGTCGGCACCTATCAGTGCGAGTGGAAAGCCACCATCGAAGATCCCGAGAAGCTCAAGCGCTTCCGACCCTTCGTCAACGAGGGGGGCACGGACGAACAGGTGATCTTCGTGCGCGAGCGCGGCCAGATTCGCCCGGCCACGGCCGCCGAGAAAACCGATGCCAGCGTGCAGACCTTCTCGCCCGGGCCGAATCGCGGCCAGGAAGCGTCGGACACCGGGGACGAAGCGTCCCTGCAGCAAGACATCCTCGTTGGAGCCCGCTCATGACCGCCGCTGCCCCGACACCTGCGCCCATGGTGCTGTGTGCTTTGGAGGATCTGGTTCCGGGCTCCGGCGTGGCTGCGCGGATCGGCGATGAGCAGCTCGCGCTGTTCTACCTGCCACAGGAAACGCCCGCGCTCTACGCGATCGGCAACCATGACCCCATTGGCGGCGCCAACGTGCTCTCCCGCGGCGTGGTCGGCGACATCGGCGGCGAGCTGGTGGTGGCCTCGCCGCTGTACAAACAGCACTTCAGCCTGGCGACGGGCGCGTGCCTGGAGGACCCGGCGCACAGCGTCCCGACCTACCGGGTCCAGCTGCGCGACGACCAGGTGCTCGTGTACCTGTGACGAGGACGCGAACGACCTGCCCCTACTGTGGGGTCGGCTGTGGGGTCGAGGCGCGGGTCGAGGGCGGCGCACTGATCGCCGTCGCTGGTGACGAGGCGCACCCGGCCAATCGCGGGCGACTGTGCGTCAAGGGCGCGGCGCTGGCGGAAAGCCAGCACCATCAACCTCTGGCCACCCAAGCCGCGATCGATGGGCGCGCCACGAGCTGGCGCAGTGCGGTGCACGAGGCGGCGCGGCGCTTTGGGAAGGTCATCGCCCAGGACGGCCCGGACGCAGTGGCCTTCTACCTCTCCGGGCAGCTCCTGACCGAGGACTACTACGTTGCCAACAAGCTGATGAAAGGCTTCATCGGCAGCGGCAACGTCGACACCAACTCCCGCCTGTGCATGGCGTCGGCGGTGGCCGCGCACAAGCGCGCGTTCGGGGAAGACGTCGTGCCCGTGAGTTACGATGATCTGGAGGCGGCTGAGCTGATCGTGCTGGTCGGCTCGAACACCGCCTGGGCGCACCCGGTGATTTATCAGCGCATTGCGGCCGCTCGGGCGGCGCGCGGCACGAAGGTCGTGGTGATCGATCCGCGACGTACGGCGACCTGCGACATTGCGGATCTGCATCTCCCCCTGCGCCCCGGCAGCGACGTCGCCCTGTTCAACTATCTCCTGACCTGGCTGCACGATCAGGGTCACACCGACCAGGGCTTCGTCACTGCGCACACGCAAGGCGCTGAGAACACGCTACACAGCGCGCGGGCGGATGTGGCAAAGGCCGCCGAACACACGGGCTTAAGCGAAGCGACGCTTGAGGCCTTCTGCGAGCTGTTCGCGGCCCGGCGACGCACGGTCACCCTTTTTTCCCAGGGCGTGAACCAGTCCGATCAGGGCACGGACAAGGCCAACGCGATCATCAACTGTCACCTGCTGACCGGGCGCATCGGCATCGCCGGCGCCGGGCCCTTTTCTATGACCGGCCAACCCAACGCCATGGGCGGCCGGGAAGTCGGCGGGCTGGCCACTCAGCTGGCCGCGCATATGGACTTTGGCGCCGCGGATCGGGATCGCGTGCAGCGCTTCTGGCAGGCACCGGCGGTGGCTTACGGCCCGGGCCTGAAAGCCGTCGATCTGTTCGACGCCATGGCGGCAGGCACGATCAAGGCGGTCTGGATCATGGGCACCAATCCAGCCGTGAGCCTGCCGGACAGCGGCCGGATCGCACAGGCACTTGAGCGTTGCGCCACGGTGATCGTCTCGGACTGCGCGATCGATACGGACACGGCGCGCTATGCCGACGTGTTTCTCCCCGCGCTCGGCTGGGGGGAAAAGGACGGCACCGTGACCAACTCCGAGCGGGTCATTTCCCGGCAGCGCGCCCTGCGGCCGGCGACCGGCACGGCCCAGGCGGACTGGGCCACCATCTGCGAGTTTGCCCGGGCCCTGGGGTTTCGCCGCGGGTTCAATTTCGAATCCCCGGCGGAGATCTTCCGCGAGCACGCGGCACTGTCCGCCTTCGAGAACGACGGCGACCGTCAGTTCGATCTGGGCCCCCTCGCCGCACTCAGCGATGATGAGTACGACGCCCTGCCTCCGACCCGCTGGCCCCTGAACGGGCCAGCGTTCCCCGAGCAGCGCTACAGCACGGCCAGTGGTCGAGCGCAGCTGGTACCGGTGACCCAGCAACCGCTCGCCAGCGAGGCCGCTGACACCTTTATCCTGAACAGCGGACGACTGCGGGATCAGTGGCACACCATGACGCGCACCGGGCATACGCCGCGGCTGTTCGCTCACACCGGCCGGCCCTCGATCGCCCTG
>JBCDIK010000266.1:0-3906 GCA_038749065.1 Pseudomonadota bacterium | reverse complement strand
TGGCGCTCGGCATCGGCGCCTACGCGGCGATGAGCTGGGTGCAGCACCAGCGCCATGCGGATCCCGTGACCTTCGGCCTGATGTTCGGCTCGAAGGCCTTTCTCCTGGTCACCATTGGTTTTCCAATCATCTCCTTCATGACCTACGGCATCGGTTTCTGGAGCCCGCCCTACATGTTGCGCACCTTCGACGTGCCGCTGTCGGAAGCAGGCATCGTGCTTGGCCTTGGCGCTGCGGTGGGAGGCTGGGTCGGCATCACCGCCGGCGGCGTGCTGTCGGATCGCTGGAAACAGCGCGCGGCCAACGCCCGGTTGTACATGGGCGTGCTGGTACCGCTGCTCGCCGTCCCGTTCGTTGCTCTGTTTTTGCTGGCGCAGAGCGCATGGCTTGCGTATCTCGCAAGCTTTCTCTACAGCATCTTCTCCACCCTGTGGATTGGCGCGGCGGCCAGCACCGTCAACGACCTGGTGCTGCCTCGCATGCGCGCTAGCGCATCGGCCTACTACATCCTCATGAACACCTTTGTCGGGCTGGCCATGGGGCCCTTTGTCATCGGCCAGCTGAGCGATGGTTTTGCTCGCGGCGGCGCTGATCCGGCGACCGCGTTGCGGACCGCGATGGGTGGTTCCATGGTCGTGCTGCTGCTCGCCATCGTCGCGTTGGTGCTGGCGATGCGGTACCTGCCGCAGGAAGAAGCCAGCCGCGTCGCCCGGGCGCAGGCCCTGGGAGAACCGGAGTTACCAGACGCGGCCACTGCACCCGCAGCCTGATTGCTCACGCGCAGCAATCGTGCGACCCTGCCGCACCGGCAGCGAGAACGATTTTGGACTTCAGCGGCGACTACTTTATTGCGGCCGATCGGCAGCGTGTCTGGGAAGCGCTCAACGATCCGGACATCCTCGCGCGCTGCATCGATGGCTGCCAGGCCATGCGCAAATTGAGCGACGATCACTTCCAGGCGAAGGTCAAAGCCAAGGTTGGACCGGTCAGCGCCGCGTTCAATCTCGATCTGACCCTGAGCGACGCACAGCCACCGGAGCGCTATCACATCGACGGCCAGGTGAAAGGTGGCGCCGCCGGCTTCGGGAAGGGCGGCGCCGACGTGACGCTCGAGGCGGAAGGCGAGGGGACGCGACTGCGCTACGTGGTTGATGCATCTGTCGGCGGCAAGCTGGCGCAGATCGGCTCGCGCCTGCTCGATGGTGCGGCCCGCAAGATGGCCGACGAGTTTTTTGCGACCTTCAGCGAGGTGGTGACCGGCGCGGCGCCGGCGCCTGCGCGGGAGCCGTTCGCCGGTGCTTCCGAAGAAGAAGCACAGGCGGCGCGCGCCACGGAAGCGTCGCAGCAATGGGTATTCTGGTTGATCGCATTCGGCGCATTGGGGATTGCGCTGGTGCTCGCGCTGTAGCGCCCGTCGCGGGCCCCGCAGCGAATATGTGACCACCGCGGAGAACGGTGGGTCGCAGTGCACAGCAAAGGGGGGACTGATGAAGGTATCGGTAGCGGTAAACGGCCGCTGTGAGGAACTCGACGTGGCGCCAGCCACGCTGCTGGTGACGTTGCTGCGGGAAACGCTCGGTCTGACCGGGACCCACGTCGGCTGCGACACGAGCCAGTGTGGCGCCTGCACCGTTCATCTGAATGGCCGGGCGGTCAAGTCCTGCACGATGCTCGCTGTGCAGGCGGATGGCGCAGACATCCAAACCATCGAGGGCTTGAGTGATGGGGCGACCCTGCACCCCGTGCAGGAGGCGTTTCGCAACTGCCATGCGCTGCAATGCGGGTTCTGCACACCCGGCATGATCATGCGGGTCGTTGACCTGATCGGCCAGCACGACACGCTCGACCGGCAAACCGTACGCGCCGAGCTCGAAGGGAATCTGTGCCGCTGCACGGGCTATCACAACATCGTCGACGCGGTGCTCGAAGCACACGCGGCCGTACACGGGTAGGGGGCGTCATGGCAGAAGCAACAGCGCGTGCAGACACCGCCGCGCTCGACGGCGGCATTGGCGCACCGGTTCGACGGCGGGAGGACCAGCGCTTCATCAGCGGGACTGGCACCTACACGGACGATCTGAACCAGCCCGGGCAGCTCTATGCCTGCTTCCTGCGCAGCCCCTATGCGCGGGCGCGCATCGGGGCCATCGATCTGTCTGAGGCGCTGGCCATGCCCGGCGTCATTGCCGCGTTCACAGGGCAGGACACGGCGGCCGACGGCCTGGGCGATCTGCCCTGTGGCTGGCTGGTCAAGCAAAAAGACGGCAGCGACATGGTCAGCGCTCCGCACCCGCCTCTCGCCGTGACGCAGACGAACTATGTGGGCGAGCCCTACGGTCTGGTCATCGCCGAGACCGCGGAGCAGGCGCAGCTGGCGGCCGAAGCGGTGCTGGCGGATTTCGATGAGCTGGACGCGGTGGTCGATCCGGCGGCGGCAACGGGGTCCGATCAGATCCATGAGGGCGTCCCCGGCAACCTGGCCTATGACTGGGAGCTCGGGGACGCCGCTGCCACCGACGCTGCCATGGCGCAGGCGGCGCACGTCACGCGCATGACGCTGCACAACAATCGGCTGATCCCGAACGCGCTGGAGCCGCGCGCCGCAATCGGGTCCTTCGACCCGGGCACCGGTGACTACACGCTTTACACCACGAGCCAGAATCCACACCTCGAGCGCCTCGTGCTGTCGGCGTTCGTCCAGGTGGCGCCGGAGCACAAGCTGCGCGTTGTCGCGCCCGATGTCGGCGGCGGGTTCGGCTCAAAAATCTTCATCTACGCAGAAGAAACCGCTGTCATCTGGGCGGCGGGGAAACTGAAACGGCCGGTGAAGTGGACGGCCTCACGCAGCGAGTCGTTTCTTGCGGACGCGCACGGGCGCGATCATGTGACAACGGCGGAGCTCGCGCTCGATGATCGCGGTCGGTTCACCGCCCTGCGGGTCCGGACCACGGCCAATCTTGGCGCCTACCTGTCGACCTTCGGCTCGTCCGTTCCCACCTATCTCTACGGCACGCTGCTCGCCGGCCAGTACCGCACGCCGAACATTCATGTGGCAGTGGAGGGCGTTTACACCAACACCTCGCCCGTTGACGCCTATCGTGGCGCCGGTCGCCCGGAAGCCACCTACGTGGTCGAGCGCATTGTCGACCAGGCGGCACGGGAGCTGGGTGAGGATCCGGCCGCGTTACGGCGCCTGAACATGATCCGTCCGCAGGATTTTCCCTACGACACCCCGGTCGCGCTCACCTACGACATCGGCGACTACGAGGCCAGCCTGAATCGAGCCCTGGATGCGATCGACTACCCGGGCTTTGCCGGGCGCCAGAGCGAGGCGCGCGAGCGCGGCTGCCGCCGCGGAATTGGCCTCGCGTGCTACATCGAAGCCTGCGGGCTCGCGCCGTCGAAGCTGGCAACGGCGCTCGGCGCGGGCGTGGGATTGTATGAGAGTGGCGAAGTGCGGGTGAACCCGACCGGCTCGGTCACGGTCTTCACTGGCTCCCACAGCCACGGCCAGGGACATGAGACGACCTTTGCGCAGGTGGTCGCGGCGCAGCTGGGGATTCCCATGGACGTTGTCGAGGTGGTTCATGGTGACACCGGTCGCGTTGAGTTCGGGCTGGGCACCTACGGCTCCCGCTCCCTGGCGGTGGGTGGCAGCGCGCTGGTGAAGGCGACGGACAAGGTCATCGCCAAGGCGCAGCTGATTGCCGCACACCTGCTCGAGGTAGACGCGGAGCAGCTGGATTTTGCTGATGGCGAGTTCCGGGTGCGCGACAGCAATCAGGCGATCAGCTTCGGGGACGTCGCCTTCGCGGCCTACGTGCCGTCCAACTACCCGGACGATCTCGAGCCGGGGCTGTCGGAAAAAGCGTTCTACGATCCGGAAAACTTCACCTACCCCGCCGG
>JBCDIK010000265.1:0-3915 GCA_038749065.1 Pseudomonadota bacterium | reverse complement strand
CTTTGAGTTTCGCGGAATCGGCGACTGGAGCGAGAGATGACTTGCATGACGGTTCGACAAGCATGCGACGGGGCAGCGGCGGTCCCCGGCTCCGGCAGGGAGACCCGCGCTTGACCTTACGAACGGCACCGGCACGTCCCGCGCAGCCCCGCGTGCAGCCACTGGCGCCAAAAGACCTGAGCGCGGAGCAGCGCGAGTTCATTGCGCCCTTTACCGACCCGCAAGGGCGGATCGCCAACGTGTTTGCGACCCTTTTGCGACACCTGCCTCTGCTGCGTGCCTGGCGACCTTTCGGGCTCTACGCCATGCGTGGTTCCCGCCTCGACCCGGTGCAGCGCGAGGTGGCGATCCTGCGCACCGCCCGGCGCACGGACTGCGCCTATGAGTGGGCGCATCACCGGGAAATCGGCGAGCGCTTGGGAATGCCGCCGGCGCTGTTTGCGGCGATCGCCGAAGAGGCACCCTTCGCGGATGCGGACCAGGCACTCATCGCGCGGGCGGCGGATGAGCTGGTCCGCGATCACTGTCTGAGCGATACAACGTGGCAGGATGCGATGGCCACCCTCGGTCTCGAGATGACGCTGGATCTGATCTACACCGTCGGCGCGTACACCACCATGGCCATGGCCTTGAACAGCTGCGGCGTTGCACTGGAGACCGAGTAGTGGTCCTGCCGGATGAGACTGTGCAGCGCAGCTACCTGGAGCAAGCGCAGCTTGCGCAGGTACATCGCTGGCTCGCCGCGGCCTGCGCGCCGCCCGGCACCGCCGAGCCGCTTGATGAGATGTTCGCGCCGGGGGCCCGGCTGCATTGGCTTGATGCGGCGCTGCCGCTCGCAGTGGAGCAGCTGCCCGCGCTGGGCAGTGCTGAACTGATCGAGGTGGAAACGCCCGAGTTTCTCGATGCACATTCGGTCCGCCTGCCGGTGACACGGGTACCCGCGCGCGTGGCGGGGGCAGATGCCGGGGACACCCTCGACGGTACGCTGACCTTTTCCTTCACGGTGGAGCCTGCGCTGCTGCCGCAGCTGACAACGGTCGTCTTTGCGGACGGACCTTCGGGCGCTTGGGTGCCGGAGGAACAGTCGGTGCATCCCATCCACCCGGTCTCACGCATCCTCGGCCTCAAGCACCGCTGGCATGCGCTGGTCGAGGATCCTCAGCGCAGCGCGGCGCCCTTCGCGGAGCTGATCTCCGCGGACTTTGTCATGGACTGGGGCGATGGCTCGGTGCGCGGCGAGGCCGAGCTCGCTGACTGGGTCACGAGCTCTGCCTCGGCGGTCTCGGCAGCGCGGCATGACCTCGTATCTTTCGATTGGGCGGCGCTCGACGACGGCGCCTATCGGGCGCAATTCGGTCTCGAGTGGTCCGGGCGTTCCCGGAGCGGTAAGCCCATGGCAGCGCGCTCGGAGCACCGCTGGCGCATTCGCGAGCGGCCGGGACATCGCTATGCGGCGATCGAGCGCATGGATGTCGAGCTGGTCGTGCCCTTTCATCTGCTCAGCCCCTGAGACCCGCCTGCCGCGCCCGAGCTGGGGCGGTCTCTCACCTCGGCGCACCCTGTCGCCCTGGACGCCCCCCGGTTTTCGGCTCTCCGCCGGCCCCTCAACGGGGCTGTCTGTGCGCCGGGAGCATGCCTTCACCCCTTCTTGACGCTCCAGATTCGACGTGATTAGATGATTACATACTTTAGTGTCGAATTTTATTCGACGTCGAGGATCCGGAGGCTGCAGCGTCGGCAGCCCTGGCGGCAGGCGGTTCGCCGGCCCACCGACGCGACCGCCAGGGCATGGGGTGCCCGGGCCAACGAGGGGAACGCTCATGGAGACAGGACGACTCGGTCGGGGACTGGCGCTCGGCGCACTGCTGCTGGGTACCGCGGTCCCGGTGGCCGCGGAACAGATCATCGAAGAGATCGTGGTTACCGCGACCAAACGCGCGCAGAGTCTGCAGGACACGCCGGTGGCGGTCACGGTGACCGATGCAGAAACCATCGAGCGCGCGAACATTGACGACGCGCTGGATCTGCAGAGCGTCGTGCCCAGCCTGCGGGTGGAGACCCGGCAGACCTCTCGCGCTGCCAACTTTCTGATCCGCGGTTTTGGCGGCGGTACCAACAATCCGGGCATCGAGCCGTCCGTCGCGATCTTTGTCGACGGGGTCTACCGCTCCCGGGCCGCCGCCACCATCGGTGATCTGCCGCGGCTGGAACGCGTCGAAGTGCTCGGCGGGCCGCAGAGTACGCTGTTCGGCAAGAATGCGTCCGCCGGTGTGGTCAGCGTCGTCACCCCGAAGCCGAGCGGCGAGCGCGAAGGCTACATCGAAGGTACCTACGGCAACTACGACGCGATCCAGCTCAAGGGTCTTTACGGCGATGCGCTGTCTGATCAGCTCGCCTTCGAAGTCTCCGCCAACTACAACAAGCGCGACGGCTACGTGGACAACCCGATCACCGGTAGTGACATCGCCAATCGCGATCGCTATGCGCTGCGCGGGCAACTGCTGTTCACGCCCAACGACACGACGGAGCTGCGGATCATCGCTGACTACAGCGAGCTGGATGAGACTGCTGCGAGGTCGCCGCCATCGCCGTCGGCGGCGTGCCTCTGTCCGAGAGCGTGATCTTCGATCGGGACATGGAGACCGACATCGACCCGGTCAACGAGGTGGAGGACTGGGGCCTGTCCGCGAGCCTCGAGATCGACTTCGAACCGCTGACCCTGACGTCGATCACCGCTTACCGGGAAAACGACAGCTTCGATGAGATCGACACGGACCAGACGCCGCTGAACATCCTTGCCGTTGGCGCCAATGATTTCCGGGTGCAGACCTTTACCCAGGAGCTGCGGCTCACCTCCAACGGCGAGGGCAAGCTCGACTGGCTGGTCGGCGCGTTCTTCCTCGATGAGCAGATCGAGTTCGATCAGACCATTACCTTTGGCCCCGCATTCCGGCCGGTCTTTGCCGCGGCGTTCGGCGGCGGCGACCCCGTGGCGGGCGAAGGTCTGTTTCAGCTGGTGGAAACGCTCTTTGCGCTGCCGCCCGGATCCATTTTCGGCGACGGTCGGGGGGTCATGGAAAACTTCGATCAGGACAACCAGTCCTGGTCCGTGTTCGGCCAGCTCGACTATCACCTCACCGATGCGCTGACAGCGACCGTGGGGCTGAACTACACCTACGACGAGAAGACCCTCGAGTTCTCGCAGGCCAACAACGACCCGTTCTCCCGCACCGATCTGTCCGGCACGCCCTTCGCGGGCTTTGCCGCGGGCCAGTTCCTGCCGGCGGTGGTCGGCCTGCCGAACGTGGTGGAAGACGGCGAGGTGGACGACGATGACGTCACCTACACGCTGCGTCTCGCCTATCAGTTGAACGACGCGATCAATCTGTACGCGAGCTACGCCACGGGCTTCAAGGCCTCATCCTTCACCATCGATCGCGGCTCGCGGCCGAATGATGCGGACTTCGCCGCGCTGGCCAACGCCGGCGTCAGCCTCACCAACCTCGCGCCCGGATCGCGCCTGGCGGGGCCGGAGCAGGCCGAGGTCTGGGAGCTGGGCTTCAAGGGGCGCTTCGATCGCTGGTCGCTGAACATGGCGCTGTTCGAGCAGACCATCGAAGACTTTCAGGTGTTTACCTTCGTGCAGGGCGCGCGCTTCCAGGCCGCGAACGCCGAGCAGCAGTCCACGGTGGGCTTCGAGTTCGATCTGAACTGGTACCCGGTGGATGCGCTGGAGCTGCGTCTGGCCGGCACGCTGCTCGATCCGGAGTTTGACACCTTCACCAACGGTTCCGGCTTCCGCACACCCGGTGTGCCAGAAGACCTGTCCGGCGAAACGCCCGCAGCCATCCACGAGACCAGCCTGCTGTTTGCGGCGACCTATAGCTTCCAGATCGGTGCCTGGGATGCCTTTGT
>JBCDIK010000264.1:0-3918 GCA_038749065.1 Pseudomonadota bacterium | reverse complement strand
GGGACCGGACCATGACGCAGCGCATCGCTTTACGGATCGCCCTGCTGCTGACCTTAGGCCTTGGCGGCTGCGCCGGCACCGCCACCACCGCGCCCTGGCCGGCAGTCGGCGCGGAATCGAACGGCGGCGCCGTGCCGGAGGGGTTTGCAAACGCAGCGCGTACACCGGCTTCGGACGCAGCGCGTACACTGGCTTCGGACGCAGCGCGTATACCGCCAAGGGGCCCGGAGCCCATCTTCAGCGCCAGCCGCGTCGTGCCTGAAGACATTGCTGCGCCCTTCATCGTCAACGATCCCTGGAACGGCGCTAATCGCGGCCTCTATCGATTCAACGCCGCTGTCGACGACGTCTTCCTGATGCCGCTGGTGCGCGGCTACCGTCGCTTCACCCCCGGTTTCGCGCGCACCGGGGTCACCAACTTCTTCGACAACCTCGACGACATCCGCTCCACCATCAATCTGGCTCTGCAGGGCCGACCGCGGCGCACGGGCACCATGACCCTACGCTTTCTGAGCAACACGGTGCTCGGGCTTGGCGGGCTGTTCGACGTCGCCAGCCGCTTCGGGCTGCCGCGCTACGAGGAAGACTTCGGCCAGACCCTCGGGCGCTACGGTGTCGATAGCGGGCCTTATGTGGTTCTGCCACTGTTCGGGCCGTCGTCGCTGCGCGATGCCATCGGGCGCGCCGTAGATGCAGGGTTCCTCGCTCTGATCGATCCCCTGGGTCTGAATCAGAACGGCGAGCGCGGCATCCTGTACTACCCGCTGCTGGTCATCGACACCCGCCACACCACGGCATTCCAGTACTTCGAGACGGGCTCCCCCTTCGAATACGCGCTGGTGCGCAAGCTCTACACCGAGCTACGCGAGCTGGAGATACGCAAATGATGCGACTGAGATGGCGCGCCGCGCTGACGCTGCTTCTGCCCCTGGCCGGTGTCGTCGCGACGGTGCCAGCCGTAGCCGCCGCGCCCGGCGCTCTTGCCAGCTCACCGATCCGCATTGGCGTCACGCGGTCGGAACAGGGCCGTCAGCAGGACGCCTCAACGCTCATGCACCGTGGCCTGGCGCTGTGGACGGCGGACCTCGCGGAGCGCGGCGGCCTGATGAATCGCGCCGTAGAACTGGTGATTCGCGACGATGCCTCGCAGCCCGAGCGTGCCGCCGCGGCCTACCGCGCCATGTTCGACGACGGTGTCTCGCTGTTCGTCAGCCCCTACTCGTCAGACCTGACCCTCGCCGTTCAGAAGGAACTGGCCGGCGAGAACTACGCCATGGTCTCAGTCGCCTCTGACCCGCAGATCTGGCAGACCGCGGACCCGCGGATCTTCGGCCTGTACACGCCCGCAACCGAAAACATGCTGCCCGCGCTCGAGATCGCGCAGGCTCGTGGTTACCAGCGGATCGCCATCGCGCACCTCGATGCACGCTTTCCCGCGGCCGTGGCCCGAGGCGCGGCCCGCGACGCCGCGCGCCTCGGCCTGACGGCGCTGCCGCCGGTGCCCTATCGCGAAGACGGGGACTACGACGCGCTGGTGCAGACCCTCGCCGGCCAGCAGCCCGACGTGGTGCTGGTGGGTTCCTACCTGGATGATGCTGTGGCGTTTACGCAAGCTGCCGCTCGGCACCAGCTGCAGGCCAGCATGATGGTGTTCAGCGGCGGCCCGGCCCTGCGCGACTACGGACAGGCGGTGGGCCTGCCGGCAACAGAAGGCGTGCTGTCCACGGTGCAGTGGATGCGCAGCATCCGTTTTCCAGGCGCGTTCGATTTCGGCTTTCGCTATCGCGAAGTCCACGGCCTGTACCCGAGCTACGATGCCGCCGGCGGCTATGCGGCCCTGCAGGTGATCGATGCGGCGGCCCGGCTCGCCCGGAGCGTCGAGCCGGACGCCATCCGCGAGCGACTGCGGCAGATGAAGTTTCGCTCGATTCTGGGGCACTACCGGGTCGATGAGCTCGGGCGGCAGATCGCCAAGGACACCTACCTGGTGCAGTGGCAGCAGGGCCACATCAGCCTGGTCTGGCCACAGAACCTGGCACGCTGGGACCTGCGCCTGCCCTTTCAGGGCTTTGCCGCGGATTAGCGCCTATAATCGCCGGCCCGAATCAGGTCCTCGAGCGGACACCCCATGGCGCAGCAGAATCCCTTGAGCACGAACGACGTGCGCCAGGCCTTCCTGGACTATTTCGATGAGCATGCCCATCTGGTCGTGCCTTCGGCTCCGATCACGCCCCAGGACGACCCGACCCTGCTGTTCATCAATGCCGGTATGGCGCCGCTGAAGGACTTTTTCGCCGGGAAGCGCACACCGCCGCAGACGCAGCTGGTCTCATCGCAGAAGTGCGTGCGGGCCGGGGGCAAGCACAACGATCTCGACAACGTGGGCTACACCGCGCGGCACCACACCTTTTTCGAGATGCTCGGCAACTTCTCCTTCGGCGAGTACTTCAAGGAAGGGGCCATCACCTTTGCCTGGCGCTTTCTGACCGAGCGCCTGCAGCTGCCGGCCGAGAAACTGCTGGTCACCGTGTACCACGAGGACGACGAGGCGGCCGCCCTGTGGCGCCAGGTCGCCGGGCTTCCGGATGAGCGCATCATTCGCATTGCCACCGATGACAATTTCTGGAGCATGGGCGACACAGGCCCCTGCGGTCCGTGCTCAGAGATTTTCTACGATCACGGCGAGCACGTGCCCGGCGGGCCGCCGGGCTCACCGGACGAAGACGGCGACCGCTTCGTGGAGATCTGGAACCTGGTCTTCATGCAGTACGACAAGCAGGCCGACGGTGCCATGAATCCGCTGCCGAAGCCCTGCATCGATACGGGCTCGGGCCTGGAGCGACTCGCTGCGGCAGTCCAGGGCGTGACCTCCAACTACGATACGGACCTGTTCCGGCATCTGGTCAGCGCCAGCGAGGCCCTGACCGGAAATCGGGAACCGGCGCACGCCGCGAGCCACCGGGTCATTGCCGATCATACGCGCACCTGTGCGTTCCTGATCGCCGAGGGCGTGCTGCCCAGCAACGAGGGCCGCGGCTACGTGCTGCGCCGGATCATGCGTCGAGCCCTGCGGCACCTGCACCTGCTGGGTACCACGGAGCCGGTGTTCGCGCAGATGGTCGCCCCGCTCGTCGAGATCATGGGCGCGCACTACCAGGAACTCGCCAGCGAGCAGGTGCGCATCGAGCACGCGTTCGCCGCCGAAGAAGAACAGTTCCGGGCAACCCTCGAGCG
Source organism: Pseudomonadota bacterium (assembly GCA_038749065.1). Lineage (GTDB taxonomy): Bacteria > Pseudomonadota > Gammaproteobacteria > Pseudomonadales > Azotimanducaceae > CALHVX01. Next base: position 684 of record JBCDIK010000264.1, on the reverse strand, counting down.
CGGCATGCGCATTCTCGAAAAAGAAGTTGAGCAAACCGCGGACAACGGCGTCTTTGACGGCGCCGTGGCCTTCAAGCTGTACGACACCTACGGCTTTCCCCTGGACTTGACGGAAGATGTTTTGCGCGGGCGCGGCCTGACCGTCGATCACGAGGCCTTCGAGACCCACATGGCCCGGCAGCGCGCCATGGCCAAGGCGCACTGGAGCGGCTCCGGCGACGTCAAGAGCGACCCGGTCTGGGCCAGCGTTGCCGAGAGCGTCGCGGCGAGTACCTTCACCGGCTACGAACACCTGACCGGCAGCGGACGCGTGCTCGCGATCGTGGTCGACGGGGCCAGCGTGTCATCGCTGGACGCGGGCACCGAGGGTGCACTGGTGTTCGATGAGACCCCCTTTTACGGCGAGTCCGGTGGCCAGGTCGGCGACCGCGGTCTGCTGAGTGCCGATCACGTGCGCTTTGACGTGCGCGACACCCAGAAGCCCGTTGCCGATCTGCACGTGCACCTGGGCAGTCTCGCCAGCGGCCGCATCGAGGTGGGCGATACGCTGCAGCAGGAGGTCGATGCAGGCGCGCGCCGCAAGGCGCAGGCGAATCACAGCGGCACGCATCTGCTCAACGCAGCGCTGCGACAGGTGCTCGGCCCCCACGTGGTGCAGAAAGGATCCTACGTCGGGCCCGATCG
>JBCDIK010000263.1:0-3963 GCA_038749065.1 Pseudomonadota bacterium | reverse complement strand
GCTTTCACGGGTTGAAAATGAATTGGAAGTCGTTCAAAAAAAATTACGCAGTTATCCAGATGAGGATATTCAGAAGTTAGGTGCCTACCGGGAGCGCGCGCACCCGAGTGCGGCTCTCGCCCAGTGGCTGCCACGACTTGCGCTGCCGGCCCGGGCGCGTGCGCTCGATGTGGCCTGCGGCGCCGGCCGCAACGCGTGCTTTCTGGCCACTGCGGGCCTTGCCGTCAGCGGGATCGACGGGTCTGCCGTGGCGCTTGAGCACTCGGCCGCCCGCGCGCGTGCAGCTGGCGTGTCGCTGGCGCTGCATGCGGCGGATCTCGAACAGGGCCTGCCGCGCTGGCAGGGGCTGGTGGCGCCCTTCCACCTGATCGTGCTGGTGCGCTACGTCAACGCGCCGTTAGTCCCCGCGCTCGCGCAGCTGCTGGCGCCGGGGGGTTACCTGTTTATCGAGCAGCACTTGCGCGGCCCGCACTCCGCGCCGGTGACCGGTCCGCGGCGGGAGGCGTTTCGCGTGCCGCGGGACAGTCTCCGGGCGCTGGTGCCGGAGCTGCACTGCTACGCCAGCGAGCAGGGCCGATTTGTTGATCCGGACGGTGCGCCGGTCGCGCTGGCGCGCTTGCTGGCGCAGCGTCTCCCCTAGCCCGCGCTGGTTGGTTCCTGCGCCCAGCAGGCGTGCGTACCGACGCAGATGCGCTGGGGCAGTGCGATCCGCGCAACAGGCCCGACAGCGATGTCGCTCGCATCGAAGATCCAGCACTCGGAGCGGTCCGCGTTCATGTCCGTGGTGAAGGTCAGCAGGTAGCCGTCGTCTTCCGCCGGGCCCACCGGAGCCATGGGCGCTTCGCTCGCGTATACCCCAGCGGGAAAGTCGTAGCACTGCAGGGTGCCCGTGCTGGCATCGAGCCGTCGCAGCCCGGTGAACAGGAACCAGCCGGGCTGGGTGGTCATGGCCCAGCTGTAGCGATAGGGCCGGCCGGCGTAGCGCGGATTGATCATGCCGAACTCGATCACCGCATCCGCCAGCGGTCCCTCGGTCACCGCCCCGGTGCGCAGGTTGAAGCGCCAGCGGTAGGCGTGCGCGCCGACCCCGTGCAGGTCCAGGGCAAAGAAGGGTTTCAGGCTGTCCGGCAGTCCCGGGGTCACGATGCCGCGGCGGGGATCCTGGGCGTAGCCGTCGAGCACGATCTCGTCGCCGTCTTCGAAGGCGTTGATCCAGTGCAGCACATAGGTCGGCGCGGCCTCGAACCAGCGCACCTGCGTGCCACGCCTGGGCACGATCGCGAAACGGCTCGGCAGCTCCTGGTGGAAACGGATGGCATGGGCGCCAGCGGCTAGCGCCTGTTCGTCCCAGAACAGCGGCAGATCATTGAGAATGGCGTAGTGCTCGGTGAATGCCATGTCGTGTGGCAGGCGCGGACCAGGCAGTTCTATGGGCGTGTAGTGCACCAGCTGCTGCTGCGCATCGACCACGCCGTAGTGCATATAGGGCGCGCGCTTGCTGTAGTTGAAGAACAGCAGCTCACCGGTCGCCTCATCGATCTTGGTGTGTGCGGAGACGCCCCAGCCCGGCGTGAGCTGGTCGACCCAGGGCGCTTTGCCCTGCGGCGTGAGGGTCACCGGATCCTGCTGATACAGTTCTCCGCACTGATAGAAGCTGGTCAGCGCGCTGCCTGCGTGCACCACCACGTCGGTACTGGACGCGTCTTTCAGTCGTGTGCGCGCGCCCCAGCCGTCGCGCAGGGAGCGCTCCGGGCGCTCGCGCAGCCCCGCCCACAGCGGCGCCCCCGCTTTGCGCTCCGCCTTGAAGCCATCGGTCTGCACAAAGCGGTTGCAGTAGCGCAAGCCCTCAGCGCCGAAGGTCAGGCTGTGCAGCATGGCGTCCCCGTCAAAGGGGTGGTATCGGCCCAGGGCGTCGTGTAGCGGGTTTTCCGTGTTGCGCAGGTAGGTGCCGCGCAGTGTTGCCGGGATCTCGCCGTCCAACACGGTCAGGTCGCGGGCATCATACTCGCGGTGGTTGGGTTGCCACGCGCCACTCCGGTAGGGGTGCGCGTCCGTCGCGGGCAGGTTGCTGTGATACTGGGCGATGAGTTCGGCATTCATGCGCGTGCTCCGGCAGTGAAGGTAAAGCCGCGGTAGCCATCGCGAGCAACGTCATCGCAGAGCGCGCGATAGACCCCAACGCCACCCGCGTAGGGCATGAACACCCGTGGCTTGCCGGGCACATTGGCGCCCAGGTACCAGGATCCCCCCTGCGGAAACAACGTCTCATCCGCCACCGCGTTCACGTGCGTGACCCAGTCCTGCTGTGCCTTAAGCTGGGCCTCGATGCGGTTGGCCTGGCGCGTCTGCGCGTGGCCGAGGCACCCCATGATGAAGTCGACGTGCTGCTCAATAGAGACCAGCATGTTCGACAGCACCGAAGGGCTCCCGGGCCCGGTGATCATGAACAGGTTCGGAAAGTCCGCGGTCATGAGCCCGAGGTAGGTCTGCGGCCCCGCTGCCCAGGCGTCCGTAAGGGGCAACGCATTTCGGCCGCGGATATCAATCCGGTGCAGCGCTCCGGTCATGGCGTCAAAACCCGTCGCCAGCACCAGGGCGTCGAGTGCCACCGCGCCATCGGTCAGCGTGATGCCGGATTCCGTGATGTGTTCAATCGGCGTTTTCTGCAGGTCGATCAGCCGTACATGGGGCAGGTTGTAGGTTTCGTAGTAGTCACTGTCGACGCAGATCCGTTTGGTCCCGATGGGGTGCGAGGTCGGACACAGGGCTTCGGCGGTCTCCGGGTCCCTGACCGTCGCGCGAATCTTGGCGCGAACGAAATCGGCGATCCGCGCATTGATTTGCGGGTCGGACAGCGCATCGCCCACCACGGACATGAAGCGCGCGCCGCCGATCTGCCAGTAGGACTCGCAGCGCGCGACCAGCTCGACGTCGGTGAGCTCGTGGCCTGAGGCATTGGCCGGGGTCATGGGTCGCGGCACGATTTCCAGATCGCCGAATCCTGACGACAGCGCCTGCTGGTGCTGGCGACGGTGCGCGCGGTAGTAGGTCTTGAATTCGCGTACCCAGTCGGGATCGAGCGTGCCGTTGCGGGCCGGCACGGAAAAGTTCGGCGTGCGCTGGAAGACGGTCAGCCGCTCGGCCGCGCGGGCGATGACGGGAATCGCCTGAATCGCTGATGAGCCGGTGCCGATGACGCCGACGTGCTGACCGCTGAAGTCTACGCCCTCGTGCGGCCACAGGCTGGCCTGGTAACGCGCGCCGGTGAATCGTTCGAGCCCCTCAATCGCTGGGATCTGGGGCACGGAGAGGCAACCGGTCGCCATGATGCACCAGCGCGCGCTGGCGCGATCTCCCGCGGCGGTCTCGACGGTCCAGCGGCCGTCGTGGTCGCTGAAGCTGGCGCGTGTCACCGTGCGCTCGAAGCGGATATCTCTGCGCAGGTCGTGGCGTGCCGCGACATGCTCAATGTAACGCAGGATCTCTGGCTGGGTCGCGTAGCGCTCAGTCCACTCCCACTCCTGCTCCAGGTCCTCATCGAAGGAATAGGAGTAGGCAAGGCTCTCGGCATCGCAGCGGGCGCCCGGGTAGCGATTCCAGTACCAGGTGCCGCCAACGTTGTCGGCCTGCTCGTAGATCCGGGCGTTCAGCCCCGCCTGGCGTAGCCGATAGAGCATGTACAGGCCGGCGAAGCCCGCACCGACGATGATCGCATCAAAGGAGACGTCCCGATCGAGCGCGGCGCCTTGATCGATGTGTGCTGTCTCGGCCACTGCATGCCCTCTATCGCCGGTGTCACGAGTATACAAGTTGGGACGTTGGTTATATTGAGGCAGACCCCCCGGCATCTCACCGTTCGTGCTGGCAGCCTATCCCCCTCTGAGCGATCGCCAGCGCGCCACTGAGTCAGCAGCGAAACTCTTTGTCGTGAGCCTGGCTGGCTCTGCGATGGTGGACACCTAT
>JBCDIK010000262.1:0-3997 GCA_038749065.1 Pseudomonadota bacterium | reverse complement strand
GCGAACCCGCAGAGCGCGAAGGTGATGACCGCGCGGGTGTGTTCGCTGAGCGCAGCGCCATCCTGCATGAAGTTCACGTAGGCCACGAACTCGTTGAGGATGAGCTTCTGCCCGATGAAGCTGCCGGCGGCGACGGCCTCGCTCCAGGGAATGCCCAGCAGCCAGGCAAAGGGGCTGAAGATGTATCCCAGCAGTAGCTCAAAGCTCAGCTGTGGGGCACCGAACAGCGCGCCGATCCAGCCGAGACCGCCATTGGCCAGCGCGATCAGGGCGATGAAGGCCACCAGCATGGCGCCCACGTTGGCTGCCAGCATCAGGCCGCTTGTCGCGCCACGCGCCGCCGCGTCGAAGACGTTCACCGGTGCCTCTTCGTCGCTGTTGTCCTTCAAGCCGCTTAGATCCATCTGCAGGGAAGCCTGCGGATCTTCTGGAACCAGCAGCTTGGCCATGGCCAGGGCCCCCGGCGCGGCCATGAAGCTGGCGGCGATCAGATACTTGAGCTCGACCCCGATCGCCACGTAGCCGGCCATGGGCGCGCCGGCGACCGTGGCTAGCCCCCCCACCATGACCGCGAACAGTTCCGAGCGGGTCATGTTGCCCAGGAAGGGCCGGATGGCGATCGGTGCCTCGGTCTGCCCGATGAAGATGTTGGTGGCGGCGGCCAACGACTCCGGCGCACTGGTGCCGAGCAGTTTGCTCAGGGCCCCGCCGAGAATGCGCACGATCCACTGCATCACCCCGAAGTAGTACAGCACGGAGATCAGCGACGAAAAGAAGATGATCGCTGGCAGGACCTGAAAGGCGAAGACAAACCCCAGCTTGCCGGAACCCACATCGCCGAACACGAAATCGATCCCGTCCTGCGCGTACTCGAGCACGCTGCTGACGGCGCTGGTCACCGCGGCCAGCAGCGACTGGCCGACGGGGATGTACAGCACGAACGCGCCCAGGGCGGTTTGCAGGAGCAGCGCGGCGCCAACGGTGCGCCAGTTGATCGCGCGCCGGTCGAGGGACAGGACCAGTGCGAGGACTAGCAGCGCCAGCATCCCGATGAGGCAGGTCAATGCGCTCAGCACGGATGATCCCGCGCTGGCGCTGCGCCGTCGCTGTCGTGCTGGCCGTTGATTCGCAAAGTCCCCCGGTAAGGGGCGAGCATATACCGAACGCGGGAGTGACGCCTGCGGGAATGGCCGACCTGGCCTTGAGGCTAGCCCCTCGGCACCAGCGCGAAGACGATCCGATCATCTTCAAAGCGTGCCAGCACGGCTTCGTCGGTGACCGGCTGTGCCCGAGCGGTGTAAATGGTGTCATCACTGGACAGCCGCACCCGGACCTGGCCGTCTGCGACGAGGTGCTGGTACCAGCCTCGCTCCGCGGTCGGATCGATATGGAGCACGCCGTCGATCGCGACCGCATTGACATAGACCGAATAGGGATCTGCGGGCCGCGTCTCGAGGGCGATCACGTCGCCGTCCGCGGGAATGGGTGCTGTCCGGATCGATGCTTCCGGCCCCTTCAGGGCGCCACCGGGAATCATGAAGAGCGGCCCGTTACAGGCGCTGAGCAGCAGGAGCAGACCGCAAGCGAGGGCGGGGCGGGATAGGACAGCCATTGAGCAGCCTCTGGCGGTGAATATAGTTTAACGTTAAACTATATCGGACGCGATCGCAACCGATGGGGCATGCTGCCGGGCTCGCGAATATGGCATGGCCGGGAGAGGCTCCTTGAAATCGCCGCAGATCGATCCTCAGCAGGCACTGCTGTTCCGCTATTTCAACGAGATCGGCATCATCAACCAGCTCGCCTCGACCCGCTTCGAGCAGCGGCTGCCCGACGGGCTGACCCTGCCTCAGTTCTCCGTCCTGAACCGCTTCGTGCGGCTGGGTGGCACGGCGACCCCAGCGCAGCTTGCGAGCGCCTTCCAGGTGACCCGGGGCGCCATGACCAACACGCTCACCCGCCTCGAAGCCCGAGGCAGCATCCGCATCGAGCCGGACCCGGCGGACGGCCGGCGCAAGCTGGTCACACTGACGGCCGCTGGCCGACGGCTGCGCAACCGGGCCATCGCCGCGATCGCGCCGGACCTTGCGCGCGTGGCCGCGGCGCTCGAGCCACAGCTGCTCGAGGCTCAGCTCCCGGCACTGGTCGCGGTACGCGAGTGGCTGGACGAGCATCGTCTTTGACGGGGGGTTGTTGTTGCTGTGTCATGCTGGACGGGAACGTAAATCGGAGCCGGGGCGGCCATGATCGAATTCACTCTGAACGGCGAGACCGTGCGCGCGGACGAGGCGTCTGACACGCCGCTGCTGTGGGCCGTGCGCGATACCTTCAAGCTCAAAGGGTCCAAGTACGGCTGCGGTGCTGGCCTGTGCGGGGCCTGCACCATGCACGTGGATGGACAGGCGGTGCGTACCTGTGTGCTTCCTATCGCCGCGGTTGCCGGGAAAGCGGTCACGACCATCGAAGGGCTTGGCACGCCGGAAGATCTGCACCCGCTGCAGGCCGCCTGGCGCGATCACAACGTCCCGCAGTGCGGGTACTGCCAGTCCGGGCAGATCATGTCCGCGGCGGCGCTGCTCGAGGCCAACCCGTCGCCGTCGGAAGCGGAGGTCGAGCAGGCCATGGCCGGCAACATCTGCCGCTGCGGCTGCTATCCGCGCATCAAGCGCGCCATCTTGAGCGTGGCCGAAACCCGCGCGAAGGCGGCGACACTGGCGACGGAGGTATCCGCATGAGCGCGCCTAACACCGCGATCAATGTCTCCCGCCGGGGCTTTTTGCGCAGCGCCGGCATTGCCGGCGGTGGGCTGGTGGTGGGTGTTTCCCTGAGCGGCTGCAGCACCCCGGAGGTACCGTACTATCCGCTGGCGGACGCCTGGTCCCCCAATGCGTTCATCCAGATCACGGCGGACAACCTGGTACGATTCTACTGCCCCCGCGATGAGATGGGGCAGGGCGTGACCACCGGTCTCGGCACCCTGGTCGCCGAGGAACTGGATGTCGATCCCGCAGCGCTGGACATCCGTTTCGCGCAGCCACACCCCGACTACAACAACCCCGAGTTCAGCTTTCAGGGTACCGGGGGCAGTACCTCCATTAAGGCCCACTTCCTGCCCCTGCGGCAGGCGGCTGCCAATGTGCGCGCCGTGATCCTCGACGCCGCGTCCGCGCGACTGGGGGTGCCGCGGACGGATCTGACGACCGAAGATGGCGCTGTGATCGCCGGCACCGACCGCTATCCCTACGGCCAGTTTGTGGCTGCGGCGGCCGCGCTCGAGGTGCCGGAAACAGCGCCGCTCAAGAAAGCCGCCGAGTTCCGCTACATCGGCAAGGACTTCCCGCGGCTGGACGCGGTCGCCAAAGCAACGGGCACCGCGCAGTTCGGCATCGATGTCGAAGTGCCCGGCATGCAGCATGCGGTCGTGGTGCGACCCCCGGTGGCCGGCGGCGTCCTGAAAGCCTGGGATGCGAGCATCATTGCCGACGAGCCGGGCATTACCCACGTGCTTGAGGTGTCGTCCGGCGTGGCGGTGGTGTCACCCAAGTACTGGCAGGCGCGGCAGGCCGCGGCCAAGCTGGCGCCCACGATCGACTGGGAGTTGCCGGAGCTGGCCACCATCAGCACCGCGCAGCTCAAGATGGACTATGCGCGCGCTCTGGACGAAGACAGCGGCGATGTCGAAGGGGATCAGGGCGATCTGACCCTGGGGTTCGAGCAGGCCACGCAAACGCTGGAGGGCGACTACTGGGCGCCGTATCTGGCGCACGCGCCCATGGAGCCAATGAACGCCGTAGTTCGTATTGCCGACGGCGAAGTGGATGTGTGGTCAGGCACCCAGGGGCCCGGCGTTGCCCAGGGCCTGGTAGCGCGCTATACGGGCATCGATAAGGAGCGGATCCGCGTTCACAACACCTATCTCGGCGGCGCCTTCGGCCGGCGGGGCACGCTGACCCACATTATCGAGGCGACACAGATCGCCCAGGCCACCGGCGAGCCG
>JBCDIK010000261.1:0-4140 GCA_038749065.1 Pseudomonadota bacterium | reverse complement strand
TCGCGCGCCTGCGCAGCCAGGCGGACCGCTCCTTAGGTAGCGGTGGCGCATTGCCGGAACCTCTCGAGCGGCTGATTCGATCTTTCCTCGAGCCCTTCGCCCTGATTCCCAGAGAAGATCTGGCGCAGCTTGAGCGCCAGCTCAGCGCCGCCGAGCAGCGCCTGATGGACCTGAGCGCGCGGCTGGCTTCGCTGGAGGCAGCGGCTTCAATGGAAGCCGAGGCGGCGGCCAAAGCCGAGAAGAAAAAGCGCAAAGGCAAAGGCAAGAAGCGCAAGGACACAAGCGCCGGCGGCTGACACCTGCGGGCGCCTGCGGCGGCGGTCGAGCCGCGACCATCCGGGCATGCTGCAACGGTGAGCAACGCCGCCGTCTACAGCAGAGCGCAGCTCGGTCTCGAAGCGCCCCTGGTCACCGTCGAAACCCATCTGACCCAGGGCCTGCCGGGCTTTACGCTGGTTGGTCTGCCTGCGGCTGCGGTCCGCGAGGCACGGGACCGCGTGCGCAGCGCGATCGTCAACAGCGGTTTCCGGTTTCCCCGCGGCAAGGTTATCGTCAATCTCGCGCCCGGAGATCTCGCCAAGGAAGGGCCCCGCTACGATCTGGCGATCGCCGCCAGCGTGCTGTGCGCGACCGGCCAGCTGACCACGCGCCGGGCAGCGGACTACGAGTTTCTCGGCGAGCTCTCCCTGGATGGCAGCCTGCGCGGGATACGCGGCAGCTACTGCGCGGCCCTCGCGAGCGAGGGCGCCGGCACCGGGCGCCGGCTGGTTTTGCCTGGCCAGGGGCATGACCCGCTGCTGCCGCTCGATCAGGCACCGCTCCTGATCGAACACCTGAAAGACCTGCCCACGCTCCTCGAACAAGCACATCGAGTCAGTGGGCATCCGGCGCTGCCAGGGTCCTCACAAACACCCGCGAGCACGGCGGCAAGCGCGCCGCTGTACGGGCAGATCGTCGGGCACCGTGTGCCAAAACGCGCCCTGGTCGTGGCCGCGGCCGGTGCGCACCACCTGCTGCTGGTGGGCCCGCCGGGCACCGGCAAGAGCCTGCTGGCCCGCGCACTGCGCGAGCTGCTGCCCCCACTGACAGCCAGCGAATTGCGCGTGGTCGCCTCCATCTACTCAGCGGCAAACCTGTGCGTTCCCTGCGGTCACCCCCCCTTCCGCGAGCCCCATCACAGCGCTTCGGCGGCAGCCATGATCGGTGGTGGCCGGGATGCCCGGCCGGGGGAGCTCACCCTCGCACATCACGGATTGCTGTTCCTCGACGAGCTGCCGCACTTTCAGCGCAACGTCCTCGAACTGTTGCGGGAGCCCATGAGCAGCGGCGCGATCGCACTGGCGCGAGCCGCCTGGCGAATCACCTTTCCCGCCCAGTTTCAGCTCGTCGCAGCGATGAACCCCTGTCCCGCGGGCGGGCATTGCCAGGAGTCAGCTTGTCGCTGCGAACCGGTCCAGGTTCGGCGCTATCAGGCGCGCATCTCAGGGCCGCTCCTGGACCGAATTGACCTGCAGCTCAATGTCGCGCCGTTGCCGAAGGAGGCATTGCTGCGGCTGGCCCTGGGTCCAATGGAGACGAGCGCGATCGCGGACGGCCAGGGCGAGCTCGATGGCGCAGACCTCTGCGCTGCCGTCGCCGCCGCCAGAGCGCGCCAAGTCGAGCGACAGGGCACCCTCAACGGCGCGGCAGCGGTGGTCCATCAGCCCGCGCTGCCGCTGGCAAGGGATGCCCAGCGCCTGCTCGAGCGCATGCTGCAGAGCGAGGCGCTGTCAGCTCGGGGGGCGACACGCATCCTGGCGGTGGCGTGCACCATCGCAGATCTGGATGCAGCGAGACGGCTGCAGCCGGCGCATCTAAGCGAGGCGTTCAGCTATCGGCGACTCACCTGGGGCGGACCGGCCGGTATGGCAGGCTGGTAGCGCGCGCATGGCTGGGCGCGCTGCTGCCCGCCGCTCCTGCGGCGCCGCTGCTACTGCGCCGCTGCTACTGCGCCGCCGCGACCATGTAATCAACGGTCTCTTTCAGCTCGTCATCGCTGCAGCTCATGCAGGTGCCCTTGGCCGGCATGGTGTTGATCCCGTTGAGCGTCGATGCGTATAGCGTTTCCAAGCCCTTATCGATCCGCGGCGCCCAGGCACCCGCATCGGCGAAGGTTGGCGCGCCGCCAACGCCGCCGGCGTGGCAGGCAAAGCAGAACTGGTTGTAGACCTGTTCCCCGGACAGCGGGCCGGAAGCCGCGGTCGCTGCGGCGGTGCCGCAGTCATCTCCGGCCCGGCAGAGGCTGCCAAAGGGGCTCAGGCGAGCCCTGATTTCATCATCCGTTCCGGGGGGCACGGCAAGCGCCGCAGCGGCGGCAGCCAGGGCGATCACGAAGCCGCCAACGGCCAGCAGCTTGGGGGTCATTCGGGACGAATTCATCGCGGTCATCTTCTCACTGAACAGGCTAAGCGTAGCTCACAGGCGGTGAAGCGGTGATCACCAGCTCCGCGGGCGCGCGGATTATAGCCGCAAGTCAGCAGATCCGTTTACCGTCCCGCCCCGGTTTCCTCGCGCCGGGCGCCGAGGCGGCTGCGGTCAGCCTGGCGGGCGCTCTGAAGGTCGGCCCGCCGCGAAACGACCAGTCAATTGCTTTCCTTGGGACCCAGCGGCGGTGCCGGGACGATGATCTTCTAACCTGTGGCCCCAAAGAGCTCGCGGCCGATCAGCATGCGGCGAATCTCGCTCGTCCCCGCACCGATCTCGTACAGCTTGGCATCGCGGAGCAGGCGGCCGGTCTCGTAGTCACTGGTGTAGCCGACGCCGCCGAGCGCCTGGATCGCCTGGCTCGCCATCAGCGTGGCCTGTTCACCGGCATACAGAATGCACCCGGCCGCATCGAACCGCGTGGTTCGGCCTTCATCGCACGCGCGAGCCACGGCATAAACGTAGCTGCGCGCCGCGTTCATGATCGTGTACATGTCGGCCAGTTTGCCCTGCATAAGCTGGAAGGAGCCGATGGGCTGCCCGAACTGCTCCCGCTCGTGGAGATAGGGGATCACCACATCGAGGCAGGCCCGCATGATCCCCAGGGGGCCGCCAGCCAGCACGACGCGCTCGTAGTCGAGACCGCTCATGAGAATGCGTACGCCCTCGCCCACACCGCCGAGCACCTGTGAGCGCGGTACCCGGCAGTCGTCGAAAATCAGCTCACAGGTATCGCTGCCGCGCATGCCCAGCTTGTCGAGCTTCTGCGCGGTGGAGAACCCCGCCATGCCCTTCTCGATCAGAAAGGCCGTAATGCCGCGGGCACCGGCATCCGGGTCAGTCTTCGCGTACACCACCAGCGTGTCCGCGCCCGGCCCGTTGGTGATCCACATCTTGTTGCCGCGCAGAACGTAGTCGTCGCCGTCCGCCGTGGCGCGCAGCTTCATGCTGACCACATCGCTGCCAGCGCCGGGCTCGCTCATGGCAAGGGCCCCCAATTGTGTCCCATCTATCAGGCCCGGCAGATACTTCGCCTTTTGGGCATCGGTGCCGTAGCGGCGGATCTGGTTCACACACAAGTTGGAGTGAGCGCCGTAGGACAGGCCCACGGAAGCGCTGGCCCGGGACAGTTCTTCCATCACCACACAGTGCGCCAGATAACCGAGGCCCGAACCTCCCTGCGACTCCTCGACAGTAATTCCCAGCAGGCCGAGCTCCCCCAGCTTCGGCCACAGCGTACGCGGAAACTCGTTGCTACGATCGATCTCGGCGGCCAGGGGCGCGATCTCCGCGCGGGCGAACTGCGCGACCGTCCGCCGCAGCAGGTCCAGCGTCTCACCGAGCCCGAAGTCAAAATCCTGCGCATCGATCATGTCTTGTCCTTACCTTTGCGCCGAGGGGTCTTCCAGGGCAACGAGCACTTCACCATCGCCGACCTTGTCGCCAGCGGCCACATTCACCGCTGCCACAACGCCGGCTGCCGGCGCCGTCAGCGTGTGCTCCATTTTCATGGCTTCCATCACGATCAGGGCATCGCCGACGCTGACGCTGGCACCGGCTTTCGCATGCACAGCAATCACCTGCCCCGGCATCGGGGCCGCCACTTCGCGGGCGCCCGACTGCGCGGCGCTCGCCCCCAGGTCCTGCCAGGGCTTGAGTGTGATGGTGCCCCCCGCC
>JBCDIK010000260.1:0-4168 GCA_038749065.1 Pseudomonadota bacterium | reverse complement strand
CCGCAATCCGCACACCGCTGGAGACACTGCTGGACCGCGCGCAGAATGCGGACCCGGAGAGTCTTGAGCAGATCTACACGGCGACGATCAGCAAGCTCGGACATCGCATTCAGGTGACCGGTGACCCGCGCACGCTTGCGGAGCCGGCCGTGGCCGCCCAGATCCGCGCACTGCTGCTGGCTGGCGTCCGCTTTGCCTGGCTCTGGCGCAGCCTCGGCGGCCGCCGACGCCACCTGGTGCTAAGCCGGCGGCGCCTGACGGCGACCCTCGCAACGATCGAAGGACAACTGGCATGAGCCAAGACACCGGGGTCGCCGACACCCTGCCGCTGGATTCGCTGACTGCGGTCAGCGCCGTCGACGGCCGCTATGCCCAGCGCACCGCGGGCCTGCGTCGTATCGCCAGCGAAAGTGCGCTCATGCGCTATCGGGTCGAGGTCGAGGTGCACTGGCTGCTGGCCCTGGCCGCCGAGCCGGCCATTGCCGAGCTGCCCGCCATCAGTGCCACGCAACGCCGCGCCCTGCTCGACCGGGTTGCTGCCTTCAGTCCAGACGATGCGCAGGCCATCAAGACCACCGAGCGCACCACGAATCACGACGTGAAGGCCGTGGAGTACTTCGTCAAAGAGATGCTCACCGCGGTCGACGGGCTGGCGCCATACACAGAGTTCGTGCACTTCGCCTGCACTTCGGAGGACATCAACAGCAGCGCCTATGCCCTCATGATCCGTGCACTCCGAGATGACGCTCTGATGCCTGCCTACACCAGCGTCGGGGCACAGCTCGATACCTATGCGCAGCACTGGGCGAAGCTGCCGATGCTGTCGCGCACCCACGGGCAACCTGCCTCGCCCACGACCCTCGGCAAAGAGTTCCGTAACGTCCAGGCACGGCTGACCCGCCAGCTGGCTCAGATCTCAACGGTGCCGATCATGGCCAAGCTGAGTGGCGCGGTCGGCAACTACAACGCGCATGTCGCCGCCTATCCTGATGTCGACTGGCCAGCACTGAGCGCTCGGACCCTTGAGCAGCTCGGCCTCACCCTAAACCCGCTCACCACGCAGATTGAGCCCCACGACTACATCGCAGAGCTCGCGCACGCCCTGCAGCGTGCGAACCAGGTCCTCATCGATCTGTGCCGCGATCTGTGGGGCTACATCGCCATCGACTACTTCGGCCAGAAGACTGTCGCTGGAGAGACGGGCTCTTCGACCATGCCCCACAAGGTGAATCCGATCGACTTCGAGAACGCCGAGGGAAACTTCGGTTTGGCCAATGCGCTGCTGGCACACCTCGCCGAAAAGCTCCCGATCTCCCGCTGGCAGCGGGACCTGTCCGACTCGACGGTCCTCCGATCCCTGGGGACCGCGGTCGCCCACACCACCATCGCACTAGCCTCGCTGCAGAAAGGCCTGGGCAAACTGGAGGTCAACGAAAACGGACTAGCGGCCGATCTGGACCGTAACTGGGAGGTGCTCGGCGAGGCAGTGCAGACCGTCATGAGGCGCTATGGGCTGCCCGAGCCCTACGAGCGCATCAAAGCCGCAACCCGTGGCAAGCGACTCGATCAGGCCGGATACCGGGCGCTGCTCGATACCCTCGAACTGCCTGCCGCGGCCCATGCCGCGCTCGCCGAGCTGACCCCAGCCCGCTACCTGGGATTAGCCAGCGCACTTGGAGGCGATCGCTGACATGGCACTCCACGTGGTGCCGGCACCCTGGCCGGAGCGCGCACAGGCTCTGCGCGAGCTGCGCCATGAGGTCTTCGTGCAGGAACAGCAGGTGCCTGAAGCGCTCGAGTGGGACGGGCGCGACGCGGACTGCCAGCACTTCATGGCGCTCGACGAGACCGGGCGCCTGCTCGGCTGTGCGCGGCTGACGCCGGACGGGCAGATCGGCCGCATGGCGGTGCGCTCGGCGTTGCGGGGCCAGGGCATCGGCCGCGCACTTCTGGCAGAAGCGGTTACCGCCGCTGCCGCGAGCGGGCACGTGCGGGTGTTCCTGCACGCACAGGAACACGCGGTGCCTTTTTATCGCAGCGCGGGCTTCCTGCCCGAGGGCGAGCCCTACGAAGAAGCCGGCATTCCCCATCAGACCATGAGTCAGGCGCTGCCATTGCGCTTTGAGGTCCCGGCGCTGCCGGACCGCGCACCCACCGCGCGCCCAGCGACAGCTGCGTCCACCAGCGCGCCAGGTGAACCAGAGCCAACCTTGCCGCCGGTAACGTTCAAAGGAGAGGCGCTCGCGCAAACCCGACTGCTCGAAGCCCTAGAAACCCCGCGGCGTCAGCTCGCGATCATCTCTCCGGAGCTGGATCCGACCCTGTTCGACCAGCAGGCGGTGTGCGACGCGTTGTCACGATTCGTTCGTAGTAGCGCCAGCACCCGGGCCCGCATCCTGATCTACAGCTCCCGGCGCGCAGTCGCCAGCAGCCATCGCCTGATCGCCCTCGCCCGGCGTCTGGACGAGCGGATCACCATCGCCAAGGTACCGGAAGCACACGCGAAGGACGAGCGTACGGCCGTGATCTGGGACAACGTCGGCTACTGGCTGCAGCCGGACACCTTGGTGTACGAAGGGCTGCTCAACGGCCACGACCCGGTGATGGCCACCCGCCTGCAGGAGCGGTTCGACTACCTGTGGGAGCGTTCCGGGCCGGACCCGGAGCTGCGGCAGCTCAAGCTCTGAAGCCCCTCTCCCAGCCTCTGCCCTACGCCGACGACCCACTGGCGCTCTTCGCCCCGCTGGCGGACTGCGAGGGAGCCGTGCTGTTGCACAGCGCCGACCGCAGCACCCGTTTCGGCCGTTTCGACATCATGAGCGCAGAGCCGGTCGAAACGGTCGCCGCCGCGGCGGCAGCGGACGTCACCCAGGGGCTGCCCTGTGACCTGAGCCATCGCGTGCGCGCGCGCTATGGTGCTCCAGATTCGAACGATCAGGAGGTGCCCTTTCGCTTCGGCTTTCTCGGCGTGCTGGGGTACCCCTTACACACCGGCCTGGAACGACAGCGACCCGCTCCGCCATCGCCGGATACGCTGCCCGACCTGTGGGGCGGGCTCTACGACTGGTCCATCGTGACCGATCACCGTGCTCGCCAGACCCACCTGTACGCCCGCGACGCAGCCGCGAACCAGCGCGCCCGGGCGCTGCTGCAGCGGGAGCCTCGACGGCCCGCTGCCTTCGATCTCGGGCAGTTTCGCAGCAGCATGCCGCCCGGCCACTATCAGGCAGCCTTTGCGCAGATCCTCGATTACATCCGTGCCGGTGATTGCTATCAGGTCAACTTCGCACGCCACTATCAGGCGTCCTTACACGGTGATCCCTTCGACCTCTATTGCCACTGGCTGCGCAGTCAGCCGGCGCCGTTCAGCGCTTATCTGCGCCACAGCGCTGACGCGGCGGTCCTGTGCCTGTCGCCGGAACGCTTCCTGAAGCGCCAGGGTAACCGGGTCGCGACCTGCCCCATCAAAGGGACCCGCCCGCGCCGCCAGCGCGCCCCGCAAGACGCCCTGGCACAGCTTGCGCTGTTGCGCAGCGCCAAGGATCGGGCCGAGAACCTGATGATCGTCGACCTGCTGCGCAATGACCTGGGGCGCCGGGCACGCACGGGCAGCGTCCAGGTCGCGCACCTATGCGAGCCGGTCGCGTTCGCCAACGTGCACCACCTTGTCAGCACCATCGATGCGCAGCTCCCGCCACAGGTCTCGACCGGCGAGCTGCTGGCGGCCATGTTCCCCTGCGGCTCCGTGACCGGCGCTCCCAAGATTCGGGCAATGGACATCATCAACGAGCTCGAGCCCATCGGCCGCTCCGTGTACTGCGGCGCGATCGGTTATCTGGACGCGAGCGGTGACTGCGACTTCAACGTCGCCATTCGCACCGCGACCGTCGACCGCGGTCAGGTCAACCTGTGGGGCGGCGGCGGGATTGTGGCGGACTCTCAACCCGCCTCTGAGCGAGCTGAGATCGACTCCAAAATCGGCCGCCTGCTCAATCAGCGCTAGCCGCGAGCGTCTCCGAGGCATGCACCAGCGCATCCTGTAGCGCCGGGTAGCCATAGGCCGAGGCGAGATCGGTATGCGACTGCACGATACTCTCCGGCGCGTCGAACCAGCAGCCGAAATCCGCCGTGCGCAGCATGGAGAGATCATTGAAGGAATCCCCCGCTG
>JBCDIK010000259.1:0-4217 GCA_038749065.1 Pseudomonadota bacterium | reverse complement strand
ATCGTGATGTCGAGCAAGCCGTCAAGCTGCTCGCCGAGCCCGGCCACCACCATAGCGACCCCGCCGACCCTGGGATTCAGCAGGTGCGTAAAGCGGGCGTCCTGGGCCGCATGCTTCTCCGGGGAAAAGCGTGTGCCTTCCGTGAAGTTGAGCACCGAGGTCGGATGCAGCCGGAAGCCCTCGCAGGCACGTTCGATCTCGTGGCGGTCGGCATCCTTGAGTTTCGGATTGGCTGCGGCCTGTTGCCGGGAAACCCGGCGCACATAAGGAAAGCCCAGCAACCACATCGCGACGCCCAGGAACGGCAGATAGATCAGCTGGCGTTTGGTGAAGAACTTGATGGGTGGAATCAGGGGTCGCAGCTGCGTCTGCAGCAGCAGGATGTCGCTCCAGCTCTGGTGGTTGCAGATGATCAGGTACCAGTGCTCGCGTGACAGCGTCGTGCCCTCGCCGAGGGTGAGCTGTGGGGCGCTGATGCCCAGAGTACGCAGCAGCGCGCGATTGCAGCCGGTCCAATAGTCGATGATGCCGTCCATGGCGCGCGTCCAGCGCGCGTGCTGGCTGCGCGGCAGTATCAGGCGCGCGAGGCCCATGGCATACAGCGGAACGCAGGCCAGTATGGTATTGGTGATGATGAACAGCAGCGCCGCGCTGCCTCGCAGGATGTTCATGGGATCAGGGTCTTCATTGCGCGCGATTGGTAACACAGGATGGCAGGGCAGGCCAGCGTGGTGGGCGCTGATGTTGATCCTGCTGGCATCGCTGGGCGGTTGCGAAACGCTCGGCTATTACACGCAGGCGGTGCGTGGGCAGCTCGAACTGACCCTGGCCCGCGACCCCGTTGCGGAACTGCTGGCGGCGGCGGACACGCAGCCGGAGCTCAAAGCACGGCTCGCGCGCAGCCAGGAATTGCTGGATTTCATCGAGGCAAACCTCGGGCTGGTGGCGCGCGGTCGCTACCGCAGTTACGTTGCGCTCGATCGCAACGCGGTCGTGACCAACCTGGTGGCCACGCCGGCCCTGAGTCTTGTGCCCCATCGCTGGTGCTATCCGGTGGCCGGTTGCGCACCCTATCGCGGCTACTTTCGGCGTGCCGCGGCGGAACGCGCCGCCGCGCGCTTTGCCGAGCGTGGCTTCACCACCTATCTCGGTGCCGTGCCCGCTTACTCGACCCTCGGCTGGTTTCGGGATCCGCTGCTCTCGACCTTCATCTACTGGTCGGATGCCCGGCTGCTGTCGCTGCTCGCGCACGAGCTGTCGCACTCGCGCGTCTGGATCGATGGCGAGGTTGAGAACAACGAAGCCTTTGCCACCTTCGTGGGTGAGCAGGCCGTGCGCGAGTGGTTTGCGGCTCAGGGCGATGCCGGGCAGGCAGCGCTGGCACGTTACCAGGAGGGCCAGGCGGGCTGGCGCCGGCTGCAGCCGCTGCTCGATCAGCTCAAGGCGCGCCTGGGCGCGGTCTACGACAGCGCCTTGGATACCGCAGCGAAGGTACAGGCCCGAGACCAGCTCTATGCCGCGTTGCGAGCGTGCTACGACGCGGAACGGGCGCGCTACGGCGGCGGCCGCTATGACCGCTATGTCGCAGCGCTGAATGATGCGGTGCTGGCCGCGCGCGCCACCTATGTGGATCGGGTGCCGGCGTTCCAGGTGCTGTTTGAACAGGCGGGCGGTCAATGGCCCGCGTTCTTCGACGCGGCCGAGGCGCTGGCCGCGCAGGGCGCCGCTGAGCGTGCTGAGGTGCTCGACCGGCTGTCTGTTGACTCAGCGGAGCAGCAGGTAGCTGAGAACGGTGATGACCCCAACGCCGAGCAGGTTCAGTGCCACGCCCTCGCGGACCATGCGCCCGATGGGCACGGCGCCGCTGCTGAATACGATGACGTTGGGCGCGGTCGCGACCGGTAGCATGAAGGCGCAGGACGCGCTCATGGCGGCCGGAACCATGAACAGCCGCGGATCGATCGCGACGGCCAGTGCCGTTGCCGCCAGAATGGGCATGAGCAGTGTGGTGGTCGCAGTATTGCTGGTGGTCTCCGTCAGGAAGGTCACCGCAAAGGCGATGCAGGCGATCAGCGCCAGCAGCGGCAGGTTTGCAAGCCCCGCCAGGGCCTGACCGATACTCTGCGACAGGCCCGAACTCATGAAGGCCTCGGCGATCGCGATCCCAGCACCGAACAGGATCAGCATGCCCCAGGGAATGCGGTTGGCGCTGTCCCAATCCAGGAGCCGCTCCGGACGACCGTCGCCGTATTTGGCGCCGCCACCGGCCGGCACCAGAAACAGCGTGACCACCGCCAGGAATGCGACGATGGCATCGTTGCTGAAGGGCACGTCCAACAGGGCGCTCCAGCCGCCGTAGGGTTCCCGCCGCGTCATCCAGGCGAGTGCCGTCAGCGCGAAGACGATCAGGACGCGGCGTTCCCGCGGCTGCCAGGGCCCGACCGGTGGCAGGTTCACCGGTGGTGTCCCCACCGTCAGCTTCCGGGTCAGCCACAGGCCGATCACGGGCAGAAACACCAGCACCACGGGCACGCCCCAGCTCATCCACTCGGCGAATCCGACACTGACTCCGGTCGTTTCTTCATAGATGCCCATGAAAATCACGTTCGGCGGCGTGCCGATGGGCGTGCCGATCCCGCCGACGTTGGCGGCGTAGGCGATCCCGAGCAGCAGCGGCACCGGCAGGTTCGGATCTTCAGCGTTCTTGAGCACGGCCAGCGCGACGGGCAACAGCATCAGCGTGGTGGCCGTGTTCGAGATCCACATGGACAGCGCTGCCGAGGCAGCCATGAATCCGAACACCAGCCGGCGGCTGCTGCTGCCGCCGAACGCGCGCACCATGGTCAGAGCAACGCGGCGGTGCGCTTCGTTTTTCTCCAGCGCCGTCGAGAGAATGAACCCGCCGAGCAGCAGCAGGATCAGCGGATGGCCATAGGACTGGGCGACCTGGCTGCTGGTGATGACGCCGGACAGCGGCAGCAGTGCCAGGGGCACGAGCGAGGTCGCGGGAATCGGGATCGGCTCGAACACCCACCACAGCACGCAGAGCACCGTAATGCCCAGGGTGAAGGCCGCATCGGCCTCGAATTCCGCCTGCAGCATGAGGAATGCAGCCAACAGTGCGAGAATGGGGCCTGCGGGGAGGGCGAGGGTCTTGAGCTGCGCAGCGCTGGGCATGGCCATCGGCCGAGCCTGCCCGAGCGCTGCGGAAAGGTCTAGCGCAGCGTCGACCCGCTGCTCCACAAAAGGCCCGCGCGCCCTTTCGCTCAGCAGGTCGCAGGCAGAATCGCAGAAGGAACACAGGTGGCGAGCGGCTCATTTTACTGGTACGACCTGGAAACCACCGGCACGGATCCGCGCTGGGACCGCATCGTGCAGTTCGCCGGCCTGCGCACCGATCTGGAGCTCAACCCCATTGGCGATGAGCGCAGCTTCTACGTGCGTCTGGCCGATGATGTGCTCCCGAACCCGGCTGCGAGCCTGGTGACCGGCATCACGCCGCAGCAGGCGAACGCGGAAGGCGTGACCGAGTGGCAGGCGCTGACCGATATCGCCGAGCTGCTGTCGCAGCCGGGCACCTGCACCCTGGGCTACAACAGCCTGCGCTTCGACGATGAGTTCCTGCGCTACGGGTTCTACCGCAACCTGCAGGACCCCTATGCGCGGGAGTTCGCCAACGGCAACAGCCGCTGGGACCTGATCGATCTGGTGCGCGCCACCGGTGCGCTGCGGCGTGACGGTATCGAGTGGCCGCGCGATGACGATGATCTGCCGGTGTACAAGCTCGAAGCCTTGAGCGCGGCGAACGGCCTGGACCATGGCCAGGCGCACGATGCGCTGTCGGACGTGCGCGCGACCGTTGCGCTCGCGCAGCTCATCCGCCAGCACCAGCCGAAGCTCTTCGACTACCACTACAGCATTCGCCGCAAGAACAAGGTGCGCGCGCTGCTCGAGCCGATCGGTGCCCGGCTGTGTGTCCATGTCACCGCCATGTACCCGCGCGCCCGCTATGGCTGCGCGCCGATCAGCTCGGTCTGCCGGCACCCGGGCAACAGCAACGCGATCGTCGTGGCCGATCTGAGCGAAGACATCGAGCCCATCCTGTCCTGGGACGAGGATGCGCTGTACGAAGCCCTGTTCAGTCGCGACAGCGCCCAGCGGCCGCCCCTGAAAGAGGTGCGGCTCAACCGCTGTCCTTTCGTGGCCGGGATCGAAGT
>JBCDIK010000258.1:0-4276 GCA_038749065.1 Pseudomonadota bacterium | reverse complement strand
GCTCACTGGTGTTGAGCGCTGCGGCTGCGCGGTCCGCGCGACCGACATTGCCAAAGCTGCCTACGAGCGCGCGCATGAGATGGTCCGCCAGTTGCTCACCGTTGCCGTGCGCGAGCGCGAGCGCCTGACCTTGCTCGCCGAGCAGGGGCTGCGCGGCCTCGAAGGCCTGCCGGCTGCGTCGATACTCCGGCTGCAGCGATTGCTCCGTGAGGCTCACCCCGAGTCGGTTCTCCGCGGCCCCGAAGCGCGGTTGAAGCCCGAAGTGGCGCTCGTAGTCGGCGGCGGTCGGGCCCGGTTCCTCAGCCGCGACGAGCGTCATCGACTGCAGATCCATCGGAGCCGCGCTGCGGGACCGTTCCCGCCAGCGCAGGAGTCCGACGATGGCGGCAAAGGTTTCCGCCACCAAGGCGTGAGCAGCGTTGGCCGGCAACGCGCGCAGCGACTGGTATGTGATCGCCACCCGGACTTGCTCAGCAGCCTCCTGCGTGTCTCTGGTCAGCGCCACCTGGCCATAGCCATGATCAAACAGGCGGTGTGTGAACAGCAGTTTCAGCGCGTTGACCGTGCTGGTGCTGCTCGCAAAGGCATAGCCGAGCACCGAAAAGTCCGCCGGCTCTGGCAAAGTTGCCGCCTGCAGGAAAAAGTCCGACGGCGCAGTCGGTTGCAGGGCCTCGCGGAGGGCGTCCGGCACGGTGGCAACGGGTCGGTCGGATGCGTCCGCAACAAGTGGATCCGCAGCGGTCGCGGGACCACCAATCGCCAACCGTGCGCCCAGGCGCGCGTTCAGCCATTGCGCGAAATCGAATTCGTAGGTCAGGGCCATGAGACGAGACGACACGTGCCGCCAGTTGCAGGTATAAGCAAAAGGCTACGTGAACGAATCGTCAAGATAAAGTCGAAGGGTTGGCTTTCAGCGCGAATAGCCTTTGATTAAGGAATATCTTGGACGATGGATATTCATTCCCGGCCAACAGCGAGGCCCTGTTCAGCCGAGTTGCGCCGCCACGGCTTCGAGGACATCGCCCAGTTCCCCATGGACCACTAGATCGGCGGCGCCGTCCAGATGCGTGGCCTCCCGGTTGATAATGGCCAAGCGCGCGCCGCCTCGGCCCGCCTCTTCGGGGAACGCCGCCGCCGGATAGACGCTCAGGGACGAACCGGCCACCAGAAACAGATCGCAGGTCGCCGTCAGCTGCTGTGCCCGCCGCATCGGTTGCTCGGGCATGGGCTGACCGAAGCTGATCGTCGCGGTCTTGATGATGCCGCCGCAGTGACCGCAGGCCTCCACGTCACCCTGCGCCGCGAATTGCGCTTCCAACTCCGTCAGCTCAACGCGGTTGCCGCAGTCCAGACAGTGCGCGTAGGTGGCGTTCCCGTGCAGCTCGACCACCTTGTCCACGGGAATCCCGGAGGCCTGATGCAGGCCATCGACGTTCTGCGTGATGACCGAATCGCAGCGGCCTTCACGAATCCAGCGCGCAATCACCCTATGACCGCGGTTGGGCTCGGCCTGATCCATCTGCCGATCGCCCTGGAAGCGCCGCTGCCAGGACTCCCGGCGCCGCTGCGGGCTGGTCAGAAATTCTCTGAAAGGAATTGGGCGCATGCGGCTCCACAGACCCGTGCCTGGAGAGCGGAAATCTGGAATGCCTGACTCGGTGCTGATACCGGCGCCGGTGAAGCACACCATGGATTGCGCCTGATCGATGCGCGCGGCCAGCGCAGCGATGGCATCCTTCACGGATCACCCTCCCTAGTACGAAAAGCAGCGATCGCGGCCGGTGGCTCATCCAGGCGGGCCATGACCGCCTGCGCCGCCGCGCTCGGAGAGTGCAAGGCGGTGTCGATCTCCAGATCGTAGTCGGCCCCGTGCGCATGCACCGAGCGATGGTGCGATCGGGCCGTGCCCGGGAACCGACCGCCCCGGGCCTCCTCCCGCGCAGTCAGGACCGGCAGCGGAGCACGCACTGCGATCAGGTAGGTTCGAAAAGGGGCCAGCACGCGGACATAGTCCTCGAGGTCCGCACGCGCGAGCAGCAGATCGTCGACCACCACGTTCACACCTTCTTCCGCCAGCGCGGCCACACAGCGTCGCATGGCTCGTTTGACACGGTTACCGGTGGCACCGAAGCAGATGTGTGTCACCGCCTCGCCGTCTACCGTTGCCGGCACGACATTGAGTCCAGCCGCGCCGCTGGTCCCGGGCGGCGCGTTCATGCCCCGGAGCCGGTCCGGCAGGCCATCGCGAAACTGGTCTAAGGCGATGTGCTGGTACGGCTCCGCCAGCACCTGCTGCAGTGCCCGCGCCAGGGTGGTTTTGCCGGAGCTCGAGGAGCCGTTGAGCAGTATGATCGTGCCGTTGGCCATCGAGCGATGGTATCCACCCCCTGCATGCCCGACAATGGCCGCTCCCGTGCCGGCTGTGCCGCCCAGTCATGCCCTCCCTGCCTCAAGCCCAACCCCTGAACCAGTGGTTTCCGGACCTGGTCGCGCCCTGCCAGTCGGTCTATGGCCCCATTCGTGATTACCGCGCGCAGCTGCTGCCCGGCGAGCAGGCAGCGGTTGCCCGGGCGGTGCCGAATCGCCAGCACGAGTTCGCCAGTGGGCGTTTGTTCGCCCGCCTTGCGATGGGTGCCCTGGGCGTGCGCGACCAGCCGGTACTCGCTGGCGCGCATCGGGAACCGCTGTGGCCTGCGGAGATCGTCGGCGCAATCAGCCATAGCAAAGGGGAAGCCTGGGCAGCGGTCGCGCGGCGGGATCAGGGTGTGCAGGGCGTCGGCATCGACCTGGAGCATCTGGGTCGGCTGCAACCGCAGCTTTATGAGCGCCTGTTTACGGCGGCCGAGTGTCGGCATATCGAGCGGGAGGGCCCAGCATTGGCGACGAGCCTGTTCAGTGCCAAAGAAGCGGTCTACAAAGCCGTGTTTCCGCACGGCCAGCGCTTCATCGGATTCCAGGAAGTCGAGCTCATACTTGATCTCGGTGGCGGTACCGATGCCAGGCCCTTTCGCGCGCGCTACCTGGGCTCCCATGAGCCCAACCGGATCATGGAAGCAGGCCTGGGTCACGTGCGGCTGTGCGACCCGCTGGTGTTTACGGTGTTCGTACTGGCGGGCTAGGGCGCTTGCAGCACCGTCGGCGGCTGCGACGCCAGCAAGGGCGGCAGATGGGACCTCAGCGCGGCGCACAGGCGCGACACGGCCGCCGCATCCACGTCCAGATGGAACACCCACCGTGCGCCGCGGACGCGAATACCTTCGCCCGCTAAACCGGTTGCTAGCGATTCGAGGAGGGCGGCGGGCAGCGACAGGTGGACCATGTTCGTCTGCGCGCGAGCGCTCCCCGGGCTGAGCTCCTCGAAGACCTGCGCAACCTGCGTCGCATGCGCATGATCCTCAACAAGCCGCTCCACATGATGCGCCAGTGCGTACCGTCCAGCCGCCGCAAGAACGCCCGCCTGGCGCATGCCACCACCGAGCATCTTGCGCAGGCGCCGGGCAGCCTCGATCAGCGGCGCCGGTCCGAGCAACAACGATCCTACCGGGGCACCCAGACCCTTCGACAGACAAACGGAGACGCTGTCGAAGGGGGCCGCTAGCGCGCACGGCGTCGTTCCCGTCGCTGCTGCGGCGTTGAATAGACGCGCACCATCGAGATGCAGGAACAGCCCCAGGTCACGACCGAGCGCCGTCATCGCTTCCAGGTATCCCGATGACAGCGGGGCGCCCGCATACGTGTTCTCGAGGCACAGCAGGCGAGTGCGGGCGAAATGCGGATCATCGGGCTTAACCGCCGAGCGAACCTGAGCCGATTCAAATTCACCCCGCAAATTCAGCGACAATGGCTGTGGCTGTACGCCACCCAGTACCGCGGCGCCGCCGCCCTCATACTGGTAACAGTGCGCCGTCTGCCCGGCGATGTACTCATCGCCGCGGCCGCAGTGCGTCAGGATGGCGAGCAGGTTGGACTGCGTGCCGCTGCTGACGAACAGAGCGGCCTCCTTGCCGAGCCGTTCTGCCGCCTCCGCCTGCAGGGCGTTCACACTGGGATCGTCGCCATAGACATCATCGCCCACGGGCGCTTCGGCCATGGCCTTGCGCATGGCAGCTGTGGGCTCGGTGACGGTGTCACTGCGAAGGTCGATCATCGCAACCACAGGCCCTTAGAGAGGTTTTGCCAGCCATAAAAAAAGGCCGGCGAACCGGCCTTTCCATCGCTAACAATCGGCACTGCGACGGGTCGTCTGCTGCGCCGGTCGAAACCGGCTCAGTTAGCG
>JBCDIK010000257.1:0-4277 GCA_038749065.1 Pseudomonadota bacterium | reverse complement strand
GCGCTCGCGGATCTTTCGCGCACGGGAGGCCATCGACAAGAGAATCGAGCCTCTTCTGCATCGGAAGAATGGAAGTTAGTGATATAAATCAACGGTTTGAAGGCGTTTTCATGGGTTTTTCGATGTCTCCGGCAGCTTCTGCCGGCGACCGGAGCGGGTTTTAGGGATGACTGAGCAATTGAAAGAAGCGCTGTCGGCGGCGATCGATGGCGAAGCGGATGAGTTCGAACTGCGACGGGTGCTCGATGAGGTCGGCCGTGATCCGGAGCTGGCGGCCGCCTGGGGGCGCTATCACCGTATCGGCGAGTCGCTGCGCGGAGAGTCAGCAGCGCTCACGGCGCCAGAGCTCGCGGCGATGGGCGATGCGGTCTGGGCGAGCCTGGCCGACGAGATTGCGCAGGCGGATACGCCGGCGCTCGCATTGATGCCCGATACGGAACCGGTGGCCGTACCGGCGGCGACCGCGAGCGGCGCCTGGAAACGGGTTGCCCCCTTTGCCGTCGCGGCATCGGTGGCGGCCGCGGTCCTGCTCGGGCTTGGCGGTAACCAGAATTCTGGGCCCACCCAGCAGGTGGCGGATAGCCAGATCGAGATCGAAGGACCCATCCTGCCGGTCGAATCCGAGGTCTCCCCGTCCGATGTGCAACGGGCCAACGCCTACATGCTGCACCACGTGCAGCAGAAAGCGCTGAATAACCCCGGTGTGGCGTCCTTCGTGAAGGTGGTGACCTTCGAGAAGCCGCAAGAGCAGGAGTAGGGCACAGTTTGTTCGCCATGGGCATGGACATCGGTTCCGCTTCGGCAGTCATGAGCCGGAGTCGTCGGTTGCTGCGCGGCTCCTTCGCGCTGTTCGCGCTGCTAGCGCTGGCCAGCGGCCCGCTGCGAGCCGAAGACCCTGAAGGGGACCCGGCACAGTGGCTGGCGGATATGGACCGCGCATTCAGCGAGCTGAGCTACGACGGCATTTTCAGCTACTACACCGGCACGGATCTCACCAGCCTGCGGGTGGTCCACATGAAGGTCGACGGCAAGCCCCGGGAGCGGCTGGTCCACCTGAACGGCGCGCCCCGAGAGATCCTGCGGGAAGGCGAAGATGTGTCCTGCATCGTGATGCCCGGCGATGACCTGTTGGAACTCGAGTCCAGCATTCCGTCCGGGCCCTTTGCCCGCGCCTTCGTGCGCCGCTTCGACCAGCTCTCCAGCGTGTATGGCCTGTCCTTCGTCGGCTACGACCGGGTGGCCGACCGGCGCGCGGTGCGAGTACGGGTGCAGCCTAAGGATCGGGACCGCTTTGGCTATCGGCTGTGGCTGGATGAGCGTACGCGGATGCTGCTGCGCTCGGAGCTTGTGGACAGCACGGGTCGAAGGCTCGAGATCTTTCAGTTCAACGAGCTCACGATCGGCGACGACGTGGATCCCCGGGCACTGAACTCGTCCCTGGGCGAGCAGGACGACGAGGGCAGCATGGTGAGCCACCTGGCGCTCGCGGCGAATCAGCCGCGGCCGGTCGCACAGGGTAAGCTTGGCTGGACGCTGCGTTGGGTACCGCGCGGGTTCACGATGGCGGCTGCGGACGTGCGGCGCAAACCCAGCACGCTCAAGAACGTCAACACCATGATGTACAGCGACGGGATTGCGACCTTTTCGGTGTTCATCGAAGCGATGCCCCAGGCCGGCGCCGGCAACCTGGTCTCGCGCAATGGGGCAACGGTGGCGGTAACCCACCTCGCCCGGCTGGCCAAGCCGCACCTGGTGACCGTTGTCGGCGAGCTGCCCACACCGACAGCGAAGAAAATCGCGCAGTCCGTCAGCGCCGCGGCGCCCTGAGCGGCCGGCTCTATTGATGCCTCAGTCTCTCGCGTGTCGCTAACGCCCTTATCTCTAAGAACCTTGAAAAGCCCGGTGTCGGCCCCATGTTCGGCCTGTCCCGCCGCCGGTGGCTGCATGGCTCGCGGCGCGGCCTCGGGCCGGCGCCTAACCCCGGCTGCGCACCGTGCGCTGACCGGGCTGAGCCTGCTGTGCTTCGGTGTGCCGCTGTTGCTGTTTGTGCTGGTGCTGCCGCAGTTCGATCACGCACAACCGTTCGTACAGCTGCTGGCGCTGGCGGGATGCCTGCTGGCGACCCTGGTGAGCGGTCGCGCGGTGGCAGGCCTGAACATGCGGCTGCGAAGCTAGACGCGTGGCTGCGCAGGCGCGACTGCTGCGCAGGCGCGAGCGCTGCGCTGGCGCAACTGTCGAACCATCCAGGCCGTGCGTGGTCAGAGCGGCTATAGACAACTCAGATGAGGTAACTTAAGTGACTCGAACCCTGAATTCGATTCTGATGCTCCTGGCGCTGGCCTTCAGCGCGAGCGCGGTGGAAGCGAGGTCGCTGCCTGACTTCACCGAGCTGGTGGAGGACAACGCGCCGGCGGTGGTCAACATCTCCACCGTGCAGAGCCGTGAGCGACGCTCCTCGCGCTCCGGGCGCGGTCGCAGCGAAGAACTGGAAGAGTTCTTCCGTCGCTTCTTTCCGCCGGAGCGCGGTCGCGGTGGCGACGATACGCCGTTCCGCGCGCCGCAGTCCCTTGGTTCGGGCTTCATACTGAGCCGCGACGGCTACGTGCTCACCAATAATCACGTCGTGGAGAATGCCGAGGAGATTGTCGTCCGCCTGTCCGATCGACGGGAGTACACCGCCGAGCTCGTGGGCGCGGACCCGCGCAGCGATCTGGCGCTGCTCAAGGTCGACGGCAAGAACCTGCCGACGGTCAAACTGGGCAAGTCCTCGGAACTCGATGTGGGTGCCTGGGTGCTCGCGATCGGCTCGCCCTTCGGCTTCGATTACTCCGTAACCGCCGGCATTGTCAGTGCCAAGGGCCGCAGCCTGCCCACCGCGCGCAACGAAAATTATGTGCCCTACCTGCAGACGGACGTTGCCATCAACCCGGGCAACAGTGGCGGTCCACTGTTTAACCTCGATGGCGAGGTGATCGGAATCAACTCACAGATCTACAGCAACTCCGGCGGATTCATGGGCGTGTCCTTCGCGATCCCCATCGATGTGGCCATGGAAGTGGTGGATCAGCTGAAGGAGAGCGGCAGTGTCTCCCGCGGCTGGCTGGGCGTGGTGATTCAGGAAGTGAACCGCGATCTGGCGGAGAGCTTCGGGCTGAAGCGCCCCCAGGGCGCGCTGGTCGCCCGGGTGCTGGAAGACAGTCCGGCCGAGGCCGCGGGCTTGCGGGAGGGCGACGTGATCATCGCCTTCAACGGCGAGCCCATCGACCTGTCTTCCGAGCTGCCTCATCTGGTCGGGCGGGTGCGGGCTGGCAGCACGGCCAAGCTGCGGGTGCAGCGCGGCGGCTCGGCGCGCAACATCGACGTCAAAATCGGTGAGCTTGCGGCCAGCGGTGACCCGGTCATCGGCCGTAGCGGCAGCCGCTCTGACGAGCGCAACGCCGCGCTCGGGCTCGGCGTTGAGGCATTGCCGGAGGGCGCCAAGGATCGGCTCAACATCAAGGGTGGCGTGCGCGTGACGAGTGTCAGCGGGCCTGCGGAGGAAGCCGGCCTGCGTGAGGGCGACATCATTACCCGCATGAACAACCAGGCGATCGACAGCCTCGATGCGTTCGGCAAAGTGACCGGCGACCTGCCCAAGGGCCGCAGCGTGCCCGTCCTCATCATTCGTGGCGAAGTGCCGACCTTCCTCGCCTTCCGCGTTCCGGACTGAGGCCCCGTACCCTGAGACCGCTCCGGGGCACGGCAGCGCCCTCGCCGCCGTGCCGGATCGACACTACCGGTGGCGCTCGGGCACACAGTCAGGGGCGTGTCGGGACAGCCTCACGCCCCTTGAGCTACACTCGCGCCCGCAATTCAACAGGGCCCCGGGCGCGCGCTTGGCTGATCTGACCGACATCTCCGATATTCGCAATTTCTCGATTATCGCCCATATCGATCATGGCAAGTCGACCCTGTCCGATCGTCTGATCCAGCTCTGTGGCGGGCTGTCCGAGCGCGAAATGGCCGCTCAGGTGCTGGATTCCATGGATCTTGAGCGCGAGCGCGGCATCACCATCAAGGCCCAGAGCGTCACGCTGTATCACAAGGCGGAGGACGGGCGTCGGTATCAGCTGAACTTCATCGACACGCCAGGGCATGTGGACTTCAGCTACGAGGTCTCCCGCTCCCTGGCGGCCTGTGAAGGCGCGCTGCTGGTGGTGGATGCGGCACAGGGGGTCGAGGCCCAGTCCGTCGCGAACTGCAACACTTCGAGACCTTGCTCAATGGCCGTGTAGCAG
>JBCDIK010000256.1:0-4340 GCA_038749065.1 Pseudomonadota bacterium | reverse complement strand
TTCTGTAAGAAAAAATGACAGTTTCCAGTCTAGGATCGGGGAATGTTACTGATTCTCGTTAGAATTCCCACCCTCATCTGAAAGATCGGGGTCGGTGCGCGCCAGGCCCGGGGGAACACGAGCCTGTATCGCGCTGCTCGAGGGCGGCAGCGGACGTCACGCTCATCGGGTACCCCCACTATCGCTTTGATCCGCGGCGGGCTACATTCTCAGCTGCACTGCGCAGCAGTGCCCACTGGTCAGTTAATCGAATGGAGTCCCTATGCACCTGGCGAAACTCGCTATCGCTTCCTCCGCCCTCGCTGTCGCCGCTCCGGCGCTGGCGCATCCCAACCACGCAGCCAATGCCAGCCTCAGCAGCGGCGATATCGCGGGCATGCTCGCGGTGCTGGCCGTCGCCGGACTGGGCGCGATGCTCTACCGGTCGTCACGCCAGGGCTCGGCCCCGGTCAGCAAGGAGCTGCGCAAATGATCCGCAGCTGGCTGCAACCGAAACCCGCCCTTGCCCACTGCGATGTTCCGTGCGGCATCTATGACCCGATCACCGCCCAGACCGCGGCGCTGTCCACGGCCCGGTTCCTGGACCAGCTTGCGGAATATGCTGACGGCGCCAAGTCCCTTGAGGACCAGGCGCGCCTGGCCCGCATCGTGGCCCAGAAGGAGAAGCACGCGGCGGAAGTGAAGCAGGAAATCGTCGTGATCTGGGGGGACTTCTTCAAGGCACCGCAGTTCGAAGCCCATCCGCACCTGCACGAGCTCACGCACAGCATCCTGCTGGCCGCCTCTGCCTGCAAACAGGGCGTGGATCCGGCAGCCGGTCGCAAGCTGGTCGATCTGGTCAACGAGTTCGCCGAGATCTACTGGAAGATCAAGGAAGTTCCGACCAAGCGCGTGATCGTGCCTTACGAGCCGAAGCTCGAGCTGGCGCAGCCGATCTTCCCGGACGCCTAGGCACCCGACAGCCAGAATGCTGACCCGCTACCAAGCCGTCGGCCAGAGCATGGCGCCGTTGTTGCCCGACGGCGCGACGTTCTTCGCCCTGCGCTGGCCAGCACGCTGGCTGCGACCGGGCCAGCGCGTCGTGGTCGCGGTCGCAGAGGGCGTGGACATCGTCAAGCGCATCGCCAGCGTCGATGGGCACCACGTGGTCCTCGCGAGTGACAACCGAACGACGCGGTCCCGCTACTGCGGCGTTCCGCTCCCGATTGAACAGATCAGGGGGCGGGTGCTGACGCGCGCACACGGCGGTCGGCTATCGCCGCCAGCAAAATGACGCTGGCGGCGATCATGGCGATCAGAGCAACCAGCGCCGCATAGCTGCGATCCAGCTCGTAAGCTGCAGTGCCGGCCACGGGGCCGAACACGAAACCGGCCGCCATCGCCCCCTGCATAATACCGGCGACCCTGCCCTGTACGGCGGTTCCCACCCGTAGCGACGCGGCGGCTGTCAGGCCAGGCATCAGCATGCCAAACCCGAGACCGATGAGGACGGCCGCACCCAGGAGCTGCCAGAACGCCTCTGCCAGTGCATAGGCGATGATGCCCGCCAGCCCTAACGGCAGACCCACGCAGAGCAACTGTCGGGCCGTTGGCTGCAGCCGCTGAATCACTCCCACTTGAACGAAGATCGTCGCAAAGGCGATGGCCATGAAGAAATAGCCGGCCTGCCGCGCGGTCCCAACGCTGTCGGTGCCCAGCAGATCCTGCACGTTGAAGGCCATCGTCTGCTGAATCGCCGACATGGCCAGGTAAATCAGCAGCGCGCCTACGATGAGCGGCCACAGCGCAGCGATCGGGACCGACGCTTCGTCATCGCTGCGCTGTCCCGCCGTAGCGGCGGGCAGTTTCCAAGCCGCAGCGCCCGCGCACAGGAGACCCAGCGTTGCAATCGCGTACAGCGGCGTCAGCACGCCAGCGCCAACGAGTAAGGCTGCAGAGGCTGGCCCCAGCACCATGCCCAGCGCGAACGCGGCACCGACCATCGCGACCGCGGAGGCTCGCTCCGACTCACTGGACAGATCTGCCATCAGAGCAACCGACGCAGGCTGGATTCCGGCGCCTAGCGCTGCATAGAGCAGCCTCAGCGTCAGGAGCGTCCCGAACACCGCCGCCGGCGCCAGCGCGCCACTCAGCCCGAGCTGCAGCACAAACGCGAACGCGAAACTGGTCAGGGCGTAACTGAACAGGCCGAACACGATGGTCGATCGCCGGCCCCAGCGGTCTGAAAGGCGGCCCCAGATCGCCGAAGAAAAGACGAACACCACCGCCGCTGCGGAAATGATCCAGCCCAGCTGAGACTCGCGCAGCCCGATGTCCCGAAAGACCGGGCCCGCCAGGGCAAACAGCACGGTCTGGCCCATGGAGTACGCCATGAGGCCAGGAACCAGCACCGTCAGCGCCTGGCGTCGGGGTGATCTCGCAGTCATGGCTGCCTCACCGTATGCGCCACTGCGCTGCAGCCTCACGAGCCTGCCACAGGCGTCCGTACAGACCGCCGGTCTGCAACAGCGCCTCATGCGTCCCCTGCTGAACGATGCGGCCACGCTCAAGGACCAGAATCTGATCGGCATGCCGGATTGTCCCGAGGCGATGGGCAATCACCAGCACGGTTTTGTCTGCCGTCAGCGCCGCGATCGCCTGCTGAACCTTGAGCTCATTGGTCGCATCGAGCGCGGAGGTCATTTCATCGAGCAGCACAATGGGCGCATCCTTCAGGATCGCCCGCGCGATCGCAATGCGCTGACGCTCACCGCCAGAAAGGCTGACACCAGCTTCATCAACCGTGGAGGCGTACCCTTCCGGCAATCGCTCAATGAACTCATGAGCCTGTGCCAGCTTCGCGGCCCGCACGACGGCCTCCGGCGCCGCATGCTCCCGCCCAAAGGCAATGTTGTCGAAGATCGTGCCGGAGAACAGATAGACGTCCTGAAACACCGGCGTCACCAAATCGAAAAGATCACTGGCTCGCAGCGCACTGGTGTCCATGCCGCCGATCGCGATGGTGCCGGCGCTTGGGCGTCGCAGGCCTGCGATGAGCTGCAGCACGGTGGACTTACCAGCCCCGGAGGGTCCGACCAATGCCGTGACCGTACCCGGTCGAGCCACGAAACTCAGGTCTTCAACGACGTGCTGATCACCCTCGTAGGCGAAGGCAACAGTGCGAAACTCGATCTCGTGCGTTTGCGGCAAATCCGCCCCGGTAGACGGTGCGGCCTCTGCCGGTCGATCCATGAGGACGGCGATCCGGTCCAGGGAGGCATCGGCCATGCGCAGGCTTTCGAAGCCCTGGGTGGCAGCGATCAGCGGCAGATAGACGCGCAGCACCAGCACCGCAAAAATCAGGAACAGGGCCGGATCGAGGCGCCCGCCCAGATACCAATAGGTGCCCGCGAACAACACGAGCGGTACGCCCAGAAAGACCACGGACAGAAACAGCGAGCTGAGCGGCGCGAGCTTGCGGGCCATGGTCATGTTGGAGTCGCGGAAGTCCGCAAGCGATGTTCGGAACACGCCCAGCTTGTCACCAGCAAGTCCGAAGGCACGGATGACCGGCAGCCCTTGCACGTACTCGATCATGCGTCCGGCCGCGTCCGCCTGCCGCACGGCGCGCTCCGCAGCGAGACGAGTGAACACCCGATTGGTCCACAGAAATGTCGGCAGCGCGCCGATGACACTGACCACGGTGGCAGCCGCCATCGGCAGGTCCTGCGTCGACAAAACAAGGAAGACCACGATGGGCGCAACCGCGGCGCCAATCATCATCTGCAGAGGCTCGTGGGTGAAACTCTCGACCGTTGAGACATCCTGGGTCATGACGGTGACGATTTCGCCCGTGCTGTGTTGATCGAAGAACCCCATCGGCAAACGGCGGACATGGTTGAGCATGCGGGCTCGCAAAGCGCCAAACAGCTCGAAGGTCGCAATCCAGGCAGAGCGATTGGCCAAATAGCCAGCCCCCCACTGCGCGATCACGCACACGAAAACCGCGAGCGCTGCGATCCAAACCGCCTGGCCGGTGAGCTCGCCGGCACGTAGTGCATTGATGACGTACACCAGCGCGGCGGCTGGCAACGCTTCGAAGGCCGCCTGCAGGGTCTTGTAGCCAATGGACCGAACGAGCACGGGCTGCTGGTCACCACACAGGCGCCAGATCGTGCCGATGGTTGAGGGGTTACGAAACGAGCTGGCTTGCACGCTATCGCTCAAGACGCTGGCTCCGGCGGTTCGGCCAGCACCAGCTCATCGCCATTGACCCTTTGGTAGTCGCGCCAGAGCGACGCGTAGGTGCCACCCTGCGCCGGCAGCATCGTCGAGCGGGGCAACCACGGCGAGCTACTGGC
>JBCDIK010000255.1:0-4344 GCA_038749065.1 Pseudomonadota bacterium | reverse complement strand
GCGGCGGCGAGCGCATCATCCACCTGGCCGCGCTCGACCACCGCGTAGTCGAGCCATTGCTCATAGAGTTCAGTGCTCGCGCTCAGATCGAGCGCGGTGACAGTGCCGCTGCGTAGCAGATGCATGAAAAGGGTCTCCTTCCGGTCCGGATTAGTCCTGAGCGAGTGTCTCGCCGACCGCTTCCGAGCTGGGCTCGTCGCCGCGGCTGATCGCCTCCCGTTCCTGCTGCAGGATGCGCAGGATGCGTGCCAGATACTCCTGGTTCCAGCGCCCGCGATCCTCCGCAGCGCTGGCGTCCGGCGTGAACGCTTCGATGTCGGCCCGGGTCACCGAGCCTTTCTCTTCGAGCAGGCGCTCGACCGTGTCCAGGCGCTGACGCAGCACGGCGACCTCGCCGGCGACCGCCATGGTGATCGACAGCACGCGCTCGACCTCCGGGTCGCGGAAGAAATAGGGGCGCTTGCCCTTGGCCTTGGTGCCCGCCACAGTCAGTGGGTCAACCGCTGGGTCTATGGCCGGGTCTGTTGCCGAATTGGGGCCCGGGTTCATCGCCGGATCGGGTTTGCCGGCTGCGCGGCTCACGGCGCGGCGCCGGCTGCGGGCATGCGTGCGCCGGTGATGTGCCAGGCAGCTTTGCGACCGTAGTCTTCGCTGTCGTCGTCGGCCGCATCGGGAAACAGGCCCTGGTCAACGACCGCGGTGACGCCGCCGTGCAGCAGCGTGTCTCGATCGAAGCCGGCGTCAACCATGTAGTCGTCCAGATCGATCTCGTGCAGCTTGGTCCAGAACGGCTCGTTGTTGTAGAAGGCATCCCAGTCGCGCATGGCCTGCTCGAACAGCGGCATGTCCGGCGCGTACTGCGGCTGCTCAACGTGAATGACCAGGCCGCCGGGGCGGATCAGGCGCCGGGTCTCCGCCATGATCTTGCGCAGGGCCCGGTAGGAGGTCTCGTGCAGGAACATGGTGGACTGGATCCAGTCGAAGCTTTCGTCCTCGAACTGGGACAGGTCAGCCACGTCGCCCTGCACGAAGGTGATGTTGTTGACGCCCAGGCTCGCGGCGCGAGCGGCCCCATAGCGCAGCATCGGCGCCCCGGCGTCCACCGCCACGATTTCCGCATCAGGAAACGCTTCGGCGATGGGCACCACGTTGTGGCCCAGGCCACAGCCCAGATCCAGGATGCGCTTCGGCGCGAAGTCGGGCGCGTTGCGCCTCAGCCACTGCACGACGCCATGGCCGCCACCGTCTGCGTAGCGACCGAGCATGCCGCCGGTGGTGACGAACAGGCCCGTGTCGTAGTTGGCCGCGCCGCTCACATCCGCCGCGGTGCGTTCCGTGTGATAGGAGCCGGGCATGCAGTGGTGATCCACCGCCGTTAAGTAGTGGGGTACCCTGAGATCCCCGTCGAGGGCCAGGTTATCGCTACCGGTCGCGGCGCTCGTTTTTTCGATCAGCGTCGGCAGCTGGCGCAGCACCACCGACAGCCCTGCTTGCTGCCGCATCTCCATGGTGTTGCGGCGCAGGGCGCTCCAGGCCTGGAACAGCGGGTCCTCGAGCAGCGCTTTGCGCACCTCGTGGCGGTCTGCCGGCTTGCGGCCGCGCTCGCGCTCAAAGGCCGGCTCGACCCGTGCTGCGAAGGCCTCGGCGATGCCGGGCAGCACCTGCGTCGACAGGTGCCGGTTCAGATGGGCCAGGAAGTTGTAGCGCTCGGTCTCATCGTGGGTCGTCTCCGGAAAGACGGCATGCGTGCCGACCGCGCGGTAGTCGGGAGGGCCATCGTATTCGTGCTCGCTCATGCTGGGCTCCGGTTCGGACAGTCAGGGGGCAGTGTAGCGGTGCGACGCGCCGCGCGGCGTCAGGACATCTACGGATGACAGCGGCGGAGCGGCCCCGTTTGGCCCCGACCGTATGCGCAAAAGACATAATATTATATCATTGAGCTTTGTTGCACCGTGACCGGGGGGATGACCGTGAAAATCGTTGTGCTGTTCAATCTGAAAGACGGCGTCGATGTGGCCGAATATGAAGCCTGGGCCAGGGCGACCGACCTGCCCACCGTGAACGGGCTCAAGAGCATCGACAACTTCGAAGTGTTCCGGACCACCGGCATCATGGGCACGGAAGACGCCGCGCCCTATCGCTACATCGAGATCATCGATGTCGGCGATATGGAGACCTTTGGGGCCGAGGTCGGCACCGAGACCATGCAGAAGGTCGCCGGCGAGTTCCAGGCGCTGGCCGACAACCCGCTGTTCATCACCACGGAGCACATCTAGATGGCGGCTCCCCTGGCTGGCCCTTTGACAGACAGGGTCGCAGTCGTGACGGGCTCCGGGCGCCTGCAGGGCCTGGGCTTTGCCATCGCCCGGCGGCTGGCGGAGGACGGCGCGAAGATTGTGATCTCCGATCTGGGCGCCTCGACGGATGCGCGCACGCCGGCGGCCATGATCGGCGATACCGATGGCATGGCGGCCGCGGTGGCTGCGATCACGCAGGCCGGCGGCGAAGCCGTCAGCCAGCCCTGCGACGTGCGCCGGCCGGACGAGGTGGCGGCACTGGCCCAGGCCGCGGTCGATGCCTATGGCCGGCTGGATATCTGGGTGAACAACGCCGGGATCGGCTACATCATGAAGCCAATGCTGGAGGTCTCTCCGGAGGACTGGTCCACGGTGATCGACGTGAACCTGTCCGGCTGCTTCTTCGGGGTGCAGGCCGCGGCGCGGCAGATGATCGCCCAGGGTGACGGTGGCGCCATCATCAACGTGGCGAGCCAGGCGGCCAAGTCGGGCTTTCCTTTCGCCCAGGCCTATTGCTCCTCCAAGCACGGCCTCGTCGGCCTGGTGCGCTCGGCGGCCCAGGAACTCGGCGAGCATCAGATTCGGGTCAACAACGTGTGCCCCAATCACGTCACGACCGGGCTTGGCGCCTGGCAGAACGAGTACTTCGCCGACAAGCTCGGCAAGACGCTCGACGAGTACATGGCGGACATGGCGGGCCGCATCCCCATGGGCCGGCCCGGCCTGCCGGAAGACACGGCTAACGCCGTCGCCTTCCTGTGCAGTGACGCTGCGCGCTACATCACCGCCGAGAGTCTCAATGTCTCCGGCGGCGAGGAGCCCCATTGAGCCCCGCGAATCTGCAGCGTTTGAACGGTCTGCCGGCGGACTTCACCTGGCCGAATGGTGCGCGCCTGGCGCTGTCCATCGTGGTCAATGTGGAAGAGGGCGCGGAGATGAACATCCGCGACGGCGATCCGGGCCCGGAGCCCGTGGACGAGCTGTCCGCTGCACCGCGCAAGCCCATCCGTATGCACGGCAGCGAGTCGAACTACCAGTACGGCATCAAGGCCGCTGCGCCGCGGATCTGGCACGCGCTCGATGCGCACCGGATGCCGGTCACGGTCACCGCCGCCTCACTCGCGCTCGAGCGCGCGCCGGAGCTGGCGCAGGCGATTGTGGCGCGTGGTGATGAGATCTGCTGCCATGGCTATCGCTGGGTGCATCAGTTCCGCATGGACGAAGCCCCAGAGCGCCAGTTCATCCGCAAGGGCTGGCAGTCCATCGAGCAGACCACGGGGACGCGGCCTCAAGGCTGGCTGTCGCGCTACATGCACACCGATGCCACCCAGCGACTGCTGCTGGAGGAAGGCTACAGCTATCACATGGACGACTACTCCGACGACTTGCCGTTCTGGCAGCACGTCGAGATGGCCGATGGCTCGCAGCGGCCCCTGCTCATGCTGCCCTACGCCATGGACAGCAACGACATGAAAATGTGGATTGCACCGTCCTACACGCCGCGGGACTGGGCGCAGTACGCGATCGACAGCTTCGACTGGCTGCGCGCGGAATCGCAGCAGGTGCCACGCATGATGTCCTTCGGTCTGCATCTGCGCATCGTCGGCCGGCCCGGGCGCATGGGCGCGTTCCAGTCCTTTCTCGATCATGTCGCGCGCGCCGGTGACGTCTGGGTTGCGACCCGGGCACAGATTGCCGACGCCTACCGCGCAGCGGTGCCGACGCCGCAGGAAACCTCCCGATGAGCGCTGAGTTTGCACCGCGCAGCCTGCTGTTCGTGCCCGGGTCGCGCCCGGAGCGCTTTGCCAAGGCCATGGATGCCGGTGCCGATCTGGTCTGCATCGATCTGGAGGACGCGGTGCCACCGGAACAGAAAGGGCAGGCGCGCGCCGCCGCGCTCGAATTTCTGGGTGGGCACGCGACGGCGCCCGTCGGGCTGCGCATCAATGCGCTGACCACGCCGGATGGGATCGCCGATCTGCACGCGCTGCTCGAGCTGGGCTGCGCCCCC
Organism: Pseudomonadota bacterium; assembly: GCA_038749065.1. Classification (GTDB taxonomy): domain Bacteria; phylum Pseudomonadota; class Gammaproteobacteria; order Pseudomonadales; family Azotimanducaceae; genus CALHVX01. The sequence continues at coordinate 36 of JBCDIK010000255.1, read as the reverse complement.
TGCTTCGTGATGTTGCCCAAGACCGAAGCGGCCGCG
>JBCDIK010000254.1:0-4367 GCA_038749065.1 Pseudomonadota bacterium | reverse complement strand
CCGGGACGCGCTGCGGGCGGTGCTCGCTGATCAACCGGTAGCTGTCGCTGAACGCGACGCGGTCGGCTGCCTGATCAACTTCCCGGCGCGCAACGCCGACCATGCATCGATCAGCTATAAGGACACGATCGCGCCCCTGCTGCAGGAGAAATGCGCAGTCTGCCATCGTCCTGGTGGCATCGGGCCCTGGGCCATGACCAGCTACAACATGATTCGCGGCTTTGCGCCAATGATTCGCGAAGTGGTGCGGACCAAGCGCATGCCACCCTGGCACGCCGATCCCCACATCGGCCAGTGGGTCGACGACAAGAGCCTGAGCATCGAGGAAACCCAGACACTCATCCACTGGATCGAAGCGGGCGCACCGCGGGGCGATGGTGAAGATCCCCTGCTGGCGGTCGCCGCGGAAAGCGACCTGTGGCCCCTGGGTGAGCCGGACCTGGTACTCGAAGTGCCCGCCTTCGAGGTGCCGGCTGCCGGCACCGTCGATTATCAGTTCCCGGCCCTCAACAACCCGCTCGACAGCGGGGTCTGGGTGCAGGCCGCGACGGTGATCCCCGGAGATCGCAACGTCGTGCATCACGTGCTGGTCGGCGCGGCCGACGGGCCCCGGGATCCGGCGCAGCCGCGCCGCGGTGGCGAGAGCGTGTTCGACAACTACATCATCGGCTATGCACCAGGCAACGAGTCGGCACGCATGCCCGAAGGGACCGGGGTCTACATTCCCAAGGGCGCTGACTTCCTGCTGCAGATGCACTACACCCCTTACGGCAAAGCGGCCGTAGATCGGACCCGCATCGGGCTCTACTTCGCCAAGGAGCAGCCAGACAACTTCCTGCGACACCAGGTGGTGCTCGACCCCACGATTCGAATTCCGCCGAATTCGGCGGAGCACGAGGAAGTCGCGTATCACGAGTTCGACAAGGATGCGCTGCTGCACTTTATCGTGCCTCACGCGCACTATCGTGGGCGCGCGTCGAGCTTCGAGTTGGTGTACCCCGATGGCCGTCAGGAAGTGCTCTTGAGCGTCCCGAACTACGATTTCAACTGGCAGCGCACGTATCAGTTTGAAACGCCCAAACTCATGCCGGCCGGCAGCCGACTACTGCATCGCACCGTGTACGACAACTCCCGGCACAACCCCGGCAACCCGGACCCGTCGCGCACGGTTCCCTGGGGGCTACAGTCCTGGGATGAAATGCTCTACGGCGCCTTCAGCTACAGCTGGGTGGACGAAACCGCCGATGCCCCGATTCACGATGCCCAGCTGTCCGAGACCTACCAGATGGTCGGGTTCATGGACCGGGACATGGATGGCAAGCTGGCCTGGGACGAGTTGCCGCCGCGGCTGAAGAAACGCCTGGTACAGGGTTTCAAGATGGTCGACGCGAATGGCGACGGTGGGCTCGACGCGAAAGAGTTCGTCGAGATGCGACGGCGCGCCGCGCAGAAAACCGGGCAGCGCCCGACCCCGGCTGCAACGGAGACACCGGTTGCCGCACGGCAGCCGGAACCCCGGGCAGCGGCGGCTGCAGCGGCGAGCAGCGGGCACTGACCGAGCGCGTCGCCGAGCAGCCGGCCCCGGCGATGGCTACCCGTTTCCCGAAGCGTGAGCAACGCAAGCAGGCGTCGCGCACCGCGCTCATCAATGCAGCGATCGAGCTGCTGCGTGAGCACGGGTTCGAGGACACGAGGCTCGAGGCCGTCGCCGAACGGGCCGGCCTGCATGTGCAGACTCTGTACCGCCATTTCGCCTGCAAGCGGGAGCTGGTCACGGCTGTTGATCAGCACTATCTGGACCGATTCCAGGCCGCCTGCGCTGCGCGAACGGAGGACACGATGCACTTCTGGCGCGCCTGGATGCGCAAATCCACTCGCAACATGGTCACCGCAGGCCGGCGCTATACGCAGTCGGTGAACGACATCTACGCAGTCCCCAACTTCCCGACGCCCTACCTGCGAATCTGGCATGAATACGAGCAGACCCTAGCCCGGGCGCTGGCAGAGGATCTGCAGTGCGACGATCAGGACCCGCTGCCGATCCTGATCGCCTGCATGCTCTGGGGTGGCACGACCCACGTCTATCGCCGCTGGCTGCAGGATCCGAAAGGGTGTGACCTCGAGGGCGAGACCCTGGCTCTCATCGACCGCGTCATCGAGCAGCACGGGATGGCAACCACGCGATCCCACACCGTCGCCCTGAAGCGCAACTAGTCGTTGAACTGTGTCGGCAGTGCCAGGTCGATCCGGTGACGGGCCAGGCAGAGGATGTCATCGGGCAGCGTTCGGCCCGTCGACAACGGGGGCAGCTCATCGACCGGGTGAAAGGCCGCGTTGTCGGTTTCGAGGCTGCCGCGCAGGGTTCCGACGCCATCGCTGCACAGGAACAGCAGCTTGTAAACGTGCTCGAGACGCTGTGGGCGGTAGGTCTGTACGGACACGTCGCGAATTGCCGCCAGCTTTTCTGCGGTCACGCGCAGCCCGGTTTCTTCGAACACTTCCTTCACCACGTTCGCGCCCGGCGACAGCGGCTGGTCGCACCAGCCTCCAGGCAGCGCCCAGCGCTTGTCCGAGGCCTCCTGCACGAGCAACACCTTGCCATCGCGAAACACGCCGGCACGGACCTCAACCTTGGGCGTCGGGTACCCACCATCGGGCAGAAAGGCCCCCGCCAGCTCAGTCGCCGGCAGGTCCAGCGTGCCCGCGGTCAGCTCGGTAACGATCTGGAGCAGTTCCTCGTAGCGTTCCTGCCCGAACGCATCTTCCGTGTAGCTGAGGCCCGTTTGCGCAATGTCGCGGATGCGCAGCAATCGCTGCAGCGCATCTTCTGCAGACAACGGCAACGCAGCCGGCTTTTCGATTCCATCGCTCACGGTGACACTCGCACGGGCACGGGCTTCGCACCATACTGGCGGGCATGAGCGAAACCAACCCGGGCACGCCGCTGCCGCCCCTCTCGGGCGGTGATCAGTCGGCCCTGGCGCGCGCTGCCTCTGGCTGGGCCCCGGACCTGATCGGAACCCTGATTTTCGTCGTCAGCGGGCGGCAGGTACTACTGATCGAGAAACGGACCGGGCACGGTGCCGGGCTCCTGAACGGCCCTGGGGGCAAGCTCGAGGGCGATGAGTCTCCGCAGGCCTGCGCCAGGCGCGAGCTGCAGGAAGAACTGGGGGTCTCCTGCGAACGGCTGGCCAGTACCGCACGCCTGCGGTTCATGGATGCGGCAGGCGCGCAGTGGCTGGGGTTCGCCTTTCGCGGCGACGCGCTCTCGGGCATCCCGACGCAGTCCGTTGAAGCGCGGCCACTGTGGTATCCGATCGGGGCGCTACCTCTGAACAACATGTGGCCGGACGATGCCATCTGGTTGCCACGACTGCTCGCCGGTGAGAGCTTCAGCGCAGACCTGCTGCTGAACGGACAGCGGCTGCTGGCCTGGTCGGTCCGCCCAGGCACCCCGGCGCTGACCCTGGACGGGGAACCCTAGGCGGCAAGCGCTCCGGGCAGCGGCGGTTGCGGCGAACGCGAACCGGGCATAGCAGGCAGCGGCGGCACGACCTGGGCCTCGAGAAACGCACGCGTGACCGCGCGCCAGGAGTGTGCTCCGGCGGAGGCGGCAACGCGTCCGCGGTCGAGCCCCAGAGCGTCCCCGATTGACTGCTGCAGGTCCCGATGCAGTGCACCGTTCACGCCACAGGTCACGACATCCCGGGGGCCGGGCACCGGGTAAGCGGCAACCGGTGTTCCGCAGGCGATCGCCTCCAACAGCACCAGCCCGAAGGTGTCCGTGCGGGAAGGAAACACCATGACGTCGGCGTCCCGGTAAGCCTGAACCAGTGCGTCCCCCTGAAGGAATCCCGACCACTCCACCTGCGGAAACTGCGCCTGCAGCACCGCGCGCGAAGGGCCGTCTCCAACCACACGAAGCTGTACGCCGGCGGTGGCCAGGCGCAGGAACGCTCGCAGGTTCTTCTCCGGCGCCACCCGGCCTACGTAAAGCAAGAGCGGCCCAGCGCCGGATCGGGGGTTGCGCTGGCCCGGTCTGAAACGCCGCGTATCGACTCCGCGGCCCCAGATCTGGAGCTTCCTGAATCCCCGGGCCATCAGTTCATCCCGGTGCGAGGGCGTCGCGCACAGGGTTGCCGCGGCGCCCTGGTGAAACCGTCGCAGCGCCCGGTGCGCCCAGGGCAAGGGCCGCCCCAGCCGCGCTTCGAGATATTCGGGGAACTTCGTATGCACAGCGGTGGTGTAGGGCATGCCCCGCGCTTTGAGCCAGTAGCGGGCAGCTAGCCCCAGGGGCCCTTCCGTGGCGATGTGGATGGCGGTTTGCGGTGGCAGCGCGCGCAGGGCATGGCGTACCGCTGCCGGAT
>JBCDIK010000253.1:0-4416 GCA_038749065.1 Pseudomonadota bacterium | reverse complement strand
TGCCTGATGCTCTACAGCGCGCCGGAGTGGGACATCGTCCAGCGCCGCCTTGAGAAGATGCCCAACGTCGGTTCCAAGGCGCGGCTGCTGCAGCGTCTGCTGATCGGGCATGCGACCGACGTCCAACTGGACGCCGCCGGCCGGGTGCTGCTGCCGCAGATGTTGCGCGACCACGCGGGCCTTAAGAAGAAAGTAGTGACCGTGGGACAGAGCAACAAGATCGAGCTCTGGAGTGAAGAGATCTGGAACGGCGGCATGGAGAACTGGCTCAGCGCCAAGGGTCGCCAGTCGCTGCTCGACAGCGAGGAGTTCGGGAGCCTGCAGATCTGATGTCCCCGGCAGCCCATGAACCGGTCCTGCTCGAAGCGGTTCTCAGCCATCTGTCCCCGGTGCTCGAAGGCACCGCGCCTGCGGTGCTGGATGCCACCTTTGGCCGCGGCGGTCATGCCCGTGCGCTGCTGGCGCAGATGCCGCCGGGCGGCCGCCTGCTGGTACTGGACCGGGATCCGGAGGCCCTTGCAGTGGCACGCCAGCTCGCTGCCGAGGATGGCCGGGTCCAGGTACTCGCCGGACGGTTCTCAGAGCTTTCTGCGCTGCTCGAGCGCGCCGGTCTGCCGGCGGTCGCAGCGCTGTCGCTGGATGCGGTGCTGGCGGATCTCGGGGTTTCCTCGCCCCAGCTTGATGATGCTGGCCGCGGCTTCAGCCTGCGTGACGCTGGCCCGCTGGATATGCGTATGGATCCAACGCAGGGGATGAGCGCCGCCGATTGGCTCGCCGTCGTCGAGGTCGATGAGCTCACCAGCGTACTACGGCGCTATGGAGAGCAGGGCGCCGCCGCGCGGGTCGCACGGGCGATCGTGGCGGCGCGGCCCTTTACCGACACCGCTGAGCTGGCGGAGGTCGTGGCGACGGCGATGCCGGCCGCGCTGAAGCGCCGCAGCGGAACCCGACATCCGGCGACCCAGGTCTTCCAGGCCATCCGCATCCACATCAACGACGAGCTGGGCGAGATCGAGCGCGCACTGCCGCTGTGGTTTTCCGCGCTCCGTCTCGGTGGCCGCCTGGCGGTGATCAGCTTTCACTCCCTTGAGGACCGTCTCGTTAAACAGTTCTTCCGCGCCCAGGCTCGGCCGCCGGCGTTGCCGCGGCGCCTGCCGGTGACCGATGCCGAGCGTCCGCCAGCCCCAGCGCGGCTGTTAACGCGCGCGCTCCGGCCGGCGGCGGACGAGCAGGCGCGGAACCGGCGCTCGCGGAGTGCGACCCTGCGCGTGCTGGAGCGCGCCGCATGATGGCTCGCGGCGTGATCGCGGCGCTGCTCGTGGCGGTGGTCTACAGCGCCGTGGAGGTTGCGCGCACGGCGCACCGGGTCCGGCTACTGCACGCGCAGCTGGAAGAGTTGCGCATGCAGCAGGACGAGGCACGACTGCAGCACTCGGAGCTGTTGCTGGAAATCAGCGCTGTCGCCTCGCTTGCCCAGGTGCAAGCCGTCGCGCAGTCGCGGCTTGCGATGGAGTTTCCGGAACGGCTTGAGCGGGTGGCGCCGTGAGCCGCTGGCGACATCTCACCGTCGCGGTGCTCTTCGTCAGCGGCTGTCTCGCACTCGCGACCCGCGTGTCCTATCTGACCGTGACCGAGCGGGATTTCCTGTTGAAACAGGGCAACGCACGGTCGATCCGGACGGAGGAGTTCCCGGCCTTCCGTGGTGGCATCTTCGATCGCCACGGCGCGCCGCTCGCCCTCAGCACCCCGGTGAGCGCGGTCTGGATCGATCCCTCCCGGACCAGCCTCTCGGCCGCGCAGCAGGCGCAGATCGCGCGCGTGCTAAAGCTGTACCCGACCGCGCTGCAGCGCACGCTGTCCCGTGCGCAGGGCCGCGAGTTTGTGTATCTCAAGCGGCGCATCGGGGCGCGGCTGCGCGAGCAGTTGGAAGGTCTTGCGATCGACGGGCTCGAGTTCCGGCGCGAGTACCGGCGGTTTTATCCCGGCGCCGAGAGCGCGGCCCACGTGGTCGGCCAGACCGGTTACGACGACGTCGGGCTCGAGGGCGTGGAGCTGGCCTTCGATCCGCATCTGCGGGGCAGCAGCGGCGCCAAGAAAGTGCTGAAGGCTCGGGACGGCCGGGTGATGTCGGTCCTTGAGTATCTGCGCCCGGCGAAAACCGGCACCGATCTGACCCTGACCATCGATCATCGTCTGCAGTATTTCGCCTACCAGGAGCTCAAGAGCGCGGTTGCCGGGCAGGATGCCCGCGCGGCCTCCGTGGTCCTGCTGGATGCGCGGTCGGGCGATATTCTGGCGCTTGCCAACGAGCCTTCCTATAACCCCAACGACCTGCAGCTCGATGGCTTTGACCCGGTACGCAACCGCGCTGTCACCGATGTGCTGGAGCCCGGGTCGACGATCAAACCTTTCACGGCACTGGCGGCGCTCGAGTCCGGCCGCTACCAGCAGGACAGCGCGATCGACACGGCGCCCGGTTACCTGCGCGTCGGTCGCAAGCTGGTCGAGGACCCGGTGAATCGTGGCACGATCACGCTGGCGCGGGCGCTCGCCAAGTCGAGCCAGGTGGCGATGGCCAAGGTCGCGCTGGATCTTGGTGAGCAGGCGGTGTTCGATGTGCTGTCGCGGGCAGGGTTCGGTCGCTTTCCCGGCACCGGCCTGCCAGGGGAATCTGGCGGGTTCTTGAGCGATGAGGGGCTGCGTCGCGAGATCAACCGGGTCACGCTGGCTTATGGTTACGGGCTTTCGGCTTCGCCGCTGCAGCTCGCGGCGGCGTACCTGACGCTCGCGAACGACGGGCAGAGCCTTCCGGTGTCGATCCTGCGTCGCGATCGTGTGCCTGAAGCCCGCCCCGCCTTCGACCCGGCGCACACCCGCGCAGTGCTGCAGATGATGGAACGGGTCACCGCCGACGACGGCACGGCGCCGCTGGCCCGCATTCCCGGCTATCGCGTGGCCGGCAAGACTGGCACGGCGCGCAAACTGGTCGACGGGCGCTACGACGATGAGCGCCATGTGGCGCTGTTCGCCGGGGTGGCTCCCATCACTGACCCGAGAATCGTGCTGGTCGTGGTGGTGGATGAGCCCGGCACTGCGGCAACCGGCGGAGGTGCCACGGCGGCGCCGGTGTTCGCCCGCATCGGCGAGCGCGCCTTGCGCCTGCTAAGCGTGCCCCCGGACGGGACGCCGGCGCTCGCGGTGGCCGGTATTGCGAGCCGATCCGAGGGCCTTGAGCGATGACGTTGCCCGGTGGCCAGCCGCGACCAAACGTTGCAGCGCTGCTCGAGGGGCTGGTGCCAGCACCGGCCCTGGCGGCGGTGGTTCGCGGCGTTGGCGCGGCGCCGGTTGCGGGCCTGACCGATGACTCCCGCGCTGTGCAGCCGGGCATGGTGTTCGTCGCGATTCGCGGCGACGCCCATGACGGTCATCGCTTCGCCGACGCCGCCGTGAGCGCCGGCGCGATCCTGGTGCTCGCTGAGCGAGCACTCCCTGACTGCGCGGTGCCAGTACTGGTGGTGCCGGAGCTCGCGTCCCGGCGCAGCGAGCTGGCCGGTCGCCTGTGGGGGCATCCGAGTGCCGCGCTTGATCTGATCGCTGTCACCGGCACCAATGGCAAAACCAGCGTTGCGCACTACAGCTGCCAGCTGCTCGACCATTTCGGGGAGCGCTGCGGCTATCTCGGAACCATCGGCTGGGGCCCACTGGACGCCCTGCGGCCGGCCCGTCTGACCACTGCGGATGCCATGGGGATGCAGGAGCGGCTCGCGCAGCTGCGTCAGGACGGCTGTACGGCGGTGGCGCTGGAAGCGAGCTCCCACGCGCTGGCACAGGACCGGCTGCGGGCGCTGACCGTGGATAGCGCCGTGTTCACCAATCTCAGTCGCGATCATCTCGACTACCACGGCTCCATGGCCGCCTACGCGGCCGCCAAAGCGCGCCTCTTCGAGCGGGCCGAGCTGCAGCAGCTGGTGCTCAATGGTGATGACGCCTTTGGCCAGGAACTCCTGTCACGCGTTGCGGGAACGGCCGGCAGCGCCGCGCCGAGCCTGGATTGCTACGGTGCCTCGCGACCGGCAGGCCCCTGCGATCGTTACCTCGGTTGGGAGTCGCTGGAACTGCACGCGACCGGCATTCGCGGTCGCTGGTATGGCAGCTGGGGGACCTGCGCATTTGAACTGCCGCTGCTCGGCGCCTTTGCCGTGGCCAATGTGGCAGCGGCGCTGCTGGCGGTTCTGCGGCAGCACGATGACCTGGCCCGCGCGGTGTCTCACCTCGCGGCCCTGCAGGGCGTGCCGGGACGCATGGAGTCCTTCGTGCGCGCCGGCGCTCCGACCGTCGTCGTCGACTATGCGCATACGCCTGACGCGTTGGCGCACGCGCTGCAGGCGCTGCGCGCCCACGGGGCGGCCAGCCTGC
>JBCDIK010000252.1:0-4433 GCA_038749065.1 Pseudomonadota bacterium | reverse complement strand
GCCCCGAGGCCGTCGGACTTTCGTTTGGAAGAGCGCCCTCTGGACGCGATCGGGGCGGGCCAGATCCTGTGCGAGAACCTGTTCGTGTCCCTGGATGCGGGGTTCCGCAATTGGATGGATGAGGGCGCAGGGGATGCGGTGCTGCCCGCCATGCCGCTGGGTGAACCGGTCATGGGGTTGACCTTGAGTCGCGTGCTGGAAAGCCGCCACGGAGACTTTGTCGCCGGTGATCTGCTCATGGCGCGCTTTGCCTGGGAGACTCATACGGTGACCGATGCCGGTGATTTCATCTCCCCTATCGGCGAGGCCCGCTACCCCCTGAATTACTACCTGGGCGTGCTCGGTGACACCGGGCTGTCCGCGTACTTCGGCCTGACCGACTACGGTCGGCTGAAGCCTGGCGAAACCGTGCTGGTCAGCGCAGCCGCCGGCGCCGTCGGCAGTATTGCGGGGCAGATCGCGAAGCGCGCCGGTGCCCGCACTGTGGGGATCAGCAGCGGCACTGACAAGTGCCGCCGCCTCTGTGCGGAGCTGGGCTACGACGCCGCCGTGGACCGAACCGTCGCCGACTTCGATGCCGCGCTGGCGGTCGCGTGCCCGGACGGGATCGACGTGTACTTCGACAACGTCGGCGGCCCGATGCTCGAGAGCGTGCTCAACCAGATCAACGACGACGCCCGTATCCTGCTCTGCGGTGCTGTGGCCAGCTACAACGTGACGGAACCGCAGCCCGGACCGTCCAACCTGTTTCAGCTCACGACACACCATGCGCACATGCACGGCTTCATGACGCACCTGCAACTGCCTCGTTACGACGAGGCGCGGGCGACGCTGGCGCAATGGATTGAGGCAGGCGAACTGAAGATTCACGAGCATCGCCTGCACGGGATCGAGCAGGTGGGCCAGGCGTTCTGCGACCTGTTTGCCGGTGCCAATTTCGGCAAGACGATCGTCGAGCTATAGCGCCGCCGCGCGGCTAGTCCTCCGCCCCGTCCACCCAGCCGGTGAAGCCGGCGGGCGCGTAAGGGCCAATGACCAGTTGCTCGAGCACCCCGACGCCCGTGCGCTCGCCATCGCGGGCCCGAACAACCTGCTGGTTGTGATTGTTCTCTGGCCGTAGCGGGTCCAGCGCGAGCGGGTCGAAGGACTCATGCCCGCACACCAGCTCGCCTTTCCAGCTGCCCTGGCGCCACTCGGGGTGCCCGTAGCCGAGCCCCTTGAACTGGAAGCGCAGCAACGGCTCAAGCTCAATATCACGCCGCCGGCCTTCGTGGTCGTCGAGCGTGATCTGAGCCTGCGCGGCGTATCGCGTCTGCGGTGCGTAGGTCACGGCGTGGGACGCGTAGCGCGCCAGGTTCACGCGCCCATCCTCTACACCGGGAATGGCCGCTTCCTCGCTATAGAGTGGTGCGGTGAGCCCTTCGCGAAACAGCGCGCGCCCCTGCGCATCGTCGAAGAAAATCGCGTGAGAGACGTGGTCGTCCCAGAACAAAGGCGCCCACAGGAAGAAGAAGGTGCCGGGTGCGCGGGGCATGCCGGTGTTCTCCGGCTCGCCGACCGGTCGGATCCCCCAGCTTCGATCCTTGGTGCCCAGGCATTCCCGTGCATCGACACGGATCTCGCCATCGGGTGTTTCCAGGGTGCCCTCCCAGCGTCCGAACTGATCAAAGCGGGTTGCGTCCATGTAGCGCCGTGCGCCGCTGTAGAGGATCTGCCGTCCTTCCTGGATGCAGGCGGTGCGCCCGGAAAAGGTCAGATCGCAGGCGATGCCGCTGTCGTTCGGTTCTAAGATCACGCGCGTGCGGCGCATCGGTTTCAGGATCTCGATCCGTAGAGGACCGACCGACAGGTCCGTGCGTTCCGCTGGTGCCCGTCGCGATCCGTAGAAGCAATGTTGCAGACCGCCGCGGGTGACCACGCTGAACGCCGCGTCCTGCACCTCGCGATGTGGGTACACGGCCATACCGAGGCCGAAGTAGTAGCTGCCATCGGGCGCGTAGCCGTTGAACCAGGTGCGATCGTAAATGTTCCGATCGCTGCTCTGATGATGTGCCAGAGGCTCCGGCGTCTGGTGAATGGGGTAGTCGTCCAGCTCGTTCAGCATGGCGGATTCCGCGATGATTTCGCTTCGACTATACGGATTTGCGCCTCATTCGGCAGGCGCTGCTCGGGCGGCGCCAGAGCGCAACAGTGCCTCGATTTCATGCGAGCTGTGGCCGAGTTCGCCCAGGATCTCGGTCGTGTGCTCGCCCCAGGCCGGAGCGGGGCGCAGGGTCTGGTCATGACCGAGCTGTGCTGCACGCGGTCGCGGCGCTCGGTAGCAGCCCGCCTGCGGATGCTGTTGCTCCCGGACGGTCCCTGTGCTTTGGACCTGTGGATCGCTGAAAACTGCGCCGGGCTCGTTGACGCTGGCCGCGGGCACATCCGCAGCAACAAGGCGCGCCACGACCTCCGAAGTCGGCAGGGTGCTGATCATCTGGTCGATCAGGTCGTACCATTGCGGCAGGGCACGGGCTCGCTGCGCGGCGGTGCGGAACCGCTCGTCGGCCAGTCGCTCGGGCGCGCCGAGCGCTTCGCAGGCCGCCGCCCACTGTTTGTCGTTGCCGATCGCGATGCTCACCCAGCCGTCCCTGGCCCGGAACAGACGATAGCTGTAGATCAGGTTCGGGCGATGGTCGGCATCGCTGTCCTGGAGCGTCTCGTGCATCATGACGTCTCCCCAGAGGAACGCGATGTTGGCATCGAGCATGTTGGTCTCGATCTCACAGCCTTCGCCGCTGATCCCGCGCTGGACCAGCGCTGCAAGGATCGCCTGTGCGTTGTTCCAGGCGCCGATCTTGTCCGCCACCATGCCGCGCACCAGGGAGGGCTGCCCATCCACCTGCTGGGCGCCCGCCCAGCCCGCCAGGGCCTGGATGAGGGGATCGTAGACCGGCCGGTCCGCGTAGGGTCCGGTACTGCCAAACCCTGAGCTTGCGCAGTAGATGAGGCGCGGGTTGATCTTGCGCAGGGCCGCAGCGCCCAGGCCCAGCCGCTCCATAACCCCGCTGCGGTATCCCTCGATCAGCACATCAGCTTGCGCTGCCAGCGCCCGGGCAACCGTTCGCCCAGCCTCGGTCTTGAGATCCAGTGCAATCGAGCGCTTGCCATCGTTCACCGTCAGGAACCAGCCGCTGGTGCCGCCTTTGGCGGACCCGTACAGCCGCAGCTGATCCCCGGTCACGGTGTCTTCGACCTTGATGACCTCCGCGCCGTAGGAGGCGAGCAGCGCAGCGGCGGCTGGCGCTGCCACCATGGTTCCGAACTCGATCACCCGAATGCCCCGCAGTGCGCTCATAGGTGTTCTCCCCGATTGCCTGCCGGCAGTGTACGCGCCCGGGACCACGGAAGTAGACTGGCGAGAAGGGACAGGAGCACTGAGCATGCACAGCTGGTCGTCACAACGTGTTTTCCAGAACGCCTGGGTGGTGGCGGACCTGGATCGCGCCATTGAAACCTGGGCCGGTCGCTATGGCATTGGCCCGTTCTTCGCGGTCGAGTTCGCCGGTGGGCCGGCCCTACGCTATCGGGGCGCTCCCGGCGTGCTGGACATGACGGTGGCCTGGGCGCAGGCCGGCGACGTCCAGATCGAGTTGATCGCGCCGCACTCCGCCGAGCCCAACGTCTACCGGGACCTGATCGCGCCTGGTTGCACCGGGTTCCACCACATCTGCTTCTGGTGCGAAGATATCGAGGCTGACAAGGCAACGCTCGCTGCTGATGGCTTTCCGCTGGCGATGGATTCCGGGGCTGACGGTGGCGCGCGCTTTGCTTACTTCGACACCTCAGAGGAGAACGGCCATATGATCGAGCTGCTGCAGGCGGACGAGGGGATGGCTGCGCTCTTTGCCGGGATCGCCGCCGCGGCGGCGAGCTGGGACGGGCAGCGGCCCAGGCGGTCTCTGTCGGAGCTGTCGCCATGAACCGGAGCGCAGCCCTCGCATGCGGCCGGCTGCGGCGTGCGCGAGGCTTCGTTGCGCTGTTGTGCCTCGGGCTTACCGCCTGCACCGGCGACTGGGTCCCGTTTTCCGGCGGCGCGCTGGAAGGCCCGGTGACGCCGGCGCCAGCGGACTGGCGCACGGTGATGACCGACGAAGTGATCCAGCTCGAGACCCAGCCGGGCGATCCATACTCCGTGAATCTGTGGGTGGTTGCCGGTGAGGATCGGCTTTATATCTTCGCCGGTGCCAATCGGGCCACCTGGATCGAGCACATTGAGGTGGACCCGCGGGTGCGTCTGCGGGCTGATGGTCGGATCTATGAACTGCGGGCGGATCGGGTCCGCAGCGCCGATGAGTTCGAGCAGTTCGCCCAGCAGTGGGAAGCGAAGTACGGCGACCGACCTCGCAATGAGAGTGTCGACGAAACCTGGCTGATGCGCCTCACCCCGCGCT
>JBCDIK010000251.1:0-4461 GCA_038749065.1 Pseudomonadota bacterium | reverse complement strand
CTCGTACTCAGCGCCGCGCAGACTTCGATCCCGAGCAGGACCCCCAGAATGCCGTCGTAGGCGCCCGCGTCCGGGATTGAGTCGAGGTGACTGCCGATCAGCAGGATCGGCGCATCGGGCGTCGCGCCCGGACGATGTCCGATCAGACTGCCGGCAGCGTCCGTGCGCACCGTGAGTCCCGCTTCGGTCATCCACTCGCCAACCAGCGTGTTACAGGCCTGATGTTCGGGGCTCAAGTAGGTGCGGCAGATCCCTTCTTCCAGGCTGCTGCAGCGTGCGAGCACTGCGCAGCGCTCGATGAGTCGCAGGGCGACGGCGATAGGATCGGCGACCGCCGGGTCGATGGCAGTCATGGGCGCAGGATCTCCCACAGCAGTGCGGTCAGCGCCCCGGTGGCGACGGGAAAGCTGCACAGCATCGCAAGCATGGGGGGCAGCGTGATGCCCGCTCCAGCCAACAGCTCTGGCACCGCGGTGCCGGCGAAGGCGATGGCTGTGCAGACCACCAGCATGCTCAGGCTGCGGCGCTGGTCGGGCTGTGCGCGCAGCATGCGCAGTCCGGTCAACGCGATCATGGCGAACAGAACACCGGTGGTGGCGTGCAGCACACCGGGTGGAATGGCCTGGAACAGCGCGCTGAACGCGGGCAGCAGGCCGAGCACAATGAGCAGCAGCGCGACCAGCACGCCGACGAAGCGGCTGGCAACGCCGGTTAGTGCGATGACGCCGTTGTTCTGGCTGAAGGTGGTGTTCGGAAAGGTACCCATGACGGCCGCAACGATAGAGTTCAGGCCGTCCGCCATGACGCCGCCGCGGATGCGCTGCCAGTAGGGCGCGCCGGTTGTTGGCTGCTTTGACAACAGCGTGGTGGCGGTCAGGTCGCCGATAGACTCCGTCATGGTAACGAAGTAGATGGGCGTCAGGATCAGGAACACGCCCCAGTCGAAGCCGAGGGAAAAGCGCAGCGGGGTGGGCGTGGCGATGGCCCGGGACGATTCCGGCAGCACCACGTCCGCGCCGCTGATGACCGCAACGGCCATCCCTGCCAACAGCCCCGCCACGATGCTGACGAGCCGCAGCCAGGGGCTCGCCCGGGTGCTCAGCCAGAGGATGGTGGCGATCACCGCGGCCGCCTGCAGCAGCAGTGCGGCGGTCGTGCCCGTCTGTTCGGCGGCCGTGTAGGCGAACCCGAAGTTCGTCCAGGCGGCGCCGACCAGGGTCAGTCCAAGCAGAAAGACCGCGATGCCCGTGACGTTGCCGGTGATGACCCGCGACAGGCGCTGCACATAGAACCCGCCAACGATGGTGAGTGCAGCACCGGCGGCGGCGCTGCCCAGCAGTACCCCGATCATCGCCTCACTGCCCAGACCGCGCTCGTTCAGCGCGCTGCCGGCCAGCATGAGGGCGCCGATAAAGGCGAAGCTCGTGCCCTGAATCGAGAGCAGACCGGAGCCGAAGGGGCCGATGCGGTTGATCTGAATCAGCGTGGCCACGCCGGAGATCAGCAGCGCGCTGCTGATCAGATCGTTGGTGGTCGCGGCATCGAGCTGCAGGCCGCCGGCAATGAGCAGTGGCGCTGTCGCGATGCTGGCGACGATGGCGAGGAGGTGGGCGGCGGCGGCGAGCGTCGCCTGCGGCCAGGGCGGGCGGTCGTCGAGTCCGAACAGCAGGTCGGGCGCGGGAGCATTCATTGGTGTTTATAGTGCCATGGCAGGCGGGTGTTGGGGCGCGGAACGGGTGCAGCGAAATCAGGCGATGGCGTGGCAGAAGAACGCGTGGATGTCGCGATTGCCCCTGCTGGGGCTGTTGCCGGTGCTGCTCCTCAGCGGCTGCGCCCTTAACCGCTCGCTGCCGGAGGAAGTTTTCTTTCTGACCGACGCGCGGATACGGTTTGGGGACGAACAACAGTGGGTCTCCGTCGAGGGACCTGTGCGCCTGGCCGCAGCCGACTACGAACGCGGCCTGAGAGCGACCATCCGCTATGAGTTGCCCGGCGCCTCGGCGCTCGGGGACGAGCAGGGCCTGTACCTGTGGCGCTACAGCATGAACATCAGGGTGCGCGTCAACGGCACGATGGTGTATGACGGCGGCCGGCTGGAGCCGCCGCTGCGCAAACTGCATCACCCGGTGCTCATTGCCTTGTTGCCGGCGCTGCTGAGCGATGATTGCAATATCGTCGAAGTCGATCTGGGTTACGTGCCCGGCTACGGCTATCTGCTGCCGCCGGCGCTCGGGCCCATGGCGCTGCTCGCTCCGATGCAGGAGCGCCGCTACTTCCTGCAGCTCACCCTAAGCCAGGTCACCTTCGCGCTGAGCCTGCTGCTCATGGTGCTGGCTGCGGTGCTGCTGCTGTCGGACCGCAGTAACAGAGCCTATCTGTACTTCGGGCTGGCCGCGCTCGGCTGGTCCATCTACAGCCTCAACCCGGTGCTCCCGGATCCGCCCTTCGAGCAGCGCGGCTGGCTGGTGGTGCTGCATCTGAGCGTCGATCTGATTGCCGTGTCCCTGCTGCTGTTCGTACTCGGCTACTTCAAGCTGCTGAAGCGGTGGCATGAGTGGGCCGCGGTGGGCTATCTGCTGGTGGCGGCCCTGATCTACCGGGTACTGCCGCTGGTGAAATTCGCCGCCAACAGCTCGCTGGTGCATCTGGTCGCTCTGGCTCTGGTGCTCTTCGCCGCCGTGTTGACCCTGGTGATGGCCGTGCGCCACGGCAGGCGCGATGGATACGCGTTCACCATCGCCTTCGCCGTGCTGCTGAGTCTGGGGCTGCATGATCTTTTGCTGAATCTGGGCGAGCTGGAAATTCTCTGGCTGCGCTCGTTCTTTTCCTTGAGCCTTGGCGCGCCGCTGTTCTTGAGCGCGCTGGCCGTACAGCTGCTGTGGCAGCTGCGGCGTTCCAACCGCTATGCGGAAGAGCAGCTCGCGCAGGCCCGGGCGGCCCTCGAGCTCAGCTTCGCGGAACGGCGCGCCCTGGAACAGCGCAACGCGGCCGCTGCGGAGCGGGCCAGGATCTATCGGGATCTGCACGACGATGTGGGCGCACGGCTCCTGGATCTCGTCTACGCGGCGGAGTCCGAGGAGCAGAAGACCCTGGCCCGTAGCGCCCTGGACGAGGTCCGTGCGCTCTCCTCTCTGGAGCGCAACCTGCCGGATACGATCGCCGGCCTGTCGCTGCAGCTCGAGTCCGAGGTGCGCCAGCGATTGGGCGCAGACCAGATCGCCCTGCAGTGGCAGGGCTCAGAGTCTTCGCGCTGGTTGCCCCCAGCGGTCGCGCATCAGGCGGTGCGCGTGGTCCGCGAGTGGACGAGCAACACGCTGAAACATGCCGGTTGCCAGACGGTTCGCGCCAGCATCCAGGATGCTGGGCAGACGCTGCAGGTTCGCTTTGCGGATGATGGCCAGGGCCTGGGTGAACTGGCGCCCGGAAACGGGCTGACCAACGTCGCCCGTCGAGTCGCGAGTCTCGAAGGCACCCTCGCGCACCGCGGGCCGCCGGGCACGGCCTGGCAGATGGCACTGCCGCTTGCGGCACCGGCCCCCTGAGATCAGGGGTGGATGGCAGGGCGTCAGCGGCTAACTTAGGAGGGCCCAACCAGTGAGCCGAACCTTGGAGACTGCCGAGCACCCGCCGGCGACGGTGTTGATCGTCGATGATCACCTCAAGGCCCGGCAGTGGCTGCGGCAGGCGGTGCGCGTCGCATTCCCGCAGGCCGATGTGCGCGAGGCCGGATCGCTCAAGCAGGCGCACGGCCTGCTCGATCGCGAACATGATCTGGCGATTCTCGACGTCGGCCTGCCCGATGGCAGCGGGCTCGATCTGATCGCACCGCTGGTCGCGGCGGGCTCCCAGGTCGTGATCGCCAGTGTCCTGGCCGACGACGACACGATCTTCGCGGCCCTGCAGCGCGGCTGTGAAGGCTATATCCATAAGGACGACGAGCAGAATCGCCTCACGGAAATGCTTCTCGGGATCGTCGGTGGGCAGCCACCGTTGTCGCCGGCGATCGCGCGCCGGGTGCTCAACTACTTCAGCCAGGGGCGCGTCACCGCGCCTGCAGCGACGGAAGAAGAGGCGCCGTCCGTGCAGCTCACGCCCCGCGAACACGAAGTGCTGACCCTGCTCGCCAAGGGCTACACGGTGCGCAATGTCGCCGAGATGCTCGAGATCAAATACTTCACCGCCGCCGGCTATGCCAAAGAGCTGTACCGCAAGCTGAAAGTCTCCAGCCGCGCCGAGGCGACTGCGGAAGCGATGCGCCGGGGGCTGCTGCGCTGACGCGCAATGGCGCGCTCTGCGTCACAATTTCGGCGCCTGTTGACCCGAAAGCACCCCTGACCCCCTGATCTGAGGGGGTTCAGCCCATCCCCCGCGGCGCTAGCGTCAATGCCCTGAGACAACCATCGGGGTAGGGCAAACCATGAGTCGTTTTTGCTGGCGATCTGCGATCGCGCTGCTGCTGCT
>JBCDIK010000250.1:0-4462 GCA_038749065.1 Pseudomonadota bacterium | reverse complement strand
TTGAGATCAGCACGTAGACCGGTTTGTCTGGGCCAAAGCGCCGGCCGGGCACATGGGGTTGGGTGTGGCGATGCGCCAGCGTGTCGCTGGGGCGATGGTAGGTGCCGGTCAGCGGTTGCGGCTCACTGTCGAACAGGTAGCTGGCGACGAGATTCGCCATGGCGCCGATCCCGCCACCGTTGTGGCGCAGGTCGATGATCAGTACATCGGCGGCGGCGATCACCGTCATGGCGGCGGTCATAGTGTCTGCCCCCATGGACAGCGGTGGGAACACCCGTAAATCCAGTAGCGCCACGTTGCCGGCCAGACGCTCGATCCGCTCGACACCGTGGTTAACGGCAGCGCCGTACCAGCGTTCGAGCTGTGCCGCCTCGAAGGCGGGATCGACGGTGGCGGTGTCCACCGAAGTTGCGCTGTATTCCAGATTCAGATGTCCGTCTCCCGTGTGCTGCTGCAGGGCGTCACTGATCGCTCGGGCATACGCCTCGCCGCTGCGCACTGAATCGAACCGGCCGTTGTCTGCGGCCTCCTGCAGTTTTCGCGCCGCGCGCTCGCCCACCACCGGGTCAACATATTCCTGCTGCAGATGTTCGATCACGGCGCGCAGGGCCGTGACGCGTTCGCCTTGCGAAACGGTGTGGCTGCCCGCCAGGCCCGAAGCCGCCCACAGCACGCAAAGGTGTAACAACCACCGCGCCATCACCCGCGGCTCGCCGCGCTGATCCGGTCCCGGAAGGATCGGGCCGAGAGCGCATCGATCGCCTCCTGCAGCACGAGACTCAGCGGGATCGTCAGTTCGTCATCCAGCGCCATCGCAGCGCGCGTGGTTGCGGCCCAGCGACGCTGCAGTTTTGGAAGCAGTGCCTGGCCGCGTGCCGTCAAGCTGATCAGCCGCGCACGTGCGTCGCGCCCCGGCTGCTGCTGTGTCCAGCCCAGACGGGTCATTTTCGACAGGGTCTGGCTGGCGGCGGAGTGGGAAATGCTCGACTGCGCGGCGATCTCCTTGATCGTGCGCGGCGTCCCGTCAGCGAGGGCTTTCATGATCGGGGTGTAGCGCGGGCGGTAGTCCGGATCGTCTCCCTGGTAGATGGCTTCGAGCTCGCCATCAAGCAGCTCTAACAGCCGGCGAAGCTGGGTCCCAAGGCCGTCTGCGGGTCGGTCACTCATGGGGTTGTTATATATAAGCGCTTATATATATGCAACCGGCTGCTGCTGGCCCCACAACACCTGGCGTAGACTGTCCTTAGCCGAGCGTTGCGCCGGCTCTTGCAACAACCACTGCAGGCTGTGCCGCAGTGAGAGACCCCTTGAAGGAGGTTCCTATGTATCGTTCCCATTTCTGGTGGCGTCGCCACCCTGTGTTTGCCCATGCTGCCCCGGCCTGCGGGCGCTATGGCTTCAGCGCCTACGAGACGCGTGGGTTCGAGCGCCGCGAGCGAGCTCGGTCGGCGATGAGTGGCCTCGGCCTCGATTTTGGCGTGCGCCGACCCCTGCGATTCCTGCGTGATCGTCTGGACCTCGATGAGGTGCAGACCCGTGAGCTCGCGACGATCCTCGACCGACTGAAGGTCGCCCGCCGTCAGGCGCAGCTCGACGCTGAGCGCACGCTGGTCGAGGTGGCCGACGTGCTCAGGCAGGAAACAACGCCCGACGAGGCATCCATCGCGGAGGCGCTGGCGCCCCGCAATGAGTCCCAGCAGGCACTCCAGGCCGAGGTCAGCGCCGCACTGCACGCGTTCGCCCGGGTGCTGGATCCGGATCAGCGCCGCGAGTTTGCGTATCTGCTGAACCACCGGGCGTTCAAGCTGTAGGGCCCTTGCGACCGCTCTGCCTCGCACTCTATGGAGAGACTTGGATGCGCGTCCGAGCGGTCGCGTTACTCGTTCCTATCGCGCTCCTGCTGGCCGCCTGGCCGGCGGGTGCGCTCGCCCGATCAGAAGCGGAACGACCCAACATCCTGCTGATCGTGGCAGAAGACTTGAGCCCGCGTCTGGGCGCTTACGGGGATCCGGTCGCGCGCACACCTGCGTTCGATGCCTTCGCAGCTCAGGGGGTGCGCTATACCCGGGCCTTCACGGCCTCCGGGGTCTGTGCGCCCAGCCGCGCGGCCCTCATCACCGGCATGCACCCGCATACGATCGGTGCGCAACACATGCGCACCAGCAATCGCGGGTACCTTGCGGTGCCGCCGTCGCAAATCAAGGCCTTCCCCGAGCTGCTGCGGCGCGTCGGCTACGCCACGGCCAACGTCGTGAAAACCGATTATCAGTTCGGAGAGCCCTTCACGGTCTGGGATGCCAATGTTGGCAACTACGGCACGGGGCCGGATCTGGCGGTCTGGCGCCAGCTGCCGTCATCGAAGCCGTTCTTCGCCATGATCACGCTGATGTCTACCCACGAAAGCCGACTGGTCACGGCAGAGACAACGGCGCCGGAGTCCTGGCAGCGCCTGCTGGACGGGGTCCGCAAGCTGCGCGCAGCGACGGTCAGGGCGCTGACCGATCCTGAATCAGTCGAGGTGCCGCCGTACTACCCGGATGTGCCATCCGTGCGAGCGTCGATCGCGCAGCACTACGACAACATGCACTTCATGGACAGCGAAGTGGCGACCATTCTTGCGAACCTCGAAGCGGACGGTCTGGCGGAGAACACGCTGGTGATCTTCACCACGGATCACGGCGACGGATTGCCACGGGCCAAGCGGTCGGTCTTCGACAGCGGACTGCACGTGCCTCTGTTGTTACGCTATCCGAACGGATACGCCGCTGGCACTCGCAGTGATCGACTGGTGTCGTTCGTGGATTTTGCACCCACGCTGCTGCATCTTGCCGGCGCTGCGGTGCCGCCTCACCTGCAGGGCGTCGACTTTCTCAGCCCCGCGCCACCCCGCGAGTTCATCTATGCGGGCAGGGATCGCATGGACTCGGTGCCCGACCATGTGCGCGCAGTGCGCGACGCGCGCTTCAAGCTCATTCGCAACTATCGTCCCCGGTTGCCCTACTACCGGCCGCTGCTGTTCCGCGACATGTTCCCGGTGATGCGTGCGCTTTGGGATGGACGGGCAGCCGGTACGCTGCGGCCACCCCAGCAGCGCTATTTCGAAAAGCCCCGGCCGCGGGAGGCGCTCTACGATACGCGTGAGGATCCACATGAGCTGACCAACCTGATTGGCGAGGTCCGCTATGCGCCCCAGGTCGAGCGCCTGCGCGAGGCCCTCAACCGGTGGCTCAATGCTCTGGGCGATTCGTCCGCGCGGCCAGAGGAAGCACTCATGGCACAAGCCTGGCCCGGTGGCGAACAGCCTGTCACCGCCGCGCCGGTGGTGACACCGGTGCGCGATCGCCCGGGATACTGGCGCATTGAATCGGCCACGCCCGGCGCGTCGATCGGCTATCGCTTGAGGGCTGCGGACGATGTGGACGCGACCGCGCGCTGGGCGCTGTACCAAGCGCCGGTCGCGGTGCCTGACGATCAGCGGCTCGAAGCGAAAGCGATCCGCTACGGATATGCTGAGAGCTCTGTGGTACAGGGTGCCACTCAGCGCTGAAAGGAGAGGCGCATGCGAACGTTGCTGATGGTCTGTGGCGTTGCGTCGATTGCGCTGCTGCGATCCATATGCGCGTCCTGGAGTCGCGTCCGCCGACGCGCCTCGTGCTGCAGACCGGCAGCCCCGGTCGCTTTGAAGGCCGCTATGTGGCGGAGTTCGCCGAAACGGGCCGCGGTGTCACCGGCACCTTCACAGAAACCTCCGTTGCGCTCGGACTGGTGCCGAAGGTGATGCGGGCGCTCTTTGTCGACGGGCAGGCGTTGATCGAGCGTTACAGCGCGCAGGCGCAGGCGGAGCTCCGGCGGCGCGCCGCCGGAGGTTAGGCGGTCGGTGGCCGGTTACTCGGCAGCCGTCTGCGGGCGCCGGTGGGCTGCACCCGCCTGAGTAATGAACAGCGCAGCACCGATCAGCGCGAAGCCCTTCAGAAAGTGCGCCTGCTGCAGTGCGCGCAGCACCGGCGTCTCCGCGTTGAGCATCTCGTAGCCGTGCACCACAACGGTCACCGGCAGCAGGAACAGGATCAGCAGCCAGCCCCCCAACCGCGGGCGCCAGTTAAAGAGGATCATCGCAGCGCCCGCAAGCTCGATCACGCCGGAAATCAGCACCCAGAACAGGGGATAGGGGACGCTCTCGGGCATAAGGGACAGGTAGTAGGGAATGTTCGTGAAGTGAGTCACCCCGGACAGAAAAAACAGGGACGTCAGCAGCAGGCGTGCGCCGACGGTGAGCGCCGGGTGATTCGGCAGATGATGTTCGGCAAACATGGTGGTTCTCCAGTGGTTAGCAAAGACCCTGCTCGGTAGGTCAGGTGGGCAGGGCCACGTTGTCGGCGATCCATTGGTTGATTCGATCTTTACGCGCTGCAGACGCATCGCGAGCGACCCCCTGAATCACGTCCGTGAGCCGCACTCGCGC
>JBCDIK010000249.1:0-4480 GCA_038749065.1 Pseudomonadota bacterium | reverse complement strand
TGGCTCAACTTCGCCTGCTGCTCGGGCTGTGGCTCAGCACCGTCGCCGGACTCGTACATGCGGTCACCCTGGGGCCGATCGATACGCAGTCGGCGCTGTATCAGAAATTCGAGGCGGAAGTCGCGATCAGCAACCTCGGGTCGGTAGATCCGCTGCAGCTGCAGGCGTCTCTCGCAGGCAGCGCCGACTTTGATCGCATGGGCGTTGAACGCTTCTTCTTCTTGAGTGAGCTGCGCTTCGAGGTCGTTCGCCGCGGCAAGGACTACGTCATCGAGATCAGCAGCCCACGGGTGATCACCGAGCCTTATCTGGACTTTGTGGTGGAGCTCGCCTGGCGCGGTGGTCGCATGCTGCGTAACTACACGGTGCTCCTCGATCCCCCCGGGCGCCCCGTGCGCAGCGCCAGTGCGCCGGCGCCGGAACCCACCGTCGCCAGTGCACCAGCGCCGGCCGAGCGTGCCGACGCGGCGCCCCGTGAGGGTCGCGTGTACGGTCCGACCCGGGCTCGGGATACGCTCTGGAAGATCGCGACCGTGACCCGGGAAAATGAGCAGATCACGGTGTACCAGCAGATGATCGGCATCAAGCGGCTGAACCCCGATGCGTTCGTCGATGACAACATCAATCTGCTCAAGCGCGGACAGGTCCTGAAGCTGCCGACCGTGTCCCAGGCCGATGCCCTCGATCACAATGCCGCGGTGGCCCAGACTCAGGTTGAGAGCACCGTGTGGCAAGCGCGGCGGGAGGTTGTGGAGACAGCGCCCACCCCGGAGCCCGAAACGGTCGGGCGTCTGACCATCGTCACGGACACCGCCCCGGCGGTGACCCAGAGCGAAGCCCAGGCGGCCGATGAAACGGTGCCCGAGGCCTTGGTGGCGACGGTTGTACCGGTGAATGCTGCCGACGCGACTGTCGCCGAAGCAGCTACGACAGAGGCCAAGCCCATGACCATGGCCGATCTGCCGGCGCCGCTGCGCGAGCAGGTCGAGGAGCTGGATGCTTCCATCGCCGTCCGCGACCGTGAGATCGCTGCCCTGCAGACCCAGATTGAACAGATGCGCGCAGAGCTTGAGCAGTTCACCGCGGCCCAGGCCGCTGAGCCCATCCCGGCGCAGCGCCAGGGTTTTCTGCTGAACTGGCTCCCGCCGCTGCTTTGGTTCCTGCTGGTTTTCGGCGCCATCTACTGGATCGTGCAGCGCACACGCATGGCGCCGGCGCGCCCGGAATCGGCCTAGAATTCTCGCGCCGCGGTGCCGCTCAGCGCGGCCGCAAACGAACCGGCAGGCTGGCCAGCCCCCGTTCCGATAACCCGCACTTGAACTGGGGCGCCCCGATGCATTCGAGTGTGCGGGTACGCGCCATGAGCACGCCCAGCAACTCCTCGATTTCCAGCCGCGCGAGCTGATTCCCGAGACAGGTGTGGGCGCCGCTGCCAAACGCGAGGTGGCGGTTCGGTGTGCGCTCTATCCTGAACTGGTCCGCAGCGTCGAACACGGTGTCGTCGCGATTGGCACTCCCGTACAGCAGCCCGAAACGTGTGCCTGCGGGAAAGGTGCGATCGCCGAAAGTTACCGGCTGCGTGCTGTAGCGGTGAAAAAAGGGCAGGGGCGATTCGTAGCGAAACATCTCCTGGGCCGCGCTCGGGGCCAGGCTCGGCTGCTCGCGCAACTGCGCAAACTCGGCGGGGTGCCGCATCAGGGCCAGCAGCCCGGTGCCGATGACGTCGATCGTGGACCCGTGGCCGCCGAGCAGGACCAGCATGCTGGTGGAAATCAGCTCCTGTTCGTCCAGCCGGCCCTCTGCCTGGGCGGCGACCAGTGCCGATAGCAGGTCATCCTCGGGAGTTTGCCTGCGCGCCGCGATCAGCGTCCGCAGGTATTCGTAGCAGGCGGTCGTTGCCGCTTCCGCCAGCGCCTTGCGCGGCGCGCTGCGGTCTACGTCAAAGAACTGCACTACGTCTTCGGCCCACTGGCGAAGCTGCGGGCAATCGGCGGCCGGCACGCCCAGCACGCGACCGATCACGTGGCTGGGCACTCGCTCCGCCAGCTCGGTGACCAAATCGAATTCCTGGCGAGCGAGCAACTCGTCGGTCAAGGCTGTCAGGTGTTCGCGGACCATCTGCCGGTAGCGCGCCATGGCGCGCCGGCTGAGCAGCGGCAGGACCAGGCGGCGCAGGCGCTCGTGCAGGGCACCGTCCCGTTCCAGCATGCTGAACTGCACAAAGCGCTCGTGATTTGGCATGTCGTGCCAGTTGGCAGCCCGTTGCTGCGCCTGCAGCTCTTCTGCGGACATCACCAGCGCCGGGTCCCGGACCATGTGACTGGCTCGTGCCGCAGTGGCGACGTCATCGAAGCGCGCCAGCAAATACCCGTTGATGGCGGTGCTGAAGGGCACATCGCCGCGCTGCCGCAGCCGGGTATAGGTCGCGTAGGGATCAGCGGTGAACGCATCCGAGCGAGGATCGAAGCCGCAATCAGGGTCGGTCGGTGAGGACATCCGGGGCGGTAGTGGTGTTGCGGTCACCAGTTTATCGCGCCGGGCGCAGCCAGGGGATGCGCAAAAAAAACCCCGGCCAGCGGGGGGACGCTGCCGGGGCGGGGGGAGAAGGCGCCAGGGGGAGGGGACCCCCCCTGGCGGGCGTTGCTCAGTCGCCCTGGGTCATCGTGTTGTTGGCCCAGAGGTAGGTGTTTGCCCAGAGATAGCTGTTGGCCCACAGGTAGCTGTTGGCCCAGAGATAGCTGTTGGCCCATAGGTAGCTGTTGCTGGCGTAATCCACCGGTCCGAAGGTGTGGCTCGCCCAGGTCTGGCCGGTCACGTCCAGCCACCAGCGGCTGTTCCAGACGTTGGTCTTAGACCAGTTGCTGCCCTGGCTCCAGATCCGCTCCGGGGCCCAGGCGCTGCCGTTCCACAGGTCCTGCGTGTCGATCAGGTGCAGCGTGTTGTAGTGGTTGTCGATGGCGAACCAGGGCGACAGGGCTTCCCAACTCGGTCGCTCGGTGCGAGCCAGCGCGCCGCGGACATTAAGAACACCAGCGCCGGCGACGTTCGGATCGACGTTCAGTTTGCGCGCTGACAGCATGAGCCGCGCTTTGATGTCCTTTGGCTGAAGCGACGGGTCCTTGCTGAGCATCAGTAGCGCCGCGCCGGAGGTCATGGCGGCAGCCATACTGGTGCCGGACAGTCGCGCGTACTGGTCGCGGCAGGAGCCGCTGCAGCTCAGGCCGTTGTTGTTGACGCGGCCTTTCAGGAAGCTGCCTTTCATGGCCGCGGCGATCTGCTTATTGCCCGGCGCGACCAGGTCCGGCTTCATGGTCAGGTCGATCGCGGTCGGGCCGCGAGACGAGAAGGTGGAGACGTAGTCGTCCCAGTCCCGATCGCCGGTGCCGCCGTTAGTCAGAGAGCCCACGGTGATGATGCGCTCAGCATTCCCAGGACTCGTGATCGTCAGGTCACCGTACTGTCCAAAGTTTCCGGCGGAAGCCACCACCGTGATACCGGCATCCCAGACGTCGTTGACCGCGAAGATCACCGGGTCCTGAAACTCGCTGTCCTCGATGACTTTGCCGAAAGACAGGTTGGCGACTTTGATGTTGTAGCGCCTGGCGTTGCCGAGCAGCCAGTCCATGGCGCGGATGACTGAGGACGCGGTGCCTTCGCCATTGCTGTTCAGGACTTCTAGAGAAATGATGCGAGCGCCGGGTGCAATGCCTGGGTAGGCCCCGCCGGACAGCGCACCGGTGCCGCCGATGGTCCCGGCGATATGCGTGCCATGGCCGTAGTTATCCGCCGTGTTCATGCTGACGTTCTGGCAGCCGTAGGAGATCCGGCAGTTCAGTTTTGCAGCGATGTTCAGATCTGGGTGGTTGCTGACGCCAGAGTCAACGACCGCAACGCCGATGGCCGTGTTGGGCGCGCGATAATCCCAGTCCGTGGCGCGCGGTGCCTTGGCGCTATCGTTGTTGGTGACGGATGACGCTTTGACCGGCTTGTCCAGATCGACCACGGACACGCTGTGTTCCCCGGCAAGCTCCAGCAGCGCGCTGCTGTTCAGCTTCAGGGCCAGTACCGGGAGGTTCTCGTACTCGGTTACGATCTCGGCGCCCAGGCTGACCAGCCGCTCAATCTCCTGTGCCTGCGCCTTGGTGCGGTAGGACACGAGCAGTTCAACGCTTTCGTCGTTACCCGCATCGAACGCAGCCTGCGCGGCGGCAGTCATCCGGGCCCGGGCGCGGGCCTCGGCGCTGCCTTCGTCCTGCGCCTTGCGTATGGCCAGCGCATTCGGGTGCATCGGCTGCTCGTTGGCCACCAGGGTGGCGCCTGCCAATCCGATCTCGGCGGGGTTGGCAACCTCCGCGCTAACCGGCTGAATCGCGACAGTGGGCGAGATGGTAGGAACCTTGAGCTCGCTGACGGTCTCCTGCAGCGCGGTGCGCTGCGGCGCGTCTGTGCCGGTGCCAAGGGCGATCCAGGAGCCGGTGAG
>JBCDIK010000248.1:0-4536 GCA_038749065.1 Pseudomonadota bacterium | reverse complement strand
GGAGCTACAGAGTGGACGGGGACGAGACGAATAGTCGCGCTTGGTAATACCATCCCTGCAACCGCGAACCTGTCACACAGAATCTCCGCCGATCCGTGGCTAGCATGTTCCGGTCAAGGATGACGAGCTCACCGGACCCGCACATGTTGCTTCCAGCCCGCCTGACCCTGCGCCTGCCGGCGCTTGCGCAGAGCCGCCTGCCCGGCTATGCCGCGCTGGTGCTGGCGGCCCTGCTGGCCAGCAGTTACCAGGCCGTGCTGAGTGCGCTGGCGCACCCTGCCATGCCCGCTCGGCTACTGGTAGCCAGCCTGCTGCTGGCCATGCTGCTCCCAGGCCGCTATCCGAAGGGGCCGGCGGTTGCGATCCTGCTGCGCGGGCTGTGCCTGTGCCTTGGCGGCTATGCATTGCTGCTGAGTGATGGCTTTCCGCGACCGGAACACATGGAAGCGCGGTGGTTCATCGAGCTGGGCCCGGCGCTGGCCGCGCTATCGGCAGTGCTGGCCTGGTGGCGCCCGGGATGGGCACTGGTACCCGTGACCTTCGTCATCCTGCACAAGGCCCTCGCTGCCAGTACCACCGGTGTCGACCTGTCCATGACCGACTACCAGCCGCTGCTCGATGTGGCCCTGCTGCTGTGTTTCGGCGCAACCGCGCTCAGCCTGCTCCCGGCGCACCAGCGCAGCCACGCCGCCCTGCTCCTGTTCCTGTGCGCCGTCGCCGTCCACTTCGGAAACTACTTCTGGTCCGGGCTCGAGAAGCTGCGCCTGGATGGCCCCTGGTGGCGTTGGTTGGCGCACAACGAAACGAGCAATCTGTTGCTGGCGGCACAGGCGCTTGGAACGCTGCCGCTCAGCGATGCGCTGGCGACCCGGCTCTATCCGCTGATCGCGGCCAGCGACCGGCTGCTCGCCGTCGTGGTCGTTGCCAGCCAGCTCGCCTGCCTGGCCTGCATCAGTCACCGCGGCCGGCTGATCGCGATCACGCTCTTCTACGATCTGACGCACCTGTTGATCTTTCTGCTGACCGGCATCCTGTTCTGGAAGTGGATCCTCCTGAACATCGCCATCGTGCTCGCCGCGCGCACGCTGCCCAGGATCGCTCTGCCGCGGCGCGAGCAACTGGCGCTGGTGCTGCTGATCCCCTGTGCAGCCGGTCTGTTTTATGCCGCTAAGCTCGGTTGGTACGATACGCGCGCGCTGGTCGCGCCACGGCTCGTCGCGGTCGATAGCGATGGCCAGCGCACCGCCGTTCCCAGCAACTACTTCCTGGCCGCCTCAGTGACCGCAGCGCAGCATCGACTGACCCGTCCGGACCCACTGACCATGGGCACCGGCACCTTCGGCAATGCCGCAAGCGATGCGCGCAGGCGCGCCGCGGAGGCAGACTGCCCGGCGCTGGTCACCCGGGCGGGCGACGAAGGCGTGGCGCGCTTTGCCGCGTTCCTCCAGCAGCACCATCGCTTTGTGCTCAGCCGTCTCGACCCGGCGGGCCGGCTCGCCTACGACCGATACCCGCACCACATCTTTTCGAGCCCCGGCCGCTACCCCGAACTGCCGCGGCTGGATCTGCGCCGCATCGAGCGCTACGAGCTGACCTTCGATGCCCTGTGCCTGGAGCATGACGGCACTGGATTTGCACCTGAGCTCATCGAGCAGGCCCGCTACACCATTCCTTTGGACGGGCCGCCCCATCGTGGCTGAACCGCTGCGCATCATTTACGACGGCGACTGTCCCTTCTGCAGCAGTTATGTGAAACACCTGCGGCTGCGGCAGCAGTACGACGTGACGCTCGTCAACGCCCGGGACGTGCCAGAGCTATATCGGTCACTGCGTGCAGCCGGGCACGATCTGGACCAGGGCATGGTGCTCGAGCTCCAGGGGGAGCGCTACTTCGGCGCGGACTGTGTGAATCGGCTGGCGCTGCTGACCACGCGGGCGGGTGCGTTCAATCGCTTGAACGCCTGGATCTTCCGCTCGCCGGCGCGCACCCGTCGGCTGTACCCGATCATGGTCCGCGGACGCAATCTGGCCCTGAAGCTGCTCGGGCGACGCAAGCTCGCCGCCGACCTGTGACCGCTGTTCAGTCAGCACCGGCAGCGGACAGCGACGCAGCGCGAATCAAGGTCACGCACATCATCACTGGGCTGGGTCGCGGCGGCGCCGAGCGGACCCTCGAGCGGCTGCTGCCAACCCTACAGGCGGCCGGCATCGATGGCCGGGTGATTGCGCTCGGTCCCGAGGGCCCGGTGGGCGATACGCTGCGGGCACAGGGCTTCGACGTGCACGCTCTCGACGGCGCCGGTCGCGCGACCCTGCCGGTGCGGCTGCTGCAATCGCTGCGACGCGCGCCCGGCGATCTGGTGCAGACCTGGATGTATCACGCAGACCTGCTGGGCGCCCTCGCTGCGCTCGGTGCCGGTCGGCCACCGGTAGTGTGGAATGTGCGGCACACGGATCCAAGGCAGACCGACCTCGCAGCGCGCACCCGCGCCATCGCCCGGCTCTGTGCGCGGCTGTCCGCTCGGCTGCCCGCCCACGTGCTGTGTTGTGGCGAGCAGGCCCTGGCGCAGCATGCGGCGCTCGGGTACGAGCGCACGCGCATGAGCGTCCTCTACAACGGCTTCGACACCGATCGCTTTCGGCGAGACGTTCAGGCTCGAGCGGAGCTGCGCGCGCGGTGGCAGCTCGCACAGGACGAACTGGTCATTGGCGTTGCGGCTCGCTGGCACCCGCACAAGGGGCACACATCGCTGCTGAAGGCCGTATACGCGCTGCGAGCGCAGCAGCCGGAGCTCCGACTCGCCCTGTGCGGTGAAGGCATCACCGACGAGAACCGCGAGCTGCGCGCGCTGCTCGAAGGGACCGGGCTCGACACGGCGACCCTGTTGCTCGGCGAGCGAGACGACATGCCCGCGTTCTGGAACGCCGTCGACATCGGTTGCTCGCCATCCATCGACGAAGGATTGCCCAACGCCCTGGGTGAAGCCATGGCCAGCGGCCTGCCCTGCGTCAGCACCGATGCCGGGGACAGTGCGGCGCTGCTCGGTGACTGCGGTTACCTGGTGCCTCGGGGCAATCCTGATGCCCTCCACGATGCGCTTGGCGCGGTCACAGCGCTGGATGCGACGGCACGTGCTGAAATGGGAGGTCGGGCCCGCTCAAGGATCTGTGAGCAGTTCTCGCTGCGTAGCATGGGCGATGCGTACGCCGCGTTCTACCGTCAGCTCATCGCGCCGCCGCCGGTGTGAATCGTCCCTGAGATCCGTCACGTCGGCCCCCAGCCCGGCAGACCAGGTGCGCAGCGGCGCCAGCACCATGGCATCCAGCAGCGCGCGCCGGGTTGGATCGGTTAGGTCACGGCGCAGGTGCCCGCGATCTGCATACAGGAAGGTGTCGGCGATGGTGGTGAGGCAGCGCCCGGTCGCGCACAGCGACCGGTGTGGGAGCAGGACCGTAAGCCCCGGCCCTGCCAGCCCGGCCAGGCCCTGGTGCACCCGTTCGAAGTCATCCGCCAGGGCTGCTGCGGGTAGTTCGACCGCACAGTCACTGCGCAGCAGCTCAAGCGCCTGCCCGGCAACGCAGGGCATGGGATCGTGCGTCCACTGCGGGACCTGTCCCAGCACGGCGACCGGTACCGACAGTGCTTTGAGCTCCTGCAGCAGTTTCTCAAGGGCGGCCTGCTGGCGCGCGATGCCCTGCCGGTCCTCGCGATCAGATCCCATCGCGCGCCAGCGGCTGTTCCAGGAGATGGCCAGCACAACGCCGTCTACCCGCGTGCCCGGCCGGGCAAGATAGCGCAGCATCCGAGCGCGGTCGGCGATGCAGCCCTCGCGATAGCGCTGCGATCGTCCCTGCGGTGCATCTTCCGGCAAGCCATAGGTCGGCGGGCAACTGCGCCCGGCCGGCGGGTGGCGGTCATAGAGCAGGATCGCAGTGGCCGGCGTCTGTCCGGCGTACAGCGCTTCGAGCAAGGGCGCGTAGTGTCCGGCGTGACTGTCGCCCCACAGCACCAGGCGGCGCTCGGCCTGCGACCAGGGCGCCCCGACTGCGACATAGCCCGGCAGATCGGTCGCAGTTTCCGCACGCGGCTGCCAAGACCAGGCCGCCGTCGGTCCCGTCAACGCGACCGCCTGGGGAAGCGGCCGCCCGAGCGTGCCGCTCGTGAGCGGCGCCGCGATCATAACCGCGAGCAGCGCAAACGTTGCCCCCAGCAGCGCCCAGCGCTGCCCTGGTGCCAGATGAACGGCCCGGCGTACCGGGTGCTCGACCAGGTGGTATGAGATCGAGGCCAGCATCAGCGCGAGCACGAGCAACCCGGTGGCCTCGGCAGCGGCGGGCGCGCGCCCATTGTTGTAGTGCAGGAACAGCACCAGGACCGGCCAGTGCCACAGATACAGGGCATAGGAAATGCGCCCGAGGTAACGCACGGGCCCCACGCAAAGGAAGCGCGCCGGAAGCGCGCGGTTCGGGAACGCAAGACACAGCATCGTGCCTGCGACAGGAAGAAGTGTTCCGGCTCCGGGCAATGGGCCAAGG
>JBCDIK010000247.1:0-4540 GCA_038749065.1 Pseudomonadota bacterium | reverse complement strand
GTGCCCTTCTTTACCGAGCCGTTCCGCGCGGGCACCGTCGAGCACCAGATGCGCATGCGGACGCGTAGGATCAACCGTCGCGATCGGCTCCAGGATCACGCCATCCTCGTCGAGCGGGAGCAGATAAACGGATGCGCCGTCCCCGGTATTACTGGCCGCCACCACGATGGCCAGATTCGCGATCTGGGCATCCGCTACGACCGGCTTGGTCCCGGAAAGCCGGTCCTGACGTGCGGTGGTCACGAGGCGATCGGCGCGCGGCTGCCCGCCGCCCTCGGCATAGGCAAAGGTCGCAATGACCTCGCCGCTCGCGAGTTTGGGCAGCCACTGGGCTTTCTGAGCCTTGCTGCCCAGACGCATCAGCATCTCGGTGGCGAGATAGACGGAGGAAGAAAAGGGTACCGGCGCTGCGGCCCGGCCAAGCTCCTCAGCAATGACCGAGAGTTCGAGATAGGACAGGCCCAGCCCGCCGTAGCTCTCCGGAATCACTGTCGCCGTCCAGCCCATCTCCGCCATGGTGCGCCACAGGTCGGCGGCGTAGAGCTCATCGGTATCCAGGACGCGCCGCACCACAGCGGGTGGGCAATGATCACTCAACAGGCCCCGGGCCTGATCCCGCAGCATCATCTGCTCTTCGGCAAATTCGAAGTTCATCGGCTCCCCTGAATGACCTGAACTTGGAGGCGGATGATACTGGAATGACGCCGTGCCGGGGCAACATTTCCAGCCCGCGGGGGGTGGCTGAGGGAAGGCGCCGGCAGCCCGCTCAGGGCACCAGAGCACGCAGCTCGGCAAGCCCCGGTCCACCGGGCTGCGGCCACATCACGACATCATCGAAACCGGCGCGCTTGAACCGTCCCAGGATCTCGCGCAGCGCCCCCAGATCCGTGTCCGGGCCGGCCTGAATCGACGACACGATCGCGCGCTCGCCACCGGCCGCGCGAAAGCGGGCGATGGTTTCGATCACCTCATCCGGAGTCCGATAAGTCGCCGAGGCGATCCAGCCGCCAAAGGCCTGCGCGGCACGCTCGACACCTGCGCCCCAGGTGCCGTAGAGCAAAGGCGGCCCGCCTCGCAGGTGCGGCCAGGGGGTCAGATCGATATCGCCGAGGGTGCCATCCGCGAACACCTGCTGCAGAGCACTCAGGTGCGCATTGAAGTCCTTGAAGCGGCGGTCGTGATCGCGCTCGAACGCCAGAAAGTCAGTGATCGTGGACCCGGCGCCGACGCCCAGGGTCAGCCGGTCCCCGCACAGCTGGTGCAGCGAGAACACCCGGTGGGCCAGATCCAGGGGCGGGTACAGGGGCAGCTGAATGATCGCGGTCCCAAGCTCCAGGCGGGAGGTCGTGGTCGCCGCCACCGCCAGCGCGACGAACGGGTCGGGCACCATGATGCCGCGGCCGATGACCTGGGGCATCCACAGGCTGTCGAAGCCCTCCCCTTCAACAGCCTCGGCCAGCGCTCGCAGCGCGCCCGGATCTTCGGAGTCGGACAGCGGCCCGACCAGCACACCAGCTCGCATGGATGACCAACTCCCTGGGTAAACGATTGAAATACAACGGACTTGGAACTTCAGACTACAACAGAATATCGAAGGCGCTGGCAACCGGCGCCACGATCAGCATCACCAGCTGGTCGCGCCAGTCGGCGCGGCCCAGGAGGGCTCGACGGGCAAGCGTGGCGCCATCCAGGACCGGCTCCGAACGCGCCATGCGTGCCTCCAGGTCGCGGCGCAGCACCGCCGCCAGCGCCGGCGCATCGCGGCACACGAGGATCAGCTCGGAATTGAGATTGG
The DNA here is from genome assembly GCA_038749065.1 of Pseudomonadota bacterium. GTDB lineage: Bacteria > Pseudomonadota > Gammaproteobacteria > Pseudomonadales > Azotimanducaceae > CALHVX01. The sequence continues at coordinate 2,745 of JBCDIK010000247.1, read as the reverse complement.
CCGAGCGTGGGTCGATGTTGTAGGTCCCAAGCAGCACAGTGGCATCGTCGATCACCGCCCGCTTGCTGTGCACACCCCAGCGCTCGGAACCGCTGAAGAGCGCCGATCGCGCGGCGACCGGCTCCGGCGGCCCGCCGCTATAGGCGTACAGGTGCATCCCCGTTGGCTGCAGGGGCGCCAGAGAAAAGAACAGAGGGCCAACGGTGTAGTAGGCATCGGTCGAGTAGAGACTGTTGGTCAGCACGGACAGGCGAACCCCACGGTCCGTCAGCGACTGCAGAGCATCCAGCCCATCCCCCCGAAGCACGAAGTAGGGGCTCTCAGCCAGCACCTCAGCTTTGGCCTCGGCGAGCAGGTCAACGATGGCGTTGTAGACCTGCCGGTTGCGGACGGCGAGGCCGGGATAGTCGGTCACGAAGCGTACATCACCGCATTGATGAACCGGCAGCGTGAGCGGCAGGGTGCGCGCCGCCTGCGCGACCGCGCGGTCCGCGACCGTTGGCACCAGAAAACCTTCCGCATCGCGGGCACCGTCGTCGGTCGCCGCCGTCCGCGCATCCAGCGTTCTCGCCCAGGGCGAATCCCAGTACAAATCAAAACTCTCCCGCATGGCCGCGACCACTTCGCCACGAACCAGCGCATCGCTGTCGAGAAAGTTGTAGTCCGGCGACAGGTCAAAATACTCATCGGCGATGTTGCGCCCACCGATGATCGCCGCTTCGCCGTCAGCGATCAGCAGCTTGCGATGGGTGCGATGCTGCACGCTGAACAGGCGGGCGACGGAGGCGGTGTTGTAGTAGCGCACGTCGATCCCGGCGTCGCGCAGGGTCTGCGCGTAAACCGGCCGCAGCGCCAGCACGGGCAGAGAAAAGTCAACGAGCACCCGGACCTTGACGCCAGCGGCGGCCCGGGCCGCCAGGGCCTGGGTGACCACTCGGCTCGAGCGGTCGAGATCGTAGATGAAGTACTCGACTTCGAGCGTGCGCTGCGCCGACTCGATGAGCTGCAGCCGGTACGCCAGCGCCAACGCACCATCGTCGATCAGCGTGATGTCGTGGGGCGTGCTCGAACGGGCGTCAATCGCTTCGTGAAACGGCGGATCGCCCAACCAGCTCCGCTCGGTGAAGGTCATGAGCGCCAGCAGCCCTGCATAGAACAGCAACAGCAGCAGCACCAGCGCAGCGACGATCCGCAGCGACCAGCGGCCCATACTCCGGATCATGCGTGTGGGACAGGCAGATCGCGCATGGCGGCCTCCAGCCGCGGCAGATGCTGGGCCACCGCGAGACCGCCGCCCAGAGTGCGCAGGCACAGGTGCGTCAGCCCCGTCTGGACCCAGTTCGTGATGCGGTCACGCCACTCGTGCTCCCGGGGCCCGACCACCGCGACCCCCGCCTCGGTCCCGATACTCTCAGGGTCCCGGCCGGCAGCGCGGGCCGCGGCGTCGATCCGGGCCCTGACGGCGGGATACTCCTCCGGGGTTGCCAACACGAACCAGCCCGACGCCCAGCGGCCAATGCGCCGCACAACCGCTTCGCCAGGGACGCGGCGGCCGCCGATCCAGATCGGAATCGGCGCAGCCGGGCGCGGATCGATGCCGTTGTCGGTGATCTGGTGAAAAGCCCCGTCGAAAGTGACGGAGGGTTCGGTCCACAGCCGCTGCAGCAGCGCCAACTGCTCGTCGCAGCGTCGGCCGCGGGTCGCAAAGTCCACGCCCATCGCCTGGTACTCGGCCGGATTCACACCCACCCCGATCCCAAGGCGAAGCCGCCCCTCCGAGAGCAGATCAAGCTGTGCACACTGACGAGCCAGCAGCGCGGTTTGCCGCAGCGGCAGGATCAGCACGGAGGGCACCAGCTCGATGCGCCGCGTGATGGCGGCGAGGTAACTGAAGAAAGTGAGCGCTTCCGGGAGAGGGCCGCTGTCAGGTCGGATCACCTGATCGGGAATCCGCAGGTGGGTCACGCCGAGCGCTTCCGCGGCCTGAGCGAAGTCACGAATGGCGCCAAGATCCCCCGCCATTTCACGCACAGGGAGCGAGGCGCCGATGCGAACGGGCTCCCGCTCGCCAGGCGACGCCCTAAGGTCGATCGTTTGCTCCTCGTCGCTCACCCTGATGCCCCGCTGCCTATCGGCGCCACCCTACTCGCTGGGCGGCGAATCCGAAAGTTTGGGGACCGAGCTAGCTGGGAGAGCCGCTGCCAGAACGCGGGAGACACGCGCCCCGCATGGGGCGCGTGCTTTGACTCGGAACGCCTAGAAGGTCAGGCGAGCGCCGAGCTGCAGTGAACGCCCAGGAGCGGGCGCAAAGTCCTTGATAAAGGACGTGTGGAGACGCTGCTCATCATCGGTGAGGTTATCTCCGCGCAGGAACAACAGCAGCGACGATTCGCCCATGGGCACGCGATAGTTCACCTGCGCGCCCAGGTCGTTGTAAGCATCAGTCGCAAACTCACCAATGCTCGGGTCATCGACCTCTTCCACCCGCAGATAGTCGATGCGGGCTTCGAAGCCCCGCCAGTTCGCACCCAGTCCCAGACCGTAGCGCATGGGCGGGAGGCGCGGAACGTTGTCGTTGCCACTGATATCAAGCTCGGCTTCAACCACATCGAACAGCGCTCGCAGGCGCAGCTCACCCTCGTCGAAGGCTGCGAGTTGGACATCGCCCTGAATGTCCAGGCCGTAGAAGACCGCGTCGTCCTGGCGCCACTCTGCCACCGGCAGATCATCTTCCTCTTCGCCGGT
>JBCDIK010000246.1:0-4547 GCA_038749065.1 Pseudomonadota bacterium | reverse complement strand
GTCACCCCGGCCCGCAACCCGCAGGGCCCGCAACGCAGGAACAGATCATGAGCGAAGCACGACACTACAGCGACGCCGACGAGCGCGCGATCTTGGACGCCATCGACAAGTGGCTGCGCAGCGACGTAGCGCCCCATGTCATGGAGATGGAGCACGACGACGTCTACCCCCACGAGATGGTGGAGCAGATGAAAGAGTTCGGCCTATTCGGTGCGACGATCGCCCCTGAGCACGGCGGCCTGGGGCTGTCTGCAACGACCTACTCGCGCATCGTCAGCCGCATCGCGCAGGACTGGATGTCCCTGTCCGGTATTTTCAACTCGCACCTGATGATGGCGACCATCGTCGAGAAGTACGGCACCGACTTCCAGAAGAACTACTGGCTGCCGAAGTTCGTCACCGGTGAGATCCGCGGCGCGCTGGCGCTCACGGAGCCCAATGCGGGCACCGATCTGCAGGGCATCCGGACCCGGGCCGTGCGCGGCGATGACGATGTCTACACCGTCAACGGCACGAAAACCTGGATCAGCAACGGCATCGAGGGTGGCGCCGTCGCGCTGCTGGTTAAGACCGACTGGAACGTGACGCCCGCGCACAAGGGCATGACCATGTTGATCGCCCCCAAGGTCGATCCTGACACCGGTGAGGCGCACGCTGGCTTCCAGACCGGTAAGAAGCTCGAGAAGCTGGGCTACAAAGGCATCGACAGCGCGGAGCTCATGTTCGATAACTATCGCCTCGACGCCAAGCGCCACCTGGTCGGCGGTGAGGAAGGCAAAGGGTTCTACATGGCCGTTGGGGGTCTTGAGCTCGGGCGCATCAATATCGCTGCCCGCAGCGTGGGCATTGCGCGGCGGGCCTTGAGTGAGAGCACCGCCTACGCGCAAACGCGCGAAACCTTCGGTCAGCCCATCGGCCAGCATCAGGCCATTCAGCTGAAGCTGGGGGAGATGGCGACCCGCACCCGCGCCGCCGAGCTCTTAACGGAAGATGCGGCGCGCGCCTACGACGCCGGTGAGCGCTGCGACATGGAGGCCGGGATGGCCAAGTACTTCGCCTCGGAAGCGGCGGTGGAGAACGCGCTCGAAGCCATGCGCATTCACGGCGGCTACGGCTACTCCAAGGAGTACCCGGTGGAACGGCTGTATCGGGAAGCACCGCTCATGTGCATCGGCGAAGGCACAAATGAGATGCAGCGCATCATCATCGCCAAGCAGCAGATGGCGCGGAACCCGGTCTGATGGCGGAAGCGCCCGCGCCATCTTCGGCTCTGCTCGCGGGGGTACGCATCCTCAGCGTCGAGCAGTACGGCGCAGGGCCTTACGGTACACAGCTGCTGGCGGATCTGGGCGCCGAGGTGGTCAAGATCGAGAACCGCGAGACCGGCGGCGACGTGTCTCGCATGGTGGGGCCCTACCTGCTCGGCGACGACGACAGCCAGTTCTATCAAACCTTCAGCCGTGGCAAGCGCAGCATCTGCTTAAACCTCAAGAGCGAGGACGGCCGGGCGCGGTTTGCCGCCCTCCTGCCGGGATTCGACGCGGTGGCGAACAACCTCCGCGGTGACCAGCCCGAAAAGCTGGGCCTGCGCTATGCGGATCTCAAGGCGCACAACGCGGCGATCGTCTGCGCGCACCTGTCCGCCTACGGGCGTGACAACGAGCGTGCGGCCTGGCCCGGCTACGACTACCTGATGCAGGCCGAGTGCGGATTTCTGTCCTTAACCGGCGAGCCCGAAGGGCCGCCGGCGCGCTTCGGCCTGTCGATGGTCGACTTCATGACCGGCTCCCTGATGGCGCTGTCGCTGGTCTCTGCGGTGATCTCGGCGCGACGCACCGGCACGGGCTGTGACGTCGACACCAGCCTGTACGACACCGCGCTGCACCAGCTCTCTTACCCGGCGACCTGGTATCTGAACGAAGGGCATGAGACGACGCGGTTGCCGCGGTCCTCACATCCCTCCGTCATCCCCAGCCAGCTCTTTCGCACCGCCGATGGTTGGCTGTTCGTCATGTGTCAGAACCCGAAGTTCTGGAAGCTTTTCTGTGAGGTTCTGGCTCAGCCAGGCTGGCTGACGGATGAACGCTTTGCGACCCCGGCCGCGCGCCTGGAACACCGCGCGGTGCTCGAGGAAGAAATCGAAGCGGTCCTGCGCACACAGCCCACGGAGCACTGGGTGGCGCAGCTCTCCGGCACGATTCCCGTCGCGCCCGTTTACGATATCGCCCAGGCGCTCGACAATCCCTTCGCTGCGGCGACCGGCATGCTCAACAGCGTGCCGCACCCGCAGCGCGAGGGCGGGCTGCGGATGCTCTCCAGCCCGTTCAAGGTCAACGGCGAGCGGCCACCCAACCGGCGCGCCCCGGGCCTGGGTGAACACGACAGCGACTATTAGACGGCGCGGCGACCGCCGCGCACCGCTCGGGAGGAGGGCGCATGACTCACCGCACACGCAAGCTCGACGGCATCCGGGTGCTGGACCTGTCGGCCTTTCTGCCCGGTCCGCACGCGTCCCTCATGCTCGGCGATCACGGCGCTGACGTGATCATGGTCGAGCCTGCCAATGGCGTCGGTGAGCCAACGCGCGTGGTCGGCTATCGGGCTGCCGATGGCGTGTCCGTATGGTTTCGCAACATCGCGCGCGGCAAGCGCAGCCTGAAGATCAACCTCAAGGACGATGGGGGCCGGGCGCTGTTCTTCAAGCTGGTACAAGCGGCGGACGTGCTCATCGAGGCCTTTCGTCCTGGCGTCGTAGAGCGCCTGGGCATCGACTACGACGCGCTGAAGGCGATCAACCCTGGTCTCGTCTACTGCTCGATCTCTGCCTTCGGCCAGGATGGCCCACTGCGTGATCGCCCGGCGCATGACCTGACGATTCAGGCCCTGGCCGGTGTGGCTGACCTGAATCGCGGCTTGACCGACGACCAGCCCGCCATGCCGAACATCCCCAGCGCGGATGCCATCGCCTCGCTCATGGCGCTATCGGCCATTCTCATGGCACTGCATGCCCGCCACCGTACCGGCCAGGGGGACTACATTGATCTGTCCATGTTCGATGCGCTGCTTGCCTGGACACCGAACGTGACCGGCCCAGTGTTTGCCGACGATGCGCACCCGCAGCCGAAGACCATGCGCTCCTTTGGCGGCGCTGGCATGTACAACATCTACGAAACGGCCGATGGCGAGTTCATCGTGCTCGGCGGCAGCGAGGTGAAGTTTGCGCAGAACCTGCTGCAGGCCCTCGCGCGCGAAGATCTCCTTGAGTACGCGAAGATCGAGCCCGGTCCCGAGCAGGAACCGCTGCGCGCCTTTTTCCGCGAGACCTTTGCGAGCCAGCCCCGCGCGCACTGGGAAGCCTTTCTGGCCGAGGTCGACTGCTGCTGGGCCGCGGTGCGCTCCTTGAAGGATGCCTTTGCAGATCCGCATACGGCCCACCGGGAGATGCTGCTCGAAGACGACGCGGGCAATCCACACATTGGCATTCCCATCAAGTTTCGCGAAGAGCCCGGACGGGCGACCCTGAGCACGCCGGAATACGGCGAGCACTCGGCGGAGATCGCCGCTGAGCTCGGCTATGGCTCTGACGAGATTGCCGAGCTGCAGCGCAAGGGCGCGCTGTAAATGCAGGATGCGCTGGCCCGGCATGTTGTGGCTGCCCAGACGGCGCCGCTCGCCGATGCAGCCGCGGACGCGGCGCAGGTGTTTCTGCTCGATACGCTGTGCATCGGGGTTGCCGGGGTGCAGGCCCGCTATCGCGACGAGCTGCTGCCCGCCATCGCCGCCTGGGGCGAGGGCCGCGCGGCACCGGTGCTGGGCAGCGGCCTGCGTCTGCCGAGCGCTTCCGCCGCCTTCCTGAATTGCTTTCAGATGCACTGCCTTGAGTTCGACTGCGTGCATGAGGATGCGGTCGCCCATGTCATGACCACGATCGCCGCGGTGACGCTGTCAGAGCTCGCCAGCAGCACCGAGCCGGTGCCCGGAGAGCAACTGCTGCGCGCTCTGTGTGCCGGCGTGGATATCGCGGCGACCCTGGGCCTGGCGGCGACCACACCGCTGACGTTTTTCCGCCCGGCGACCACCGGCATCTTCGGCGCCGCGGCCGCTCTGGCGGTGCTTCGGGGGCTGGACGAGGCGGAGGTGCGCGAAGCGTTCGGGTACTGCCTCGCTCAGTGCGCGGGGACCATGCAGGCGCACGAGGAGGGCAAGCCGACGTTGCCGATTCAGATCGGTCATGCCGCCCGGCACGCCTTTACCGCGGTAGACCTGGCCGTGAGCGGCATTCCTGCGCCGGCCGCGTCCATCGACGGTGTGCACGGCTACCTGAACCTGTTCGAGCGCGGGCACCGCAGCGATGGGCTGATCGAGGCCCTGTCTCTGGGCAGCCGGGTGACCGAGCTCAGTCACAAGCCCTTCCCCTCCGGGCGGGCCACCCACGGCGGGCTCGAGGCCGTGCAGCGACTCATGGCACAGGGGTTGACCGCAGAGAATGCCGAAGCGCTGACCCTCAGCGCGCCGCCGCTCATTCATCAACTCGTGATTCGCCCGGT
>JBCDIK010000245.1:0-4594 GCA_038749065.1 Pseudomonadota bacterium | reverse complement strand
GTTCGACAGGGCCGTCAGTCACGACAGCGTCCTGACCGGGACGCTGCTCCATGACGATCCCATGGCGGCGGTGCACGAACAGGCGATCCGGCTGCTGCTGCAGTGGCACCTCGCCGCGACCGGCTCGGCGACGGCGCAGGAACTGCTGGCCGACTGGTCGAACGCACGCGCCGCCTTCGTCTGGGTCATGCCGCGCGCGCTGCTGCAGTACCAGGATGCGGGCGAGATTCTGAAGGCGCAGCCGGAGAAGGCCCTGCGTGAAGAGGTCGCGAGCGCTTTGTCCGATCATCTCATCTCCCGTCTGAAAACCGCCTGGAAAGGGGGGACACCGCTAGCTGACGGGCGTCTGCCCGCAGCCGAGGATCGTGGTGCGGACAGGGCCAGCTACGAACTGCTCAACAGCTGGACCGTACTCGATACGGCGCTGGAGCTGATTCGCAAACACAACGGGGCGGTGCGCGACCGCGACATTCTGGACCGGCTGGCGCGCAACCTCATCCTGACGGAAGACCATGCCCTCATGAGCGCGCTCGCCCGGCATGCCCGCGCCGCGCTCGATCACTACGACAGCCATCAGCTGGCGGTCCTGCTGTCCCACAAGCGGCTGGGCGACTTCAAGCAGGCCCTGCAGCGGCGCAATGTCCGCAGCATGGACAGCCCGGCCACTTACGGCTGGATTCTCACGCAGGACCGACGCAACCGGGAGGCCATAGGGCGCATCCCCAGCTTTGAAGAGCTGTTCGCAGGGCACGCGTTGCTCGAGCGCGCACGGAAGGTGGGGGCCTAGCGCGTGCTGCCGGATCCGACAGACCATCATGGCCCATCCTTCCCGGAGGATGCGCCGTTCAGTACGGAACAGCGCGCCTGGGTCAGCGGCTACATGGCCGGGCTGCGCGCGCAGCTCGCAACGCTCGCGGAACAGCCCAGCGCCGCGGACGCAACGAACGATGCACCGGTCGTCCACATCCTCTACGGCAGCCAGACCGGCAATGCCGAAGGCGTCGCGGAAAGCGCGGCGGAGCTGGCCGCGGCACGCGGGTTGCGGGCACCGCTTCACGAACTCGATGCCACGAGCATGGAAGAGCTGGCCGCCATGCAGCGCTGCATTGTGGTGGTGTCAACCTACGGCGAAGGCGAGATGCCCGACAACGCCGAGCTGTTCTGGGAGGCTCTGTCCAGCAGCGCCGCACCGCGCCTGGAGTCGCTGCGCTTCGCGGTGCTGGGCCTCGGGGACACCAGCTACGACCAGTTCTGCCAATCCGCCAAGCTGATCGATACCCGTTTAGAGCAGCTCGGCGCGCAGCGCCTGGTGCCGCGCATCGATTGCGACATCGACTACGAAACGCCGGCCGAAGCGTGGCTTGCACAAGCGCTGCCATTGGCGGCCGACGGCCTGGAGCCAGTGCCAGCAGTCGACACGCTGATCACCGTCAGCAGCGCACCGACCACCTCGGCCTGGACGCGCAAGCGCCCCTACGCATCGCAGCTTACGGAGAACACGCAGCTGTCCGGCAGCGGATCTGCCAAGGACATCCGTCACATCGCATTCGCGTTGGCTGACAGCGGCATCGAATACACCGCCGGCGATGCGCTGGGTGTGATGCCCGTGAATCACGAGACGCTGATCGAAGCGCTGCTTGAACGTATGGGTGCGGCCGCCGACGAGCCCATTGCAGGCCACGACGAGGCGCTCGGCGAGCTGCTGCGGACACGCTTCGAGATCATGACGCCCTCGAAAGATCTGCTCGAGTATCTCCATCAGCACGCCGGCGACGACGAGCTGAGCCACGTGGTGGGCAACGGAGACACGGAAGCGATCGCTGCTTTTCTGTGGGGCAAGGACCTGCTCGATCTGCTGGCGCTGAATCCGTCCTTGCCGCTACCCCCGAGCGTGCTCATCGACCTGCTGCGGCCGCTGCAGCATCGCGCTTACTCAATCTCTTCAAGCGCCCTCGCCCACCCGGACGCCGTGCACCTCACGGTCGCCGCCGTGCGCTGGCGCTACGAGCAACGGGAACACCGCGGCGTCGCCTCAACCTGGCTGGCCGATGCGCTCACGGCCGGAGACCGCGGCGGCATCTTCGTGCTACCGAACAAAAACTTCCGCCTGCCCGTCGAGCGCGATCGGCCGATCATCATGGTTGGGCCGGGTACAGGCATCGCGCCCTTCCGGGCTTTCCTGCAGGAGCGCCAGGCCCTCGGTGCGAACGGCAAGTCCTGGCTGTTCTTCGGCGATCAGCATCGCGCCGATGACTTCATCTACGAGCAGGAGCTGACGACCTGGGCCGCAAACGGCACCCTCACGCAGCTGGATCTGGCCTTCTCGAGAGACCAAAGCGACAAGGTCTACGTACAGCACCGCATGCTCGAACAGGGCGCACAGCTATTTGCCTGGCTCCAAGACGGCGCCCACTTTTATGTGTGCGGTGACGCCACGCGCATGGCGCGCGATGTCGACACCGCGCTCCACGCGATCGTGCGGCAGCACGGCGCCATGAACGACGAGCGCGCCGCGGAGTACGTTGCGCAGCTCAAACGTAACAAACGCTATCTTCGAGACGTGTATTGAGATCGCCATGAGTTTCGACTGCAAACACTGCCGTGCCGCCCGCGGGCAGCGACTGAGCATTCCCGTTGCCACCTTTGAAGCACTGCTCACCGAGGCCCCAGCGGGGCTGCGCTTCCTCAAGCCCGAGCGCGCGCTCGCCGCGCTGCAACACGAGGTCGATCTGTCCGAGGCGGTGCTGACCACGACCAACGGCGACGCGCTGGCATCCGCGCGCGCTCCCACGCTGACCTGGTCGGACATCGACCTGGATACCCATCCCGCCACGCAGACGCTGACGGTCAGCTGTGCAAGCTGGCAAAACAGCATCGTCGCTTTCACCCCAGGCTACGCTCCGCTGCGGGATCTGGATGTTCTCCATGTGTACAACCGCACCGGGTCCCTGCAGCATCGCATCATCTTCGGTGCCGCAGGCAGCGCCGCGCCGCTCGCCAACCTGCCCCACTCGCCGCCACCGGTCCCGAGTGCACCCAACAGCAGGTCCCCAGGATGTGTGGATCGATCGTTGCAGCCCACCATCAATGCGCGTGCGCATTGGCACTGTCTGGATGCAAAGGGTCATCTTGAGGCGGTCCGCTGCGACGGCGGGCGCATGCGCCGGAAGACCCTGCCGCGGATGGGCAAGGATCGGGCCCGAGCGATCGACGGCGCGGCCTTGCCACACTGGTTAGCTCATCTGTACCGGCAGGGTGTGGTGTACACCCGCATCGTCGCGGGCGAGCACTGGATGCAGGCGGACGCGAGCGATATCACAGGCTTAAGCGTGGATCGCGGGCACCTGCTCATGCACTCAAGGCTGGGCGTCGCGACCCTTGCGCTGTCGAAGATCGACAGCTGCTGGCACACCCGCTTTCGCAGTCCCACGGGACCGCTCAGCTTCGTCGAGGTCTACAGCAGCGACGGGCAATGCCTGGCGGTGCTCGCGCCCTACCGCAACTACCTGCTCGAACCCTGGAACGCGTTGACGGCGAGCATTCCGAATGCACCCTGAACCCCGACAAGGATTGAAGCCGTGACCGGTCGACTCCTGCAACTCCGCGCGGAGCTGGTCCGCAGCCCAGCCTATGACTCTGGCCTTGGACTCTATCGCTTTGCCGCGCTGGCCGGATTGCTCCTGTGGATCGCCGCAGACGCCGAGCACCGCGATGCGGTGTTCGAAGCACTCACAGATGCCTACCTCGGCGTGGGGGTGTTCGTCGCCGCGACCTTCGCACTGTTCTTTCACCTTGAGGCCCGTCACAACATCGATGCCGGTGCGTGGCTGGAACGGCAGCGTCGCCTGGAGATTCCCGTTGCAGCGGCCCTCGGCGCGCTGCCTGGCTGCGGCGGCGCCATCATGGTCATCACACAGTTCGCCATGGGTCGGGCCACCTTCGGCTCGGTGGTCGCCGTGCTCACCTCGACCATGGGAGATGCCGCATTCCTGCTGCTGGCACGGGAACCGCTGATCGGACTGGCCCTGATCGCACTTGGTTTCGTCGTCGGCACGCTGAGTGGTTACCTGATCAATCAGATTCATGATCGCAGCTTTCTCGCGGTGCCGCCGCGGGCTCCGGAACCCGAGCCGCAGGCGGCGCCCATCATCTCTGCCAGACTGTGTCAGCTCTGGGCGCTCATCGCCGTCCCTGGTCTGATCTTCGGCATCGCCGCCCTGTTCCAGATTGAAACCCCGCAACCACTCACGCAGATCATCGGCGTGGGCGGCGCGCTGTCCTGCATCGCCCTGTGGGTCGTCAGCCCGACTCAGTCCGTCCATCTGGCAGCCCGCCAGGTAGGCGATCTGTTGTCGCGGCGGGTCGCGCTCAATACCAACTTCGTGGTGATCTGGGTGATCGCCGCCTTCCTGCTCTACGAACTGGGCGGCGGCAGCGAGGTGCTTACGCCGCTGTTCGGCGCCGTGGCGGCGCCCCTGGTGCCGCTGCTCGGCATTCTGGTCGGTTTCATCATGGGCTGCGGCCCGCAGATCCGACCAGGGACGGCGATGAGCGCCCAGAGCTGACACAGTCTGGCAGAGATGATGGGCGCCGC